>CAYMKQ010000005.1:15588-38473 GCA_964391175.1 uncultured Gemmatimonadaceae bacterium | reverse complement strand
GGTCTGATATATTTCGATGGAGATGACCCATCCGATCACCGACATAACGATCATCGGCGGCGGCCCCACCGGGCTGTTCGCCTCTTTTTATACGGGCATGCGTGGCGCGACGGCTCAGATCGTCGACGCCCTGCCGCAGCTCGGTGGGCAGGTGACGGCACTTTATCCCGAGAAGTTCATCTTCGATGTCGGCGGCTTCGCGAAGGTGCTAGCGAAGGACCTCGTGAAAGAGCTAGTGGAGCAGGCCGCCCAGTTCAAGCTTCAGGCTCACCTCAATCAGAACGTCACCGCCCTCGATCAGGAGGAAGACCACCTCGTGCTGGTGACGGAGACGGACCGGTTCCCGACTCGCGCGATCGTCATCGCGGCGGGCATCGGCGCCTTCTCACCGCGGCGCCTCCCGCAGGCGTGCGCGGAGCCGTGGTATGGGCGCGGCATCTATGACCGCGTCTCGAACCCCGAAGATTTCCGTGGCCAACGCATCGTCATCATCGGCGGCGGAGACTCGGCGTTCGACTGGGCGCAGCAGCTGCGCGATCGCGCCAGGGCGGTGACGCTCGTCCACCGCAGCGACAGATACCGGGCGCACGGGGCGACCGTCGCCGACGTAGTGGCCGCCGCCGCCGCACCAGCGGGCCGCACGACGCTCCTGCCCTTCCACGAGCTGCACGACGTTCGATCGGAGGGAGAAAAGCTCGTTGGGGTGACGATACGGGAAGTGAAGACGAAGGCGACGCGCGATATCGACGCCGATGCCGTCCTTCCGATGCTCGGCTTCCACAGCGACATCGGAGCGCTGGCCGAGTGGGGCCTTAACTGCGAGAACGACGAGATCGTGGTGAACAGTCTGATGGAGACCGGCCGGCCGGGTATCTACGCCGCCGGTGACATCACGACTTACCCAGGGAAGCTGAAGCTGATCGCGACGGGCTTCGGCGAAGCGGCGACCGCGGTGAACCAGGCGGTGCACTGGATATATCCCGAGAAGAAGGTGGACCCGGGACACAGCTCCAACATGGCCATCTTCGGCCAGAAGGACGATTAGCGGATGGCCTTGGACCCGAAAGCGGGAACGAAGGGAAAAAGTCCGCTGCACTATCATCTGATTGGAATCGGCGGGACGGCGATGGCGTCGCTCGCCGGACTGCTGAAGGCGGCCGGCCACGAGGTCACGGGCTCGGACGAGAACGTGTATCCGCCGATGTCCACCGGTCTCCAGCAGATGGGAATCTTCTACAATCAGGGCTATCGCGCGGAGAATCTCTCGCCGCGCCCGGACATCGTCATCGTCGGGAACGCGATTTCGCGCGGCAACCCGGAGCTCGAGGCGGCTCTCATCGAGAAGCTTCGCTACACGTCGGCGGCCGCTACCATAAAGGAAGAGTTCATCTGGGGACGCCACTCGCTCGCGGTGGCAGGGACCCACGGCAAGACGACGACGACAGCACTCCTGGCGTGGGCGCTGGAGACAGCGGGTCTCAATCCGAGCTTTCTCATCGGGGGAGTGGCCGAGAATTTCGGCACGTCGTACCGGCTTACGGACTCGAAATACTTCGTGATCGAGGCGGACGAATACGACACCGCATATTTCGACAAGGGTCCGAAGATGTGGCACTACCTTCCGGACACTGCGATCGTGAACAACATCGAGTTCGATCACGCCGACATCTATCGCGACGAGGAGGCCTACAGGTTCGCGTTCGCGCGGTTCATCAATCTCATTCCGAAGAATGGCGTGCTGATCGCGGGCTGGGATTCGCCGATCACGCGTGAGCTGGCGCCGAAATCCTTTGCGCCGGTGGAGTCGTTCGCCTACGGCGATGAGGCGGGCGGTATGCCGCCGGCCGGTCAGCGGCACTGGCACGCGCGCGATGTCTCCTTCAGTGAAAGCGGAACGACCTTTCGCGCGTTTCGCTCAGACGAGGAGTGGGGGAAGGTTGAGACGCCGCTCGCGGGAACGTTCAACGTGCGGAACGTGCTGGCGGTGATCGCGGCCGCCGAAGCAGTAGGGGCGAATCGCGATGGGGTGCGCGAAGGGCTGCGCACCTTCCTCAGCGTCAAGCGGCGGATGGAAGTCCGCGGCGAAGTGCGCGGAGTAGCTGTGATCGATGATTTCGCGCACCATCCGACCGCTGTGCGTGAGACGATCGATGCAGTACGGCAAAAGTACTCGGGACGCCGAATCGTCGCGGTGTTCGAGCCGAGGAGCTACACCTCGCAGCGGAGGGAATTTCAGGGCGACTATGTGAAGGCGTTTGGGGGAGCCGACGAGATCATACTCGCCGGGCTCTTCCACCCCGAGCGCTACACCAAGTCGACGGCGATCGATCTCCCCGAAATGGTTAGCGACCTCGTTGCCTTGGGGAAGGGCGCACGGCACTTGCCCGACGCCGATGCGATCGTGAAGGATCTCGCGCCGCGACTCACCAAGGGCGACGTCGTGCTGATCATGTCGAATGGAGGCTTCGGCGGGATTCACCAGAAGCTGCTCGACGCGCTGGGCCGTTCGTAGCCGAAGCTAGGAAACGCCTGTGCGGCGTCTCGACCCATTCCCCCGCTTCGCGGTCCGGTACGGTCGCTCCCAATCGCGCAGGTGGCCCAACAGATAGTCGAGCGTGAAGACGTGGCGTGAGTTGTCTGCCTTCCGCCGGAAGATGACACGCGACCACCCGCGCATTCCCGTGGGCGTGTACCAGTCGCCACCCATGTGGAGCTTCTGCCCGGAGATTGCGCGGATCAGTACGCGCTCGTACTGCGACCGCGGAAGAATCCTTTCCGGAAAAAGGTTGTCCCACGTGCACAGCCGGCCCACGTCCTCGTAACCGGGTGGGCGATCGTCGAGGTCGAGCAGCGATGGCGCGCGGCCCCGCATCACGGCTCCGATCAGGCGCAGCGTGAATGGATCCGACAATCGCCGGATGTGCGGCCAGAAGTGTTTCGTGATCTTGCCGGCTATCTCTCTGAGCGTGAGCGAGCGTCCATCGGTGGTCGGCCACGCATCGCGGTCAATGTCGCACACGAACGGATTGTCCGGGAAGCAGTCGAAGCGCGCGAGCCAGCCTTTGCGCGTAGTGTGCGGCATCGGGTGGAAGCCGCGAATCACGGGGATGTCCGTCTCCTCGAGCGCGGCCAGCTCGAAGCTCGGCCAGGTCATCACCTCACGGACGATTCCGACGATCACCGTCGCTGTGGCGATCATCAACGGAGCGTCCGGGGTGAAGTCGGCGGTCACTTCGATCCTGTCCACGCGTGGGCGGACGCCGATGCCGGTCGACCGCCGGTTCGCCGCGAGCAGCATCACGGGAACGGGGAGTATGTACGAGAGGAGATAGGCGAGCTGCTCGACGGTCCTCGTCGTGCCCTGCTCGACCAGTGGCAACTCAAAGGAGATGTTGTAGTGCGTGCTGAAGCCGGCCAGCTGGACATCGCTGTCGTGCGCCTGCTCCCAGGCGTCCAGCTCCTGCCTCACGAAGAGAATCGCTTCCCAGAGCGAGCGGCCTGCCCGGGCGGCGCAACCCTTTTCGATCTCGATTACCGGGGTCGCGACCTCGATGACGCCGGTATCGAAATAGACCGCGCTCCCGGTGGGCAGATGGTACGACCTGCCCTTCCGGTGCATCATCTTCTCGCGGATGATCTTCCGCGGACTCCCGAAGATGTGCTCGGGCTTTACCTGGAGGCCATCCATGATCACGGCGAATTCGGCTTCCATGCCGATCGCCGCGAGCTGGATCCGCTCGGAGGTGGATGATTTGTTCTCTGGTCCTTTCTTCTTCTGCTGCGTCATTCTCTGATCTTACCCGAAAGCCTTCCTTCATTTCCCAGAATTGCTGCAAGGAACGGGTCAACTTTTTACGTCCCGCGGCACCGAGAGCACATAGCCGAGGTCGAGGTGGAGGTGATCTTCAGCATAACCGGTCGGCTGGCCGTAGGGTCGCGTCCAGATTCCGGGCAGCGTTTCCCGGGCGATCAGGCTGAAGCGCTCGATCGCACTCCGGTTGTCCAGGTAGGTGTCGCCGATCCGATAGATGTTGGCGGCGGTCCCCCAGGCATGGGGAGTAGCGTTCTTCGAGAAGCGATGCATGGGCGAGCGATAACCTCCGTTGGCTGAGATGTGAATGAACGTTCCCACCGCTTCCCGGAACCTCTCCAGGCAGATTGCCAGGAGGGTTATTGCGCACGGAACGTACCGGGGGAAAGTCCTGAGGGGCGGGGCTTCCCTTACGTCTACCTGGATGAACTCCCAGAGCAGAAAGTGCGTGGCCAACTCGATCTTCATGGCCGAGTCCCAGGAAGGGATCTCGTAAAAGTAGCGCGGGAGCTGCCGGGAGCGCCCGGTTGTGTCCTTCCAGTCCTCGCCCGGTCTCAGAGCTTTCCGGTAGTCCGGCGGCAGGGTCAGCCCGTCAACGACTCGAAGAGGAAAGTTGGGGCTCTCATTCATCCGACGGCCCCTGGGTGAGGGACTCGTATATGAGATGTGAGATCGCGGCGATCGTCCGCGACCGGCCGGCAACGGCGGGATCCCACTCGGAGAGTATCACGAGGGCGTAGGGCTTTCGTTTGGGGAGATAGATCACGCCCGCGTCGTGCGCGACGGTAGTGATCTCGCCCGTCTTGTGCGCCACGCGGGCGCCTTTGGGGAGCCGGGCTGGAATGCCCTGGTTGAACTCCTGCCCGTGCAGGATGTCCATCATCCGGCGCGAGAGAGCGGGCGAAAACGCCTTTCCCTCGGACAGCATGACGAGGATGCGCAGCAGGCCGTCGGCCGTGACCCTGTTGTTGACCTGCGCCTCGAACGCGAGCTCGTCCTCTACGCCACGGCGGAGCTCGATCCCATCTTCGACGTCGAGCTCGCGAAGGGTGCGGGTAACGGCCTCGGGGCCGATGACGCCCAGCAGCAGGTTGGTGGCGAGATTGCTGCTGGTGGTGATCATGTGGTAGGCGAGCTCGTCCACGCGCATCATCTTCCCGATCGCGGTATGGACCGCCGAATTCGCGTCGCGGCCAGCCTCGACACGGAACGGAACTGCCTCGATCACGCTCAGAAACCGGTTCCGCACGTGGACGCGCGAGTGCGGCAGCAGCTCGCCGCGGTCGATCGCCGCGAATACGCCAAGCAGAATCGGCACCTTGATCGTGCTGGCGGCGTGATACCACCGCTCGGCGTTGTGGTGGAGCTCGAATCCAGTCTCGGTGTCGTGGAGCGCGATGGAAACCGCCATCGCGCCCGACTCCTTCTCGATCGTCTCGATCTCTTTGCGCAGCGCGCGCTCGCGCACTGCGTTCGACTCCTGCTCGGACATCGCCAAGCCTAGGAGTAGGTTACTCGCGGATCCGCTTTGGCGTAGGCGAGATCTGTGATGAGATTCACCAGGACGAAGACGACGCTCAGGAAGAGAACGGAGCCCTGGATGGCGGGAAGGTCTCGCCGCGTGATCGCGTTCACGACGTAGCGCCCGATCCCCGGCCAGCTGAAGATCGTCTCGGTGAGAATGCTGCCCGTGAGATAGTATCCGAAATCGAGCCCGAGCACGGTGATGATGGGGATAAGCGCGTTGCGCAGCGCGTGTTTCACCACCACCACGCGCTCCCTGAGACCCTTCGCGCGCGCCGTCCTGACAAAATCACTGTTCAGCACATCGAGCATCGCCGACCTGGTGACGCGCGCGAGGAACGCGATCGACCGGGAGCCGAGCGCGAGGGCGGGGAGAATGAGGTACTCGATCCCGCCGTATCCGGATGGAGGCAGCCACTTGAGTATCACCGCGAATACGAGGATCAGGATCAATCCGACCCAGTAGACCGGGAACGAAATTCCGAGATAGGCGAGGCCCAATCCGAGCCTGTCAAACCAGCCGCCCGGATGGCGCGCGCTCATGACGCCGATCGTAATACCGAGTATCGAGGCGAGAAGCATCGCCGAGCCGGCGAGGATCAGCGTTTTCGGAAACCGCTCGCGGATGTCCTGAATGATCGGCCGCTGCGTGATATAGGATTTGCCGAAGTCGCCGCGGATCACGCCACTGGTGTAGTGCGTGAACTGGTTGAGCAGGGGCTCGTCGAGCCGCAGCTCCTTCCGGAGGCGCGCAATCGTCTCTGCGTCCGCTCTCTCACCGACCATCTCCTGCACCGGATCGCCGGGAGCGACGTACAGCAGCAGAAAGACGACCACCAGCACCCCGAAGAGTGTCGGAATGGAAAGAGCGAGCCGTCGGACAATGAACGCGAACACTTGCTATTTCTGGATTGTCACATCGGTCCAGCGCTGGCCGTTGAAGACAGCCGGGACGGTGAATCCCTTGATCCACGGCTGCACAGCGTAGAGATCCTTGTAGAAGAAGAGGAAGATCATCGGCGCATCGTTGAACGCGATCTGATCGGCCTCGGAGTAGAGCTGGTTGCGCTTCGTCTCGTCCTGCTCGCGGTGCGCCTGATCGACCAGCCGGTCGAGCTGCGGGTTCGCGTAGAACGAAATGTTCCCCCCGGCTCCCTTGTTCCTGGAGTGGAGCAGGGGATACAGGAAATTCTCAGCGTCCGGGTAGTCGGCCCACCACTCCTTGAGCGCGAGATCCGTCTGTCCCTTGCGCGCGGCCTCACGCATGGACGATGCGTCGCGCGGGACGAGCTTCACGCGAATTCCCGCCTGCGCCAGGTTCGCCTGTATCGTCTGGGATATGCGCGGAGACGCATCGGTGTTCGAGGTCCAGAGCTCCAGATCTATTCCATTTGGATGTCCAGCCGCGGCCAGCAGCTGCTTCGCTTTGTTGACGTCGTAAGCGTAGGCTTTGCGGCCCGCATCCGCGCCACCGAGTGTCGGAGGGATGACTCCCGCCGCGGCGCTGCCCCGTCCGCCCATTACATGCTGAAGCATCGTATTCACGTCCACCGCGTGGTTGAGCGCCTGCCGGACGCGCACATCTTTCAGAGGTCCACGCGTGGTGTTGATGCCGACGTACCAGAACCGCAGTGCAGGGGCGGAAGATAGCATTCCCTTCTTGTCGGGATTCTCCTCCCAGGACTTCGTCTCCTGCTCGGGCACGTTCAGAACATCGACGTTCCCCGCCTCGAATTCCGCTGTCGCGGTGCTCCGCTCGGGGATGATGCGGGCCAGGAGCGAATCTGTTTCGGGCGGGCCGTCGAAGTAGTCCGGATTCTTTGCAAAGCTGATGTAGTCGTCATGCCGCCATTCCACGAACTTCCACGGGCCGGTGCCGATCGGCTTCTGTCCGAAGTCGGCGGCGGGATTGTCCGGCACTATCGACGTGACGGGCATGGCGAGCAGCTTCGGGAAGATCGCGAGCGGCTCCTTGAGCGTTATCACGACTGTCGAGTCATCCGTGGCCGCCATCCCCGCTATGCTCGTCGCCTTTCCTCCGGCGTAATCCTCGGCGCCCTTGATCGGATAGAGAGGCCAGCCTCTGCCTCCCCTCGTCGCTGGATCGAGCACGCGCTGAAACGTGGAAAGCACCTGCTTCGCCGTGAACGGACGGCCGTCGTGGAACTTCACTCCGTTCCGCAGATGGAACGTGTACGTGAGACCATCGGCGGCGATGTCCCACGACTTCGCGAGTCCCGGAACGACCTTGGCGTCGGGCGTGAAGCGCGTCAGCCCGTCGAACAGGTAGGCCACCGCGCGGCCAGTGGGGACATCGGTCGACAGCGCCGGGTCCATCGATCGTGGATCGTAGGTGTCGCGCGAGTCGATGATCGCGTTGCGGGTGGGAGCGGACTCACCACCACCGCCGCAAGCCAGAATCGCGGGTGAAACGAGGAGGAGAAGTCGCCGCATACGAGTGCTGAGCCGGTTGACATGAAGGGGCAAACTACGAGAACTTTCGCGCGTCCCCGCCGAATAGGCCTCACCGTGAGCGCAGAATACTATTATCGACGCCAACTTGGCGCCAAGGATCTACTGCCTGCCATTGGCGTCGGCGTCGCAGCCGGTTTGGCCGGGTTTTACCTTGTGCAACTCTTAATCCAGCGGACACCCCTGGTCCCCGAGGGTGAGCTCGCTCGCTCGCCGACCACGCCGCCCCGGCGAATGCTGGGCGACAGGAGCGAGCCCGAGACGGAGACGCACTACGCTCGCGAGCTGCCGCCGGGACAGCCGCCTGTCGCCCGCGCGCTGAAAGGGTGAAGCCCGAGCGCAGAGTACGGCTCGGGTTCGCCACCGCACTCGCGTTTCTCGCACCGTTCGTTGGAGTCGGCACCGCCCGCGCGCAGGAGACCAACTGCGACCGCGGCGACCTCGAAGTCCTGCGCCTCGAGTTCGATGGGAACAGGGCCTTCACCGACGCCGATCTCGCGAAAACGATAGTCACGACGCCCTCGGCCTGGGCCCGGCGTTACCTCAACCTTCCTTTTACGGTCAAACATTGTCTGGACCGGAACGAGCTCCCTAACGACCGGGCGCGGCTGGTAATCTTTTATCGCCGTCGGGGGTATCCCAGAGTAACGGTCGATACCGTCGTGAAGCAGCTCGCCCCGGGCGCGGTGGAGGTCAGGTTCAGGATCAACGAAGGTCCGCCGGTCGTCATCCGGTCCTTCGTGGTGCGCGGGCTGGAACCCATACCGGAAAGGGAGCGGATCGTCCGCAGCCTGCCGGTGCGTGAAGGCGGGAGGTTCGACCGGTTCGCGATCGACGCCGCCGCGGACTCGATCCGCGAGCGCCTGCACAACAACGGATATCCCGGTGCCGATGTCGTCAACAGCTTCACCGTTGCCGACAGCGCTCTTGTCGCGTGGGACACTCTCACGGTGACACCGGGACCGAGAACGAGGATTGGAGCGATTAGGATCAACGTGACCCCGCTCGATGCGGCGAAAGAGCAGCAGATACCGACCAGAGTCGTGCGCCGCATCATGGGGCTGGACTCGGGAAGGATCTTTCGCGAGGGCGAGATCATCGACGCGCAGCGCGCCCTCTACCGGACGGAGGCGTATCAGCACGTGTCGATCGCGCCCGACTCCGCCGCCAGCCCGAACGATTCTCTGGTGACTCTCGTCGTGAGCCTCGCCGAGGCCGCGATGCATTCCGCGCGCGTGGGTGTGGGATACGGGACACTCGACTGCTTCCGCGTGAGCGGAGAGCTCATCGACTTCAACTTCATGAGGGGCGCGCGGCGGCTCGATCTCAATGCGCGCGTGTCCAAGATCGGCATCGGAAGGCCGCTCCGTGGCGCGGAGGACATGTGTCCCGACGCCAAGAGGGATGTCTTCAGTGACAGGCTCAACTATTACCTCGGCGCGACGCTCCGGCAGCCGGTGTTCTTCGGCCTCAGGGCCTTTCCGACGATCACGCTTTACAGTCAGCGTGTCTCCGAGTACAACGCGTACCTGAGAACGACCGCGATCGGAGGCGTCGCATCGGTCGGCTGGCGCGGACTCTCCAGAACTCCGGTCACGATCTCCTACTCCATGGATCTCGGACGGACCGAAGCGCAGCCCGCGCTCTTCTGCGCGGTGTTCAATCTGTGCGAGGCGGCGGAGCGGGAGAGGATTCAGCGGACGCAGAAGCTCGCGGTGCTGAGCCTTCTGGCGACCCGTGACAATTCCAACAGCATCCTGTCCCCAACGCGGGGATCGGTGATTCGCCTGGAGATGCGGCATTCGTCACCGGCGATTCTCTCCAACAGGGACTTGCAGTTCAACAAGATCGTGGGGGACGCATCGCGGTACATCGCCACCAGCGGGGGCAATGTCCTCGCATTCCGGATTCGTGCCGGCACGGTGTTCGGGCGAACCTTTGGTTTGGCGACCGGATTCGTGCCGCCGCAGGAGCGGCTCTATGCGGGCGGACCCACTACGGTGCGCGGGTTCTCGCAGAACGAGCTCGGCTCGCTCATCTACATTGCCAGCACTTATCAGATCGTTCCACCCTCGGGTACCGATACCTCGACCACTCTACGGGACACCACGGGCAGTTTCCGGAGAGTCGTACCCGTCGGCGGGAACACGCTCGTCGTGGGCAATCTTGAGTTCCGGATGCGGAGCCCGGTGCTTCCGCAGTTGTTGCAGCTCACGCTTTTCACTGATGCCGGTGAGGTCTGGAACCGCGGCAAGGACGTGGGAAGCGTGAGGCTGAAGGTGACACCCGGAATCCAGATAACTGCATTCTCGCCCGTCGGTCCCGTCCGGGCGGCAATCGGATACAATCCCTACTCACGGCCCCCGGGACCGTTGTACTACGAAGCGACGAGGGAAAGCGGGCAGCTCTTCTGCGTCAGTCCGACCAACGGCATTCCCGCGCAAGTGACGACGACGCCGGACGGTATCGTCATCACCCAGTCTCCGGGAACGTGTCCAGCGAACTTCAGGCCCGCACCCGAAACGAGCTTCAGGAGCCGTCTCACCTTCAGCTTCGCGATCGGACAGGCGTTCTAGCCTCCCATGTCCCGCCGTCTTCGCATCGCGATCGTAAGCGCAGTGATTCTGATTGCCCTGCTGGTGATCGTGGGGCTCAGCTTCGTCGGCGTCACGCACACCGGTTTCGGCCAGGAGCGTATGCGCCGCATGGTGTCGACCATGCTCGAGGGCAAGGTCAAGGGCAAGGTCTACGTCGGGCGCATCCGCGGCGGCTTCTTCAACGGCGTGACGATCGACTCCCTCGAGATACGCGACGACGAGGATTCATTGTTCGTAGCGTCGGGGCCGGTAAAGGTGCGGTACGATGCGCGCGACCTCTTCGACCGGCGAATTCTGCTGACTCACCTCGATGCGCAGCATCCTGTGGTTCACCTCCGGCAGCACGAGAACGGAGAGTGGAACTTCAGACGGATCTTTCCGGCGAGCGTGCAGGAGCAGAACAAGAGCGAGCGCGGGTTCGGCCAGTTCATCGTCATCGACTCGTCCGACGTCCACGACGCGAGCCTGATCCTCACAATGCCGTGGCATCCGTCGCCTACGCTGCGGGGGGCCAAGCGTGCCAGCGCGATCGCGTTCGAGCTGTCGAGGAAGGATTATGAGATACGCCGCACCCGCGAGGGATTCGCCCGCACCTGGCGATGGGCCCGGGTCCAGGCGAGCCTGGGCTATGCGCGTATCGCCGACCCCGACAGCGCGGGTCGGTTTGCGCGGATCCGCAAGGCGAGCTTCAACGAGTCCTATCCGCCGTTCAACTTCCGAAACGTCTCCGGCACCGCGCTCAACCTGGGCGACTCCCTGTGGATCGACAGCAAACACTGGGACCTCCCGCGCTCCACGGGTCGCGCCCGAGGCAAGGTCGTGTGGGGAAGCGATCTGCCCGTTCGCTACAACGTGCACATCATCGGCGACTCGGTCTCGCTCAGCGACATCGCCTGGGTGTATCCGACGCTGCCGACGACTGGTGGCGGCAAGATGGTGCTCGACATTCGCAGCGAGCGCAATCCGCACATCATCGACTACGTGCTGAGCGACATGGACGTGCGCACCACCGGCTCGCGTCTGCTCGGCGACATGACGTTCGCGGTGGGAGGGCCGGTTCTGGCGCTGAAGAACGTCGATCTCCAGGCGGCGCCCGTCGATTTCGATCTGCTTCGCACGTTCAACGGGAAGGATTTCCCGTACGACTGGCAGGGGAAAATCACCGGCACCGTGAAGGCTTCCGGCGGACCGCTCGACCGTTTCCGCGTCGAGCAGTCGTTCCTCACCTTCGCCGATGCGAACGTGCCGGGAGCCGTGACGCGCGCGACGGGCCAGGGCGAGCTGGACATTCTCTTTCCCGCATTCACGGCATTTCACGGCTTCGACGTGGATGTCGATCAGCTCGATCTGCGCACGCTTCAGTACCTCAATCCGCTTTTCCCGCGAGTGAAGGGAGTCGTTTCGGGCACCGCGACACTCGACTCATCGTGGCTCGACGTTCGCGTCCGGAACGCGGATCTCAATCATCGTGACGGCGCCCAGCCCGTCTCTCACGTCACCGGAAGCGGCAGAGTCACGTGGGGTGAGACGTACCTGGTCTACGATCTCACGCTGGGCGCGGACCCGCTCTCATTTACCGCGCTATCCAACTCCTATCCGCTCCTTCCTTTCCGCGGGAGCTACACGGGGCCGCTGGCGGTGAAGGGCACGACGCCCAACCTGCTCGTCACGACGACCCTGACGGGACCCGCGGGCACCTTCGGCTACAACGGACTCGTCGACGCCGACCCCGAGGAGTATGGCGCCCGCGGAAGAGCGACCACGACCGGGCTCGATCTACGCACGCTGCTGGCGAAGAGCGAGGTGCCCGAGACCCAGCTCACGGGGCAGTACGATCTCGACCTTCGCGGGGCATCGCTGGCGACGCTCGCGGGAACGGCGGTGGCGGTGCTCGACAAATCGACGGTCGCGGGATTCCGCGTCGAGCCGTCGGTGGCGCGGCTGCGTTTCGCCAACGGCATCGCGACCGTCGACACGCTTTCGCTGAACGCCGCTGGCGCGAAGGCACACGCCTCGGGCACGTTCGGCCTGACCGGAGCGCGAGCGGGCTCGCTCCGTTTCACGGCGGTGATGGACTCTCTCGCGCGGCTCCGAGCTCTGTTTCCGACTCTTGCAACTTCGCCGCGCATCGATTCCCTGCGTGGCCGCGCGGAGCTGAGCGGCGAAGTCACGGGGAGCCTGGAGCGTCTGTCGCTCAATGGGACCATGCGCGCGAGCGACATACGATTGGGGAGACGCTCGGTGGAGAGCGTGCGCGGAACGATCCTGCTCTCCGACATCACGAAGCGGGCGAACGGCAGCGTGCTGCTCGCCGCGGACAGCATCTCCCTCGGTCCGGTCGCGTTGAACAGCGTCAGGGCGTCGCTTGCTCTCGCCTCGCCGACTTCAGGACAGTTCAGCGCGTCGATGCTGAGCGAGCGCGGCGTTCGCACCGATCTCGCGGGCAATCTCACCCGCAACCGGGACACAACCGTCGTGAGAATCGACAGCGCGGCGGTGATGGTGGATTCAGTCAATACCTACCGTCTGCAGTCTCCAACCCGCATCGCGTTCGCGCCGCGCTCCCTGACGCTGGACTCGCTCCTCCTCCAGCACAGCAGCCGGTCGCGGCTGCTCGTGCGAAACGTGCGGTTGGACGGCGATTCCATCCGCGGCTACGTCCGCACCGACAGCGTCGATCTTCAGGTGTTCCGCACGTTCGTCCCGGGGCTCACCAACGCCCGTGGAGCGATAGTCGCCGATGTCGAGTTCCGCGGCAGCGTGAAGCAGCCACGGTTGTTCGGCCAGATCTCGCTGGGCGACGGCTCCGCGACTCTCTCGAACCTCGGCACGCGCTTCGAGCACATCCGCGCGGACATCGCGCTGTCCGGGGACACGGTTCACATCCGCCGGCTCTCCGCCGAGACGACGGACGAGCGACGCGGCGCGCTTTCTCTCAATGGATCGGTGAGCTTTGAGCACTACGACAATCCATCGTTTTCGCTCAACGCGACCGCTTCGAACTTCCACGTCATCGACAAGCCGGGCCTCGCCTCGCTCGACATCTCGACCTCGCCGGCGGTGACGCTCACCGGGTCGTACCAGGACGCCGTGATGCACGGCACGCTCCGCGTCGAGCGCGGCACCATCTACATCCCCGAGCTCGCACGGAAGAGAATCATCGACCTGAACGACCCGGAGTTCGTGGGGACCGTCGACACGCTGCTCGCGCTCAATCGTGAAGTGCTGCCGAAAACACCTCGCGGACTGACGCGCAACCTTACGCTCGACAACGTCGCGATCGCGCTGGGTCCGGATGTATGGCTTCGCTCCTCGGAAGCGAACATCAAGCTGGGCGGGTCGCTCAATGTCACGCTCGAGCCGGGAGATCGCCTCAGCGATCCGCCGCGCCTCGCGCTCGATGGAACGCTCGGCGCCGACAGGGGAACGTACCGGCTCAATCTCGTGGACCCCTTCGTTCAGCCGACCTTCGATGTCGAAGGCGGAACGCTTCGGTTCTTCGGTACGCCGGATCTCAACGCATCCCTCGACATCCGTGCCATCCATACCGTGCGGCAGCCGCGCCAGAGCGCCAGTGGTCGCGACGTGCGCGTGCGAGTGACGATCGGCGGAACGCTCGCGCGGCCGGAGCTCGCGCTCGACAATCCTGACAACCTGCCGCTCTCGCAAAGCGACTTGCTCAGCTACCTGGTCACCGGGGAGCCGGCGATAGGCCTGGACCAAACGTCCGGTGCCCAGATCGCGAACCTCGGACTTCGATCCGCCGCGAATCTGTTTACCAGCGCCATCCCGCCGAACGTGCTCGACATCTTCGAGCTACAGACCGCGGGCCGAGGAAGCGCGGGCACGACACAGCGGGCCAACGATCCATACCTCTACAGTCTGCTCAACACCCGCGCGATTCTCGGCAAGCAGCTCGGTAGTAGATGGTTCCTTGGCCTGAGCACGGGTCTCTGCTTCGTGAACACGACTAACTTCAAGGAGAACCTGGGGCTTCAGCTCGAGTATCGGATCAGCTCGGTGTACAGCGCGCAGGCGGGCGTCGAGCCGGGGTCGAGTGAGGGACGGTGCAGCAAGGTCACGGGACCAAGCTTTCAGCAGACACCGTCACAGCTCGGCTTCGATCTTTTTCGAAACTGGCGTTTCTAATTCATGAATGATTCGTCAACTAACGAATTGTCCCATTGGCTCTCATCCAGCCCGCGACTCTGATGGCGAAAAAGCTCCGCGAGAGAGATTCGATGCAGTGTCGTTCCTGCGGCAACGAGGAGCGCGCATCCGAAGGCTATCCGTGCGCGAATTGTGGAACCTTCGTCTGCCTCATCTGCAACTTCCGCGGCGTGACGCTGTGCAAGAAGTGCTTGGAGAAACAGCCCGAGCCGCCGCTGACGCCGAGTCGCATGCCTAAGATTGATTGGCCCGAGCATTGAGCGAGAGTGTCACGGCCGTCGCCGCCATTGCGCCGATGCTGTGCGAGCCCGATGTAAGAACGACGCAGGTCTCTCAGCTCCTTCGCGGCCACATCGCTCAGGTGGTCGAGCGGAACGGGCTGTGGCTGAATGTGAAGAGCGCTGACGCGTACGACGGCTGGGTGCACCAGGGGTACGTTGTTACGATCCCGGAACCCGTTCCTCCCCCCGCCGCAACCGGATGGGACGATCCCCGCCCACTTTCACTCGGCTGCACGGTGCGCGACGCACAGGGTGCCACACGCCGCCTGCCGCTGGGCGCGTTGATCACCGAGGGGGAAGAGCGATGCGGCGGGCTCGCCATGACGCTCAGGGAAAGGAGGCACAGCTTTCCCCCCGCGGCCGATTCGATAACGGCATCCGCGACCACGTTCTTTGAGGGAACTTCTTATGAATGGGGCGGCGTCACTCCGTGGGGGTGTGACTGCTCGGGACTCGTGCAAAGCTCCTTCCGGCTGCACGGCGTCCACGTCCCGCGCGATGCCTGTCAGCAGGCGACGACCGGCGCTCCACTGGATGGAATGAGCGGCCTGCGGCCCGCGGATCTGCTCTTTTTCTCGGATGAGCCCGACGGAAAGATCACGCACGTCGCGATGTCGCTGGGAGGCACGCGCGTCGTGCATCTCGCGCTGGGGCGGGGAGGCTACGCCGTGGACGACCTGGTGAAGGGCGGCGACGAGTACACGGAGCTGCTCCTCACGCGCTTCCGCCTCGCCCGCCGAATTCTCAGCTGACTATTCCGTTCGCCGTGCTCGGCATCATCGTCTGAACGGGACCGCTCACCAGCAGCCGCGCCGCGGCGGTGGGCTCACCATCGAGCGTCACCTGCATCGTGTACTGGCCCGTGACATTGAGCGGAAGATCGACCACCGCGATGATCGGCAAATCGACCTCGAAGACCGGATTGGGAGCGGGAGCGACGGTCATCTCACCCGACGATGACCAGAGCTCCTCCTCGAGTGGACTGAGCCAGCGAAAGGTGAGCTTGTGTGAGCCGGTGTCGTCGGAGCCGGCCTTCAGCCTCACAACGAAGTGAGTGCGCGGATGTATCGTCGGCAGTCCGGCGACCTGGACCGCGTCGAACACGCCCATGATGTTGAGCTTCCCCTCCTGCGAGAGGTTGGCGGCATCCGCGAAGACCGCAAACGAGATGTGCATGATGCAAAGTAGCCGCACTGCGTCAGACCCGGCTAGCTTTCGCCGATGACAGAAACGGCATCGCAGCCCCAGGCGCACGCCCACCCCGCGCTCGGCTTCACCGACGTGCTGCTGTTCACGATGGCGGTGATCTGGGGAATCAACTTCAGCGTCGTGAAGTACGCGACGCACTCCTTCAGCCCGGAAGCGTTCGCGTCGCTCCGGGTCGGAGCGACGGCGCTGTTTCTGATCGTCGTCGCTCTTGCCGGCCGTCGGTTCACGGTCGCCCGCCGCGACGTCATGCTGCTGCTCCTCTTCGGCGTGATTGGAAACGGACTGTACCAGCTCTTCTTCGTTCACGGTCTCGCCCGCACGCGGGCGGGGAACGCGGCGCTCATCGTCGGCGCCGCGCCCGCGTTCATTGCGCTGAGCGCGCGTCTCCGCGGTCTGGAGCGTGTGAGACGCATGACGTTCGCCGGCATCGCGCTGTCAGTCGTCGGTGTGGCGCTCGTGATCGCCGGAAGCGCGAAGTCTTCGGCGAGTGAGACGACGCTCCTCGGATCATTGCTCGTATTCGGAGGCGTCATCTGCTGGACGGTTTACACGATCCTGCTCCAGCCATACACCAAGCGTATCGACGTAATCCAGCTCTCCGCGGTGACGATGATCGGCGGCGCGGTGCCTCTGCTCCTCGTGTCGAGTCCCGCGCTGATTGCAACCGACTGGTCGGGCGTCGGCCTTGGGGGATGGCTGGCGCTCTTTTACGCGAGTGTCATCTCGATGGGCCTCGCCTATCTCTTCTGGTATCGGGGACTCAGAGTGCTCGGCCCGACGCGGACGGCGGTGTACTCGAATCTTCAACCGATCATCGCATTAGTGGTTGCCTGGCTATTCCTGAGTGAGACGCCGACGATCTTCCAGGGCGTGGGCGCCGCGACGATCGTCGCGGGAGTCTTCCTGACCAGAACATGAGACTGGTTCTCTTCGACATCGACGGCACGCTCCTCAACAGTGAGGGCCTCGGACGCGCATCCATGCGGCGCGCAATGAGCGAGGTGTTCGGCTCGTCCGGGAACCCGTCCTACCGCTACGATGGCAAGACGGACAAGCAGATCGTGCGCGACGTGATGCGACTCGAGGGTCACTCCGACGAGCACATCGACTCGCGCATGGAGACGCTGATTGCGCTCTATCTCGATGGGCTGCGGCAGGGCATCGAGAGCAGGAAGTTCAATGTGCGTCCGCTGGAGGGCGTCGTCGACATCCTCGATGCGCTCGAGGCACGCGAGGATGTCGTGCTCGGACTCCTTACCGGAAACGTCGAGGCGGGCGCGCGGGCGAAGCTGGGCGCCGCCGGCATCGATCCGGACCGATTCCGCGTCAATGCGTTCGGATCGGACCACGAGGATCGCCCGGAGCTTCCCGCGATCGCGCAGAGGAGAGCCGGCGAAAAGCTGGGGCTCGACATCGCGGGCAACCGGCTCATCGTCATCGGCGACACTCCCGCCGATATCGAATGCGGACGGGCGCTCGGCGCCCGGGCCATCGGCGTGGCGAGCGGTCATTACACGGTGACCGAGCTACAGGAACACCAGCCACACGCGGTGTTCCCTTCGCTCAAGGACACTCAGCTCGTGCTGGAGACCATCCTCGATGTTTGAAGTGGAGCTCAAGGCGGTCGTCGACGATCTCGAGCTGCGCCGAAAGCGCGTGGAAGCAGCGGGCGGAAAGCTCGCGTTCGAGGGGCGCCTCGCCGACAAGCGGTACGACCTGGCCTCACGCGAGCTGGCGCAGCGGGACGAGGTTCTGAGAGTGAGGCGTTACGAGTCGCGCGACACGGCGCAGACGCACGTGGACTGGAAGGGACCGACAGACACGCAAACCTCCTACAAGGTTCGCGAGGAGATCTCGACCGTAGTGGAAGACTTCAAGGGCTTGTCGGCCATACTCGAGAAGCTGGGCTACGTCGTCACGAGTGAGGTCGACCGCCGGATCCTCCAGTACGAATTGGGCGGGGCGACTGTGCGGTTCGAGGTCTACCCTCGCATGGACACCCTGGTGGAGGTGGAAGGGGAGCCGCCCGCAATCGAGGAGGCAATCGAGACGCTGGGGATGGCGAGGGGCGAGTTCACGAGCGAGAGGCTTCTCCAGTTCGTCGAGCGGTTTGAGCAGCGAACCGGCGTGCAGGCCGCGATCTGTGACCGGGAGCTCGCCGGCGATTACAGCTTGAGGACACCGAAAGGGTAGCGACAACCGCGATGGGAGCGAGGGATGCGCACCGCGCTGGCCGAGCGGTTTCCCGGTGCGTCGGAGGGGATCCTGCACCGCGAGTACGCTCGACTCCTGTCGGAGCCCAAAGCGCGACCGCCCGCTCTGCGGGGAGGTCGCTGGTCTCCTCGGTCGCTCGCTGAAACTCGCTTTTGCAGGACCCCCTCCGCCTCCCCACGTAGTGCAGCGCCATGGTGAGCCCTCCGTCTCGCGCCTCGCGCGGGAGCGCGCCGAGCGAAGCTCGGCATCCCCGCGATGCGCACGAGAGTCCGGCGGGGCGCGGCAATGCAGCGCGGAGCGCTGCCGCGTTTGCGAATCTATGTAGGGAGGTGGGGGTGTGCTCGTAGGCGGCTTTCCAAAGCGAGCGACCAAGGAGACGGGCGAGTGCCAGCGGAGCTGGCGCGAGCGTAGTTCGGCTCCGCCCGAGCGAGCGTAGCCGCCGAAGAGGACACCCTCACCTCCCCATACAGAGATACCAGCGCGCGACCACGCTCCTGTCGGTGCAGATTGCTTCCGCCGGGTATCCAGATAAATTTACTCGGCAATGAAATCTCGAATGACGCGGCGGAGAGGACTCCTGCTCCTGTCGCTCGTGGCGGCCACGGCTGCCACCACCCCCGCCAGGCTGTCCGCCCAGGAAAACCACGCCAAACGTCTCGCCAGCATCGTGGGCGTGGCCGTCGAGGAGTACGCCAAGGCGCTCGACGAGCGCGGCCGCCTCATCTCGCGGCTCGAATACGACGAGGCGACGACCTTTCTCGCCGACGCGAGACAGGTCGCGACGCGGCTGAGTGGTTACGACGCGCCTTCGACGAGGGCAATACTCGACACGATGATCACGTGGGTCGCGGCGAAGAGGTCACCCGCCACGATCAGGGCATTGCACGACCGCTTCCTCACATCTCTGGGGACCGCGGGAGCGATGGATCTTCCGAAAGGTCCCCTCGACACCGCGGCGGGCCACCAGCTCTTTACTCAGAACTGCTCTTCCTGCCACGGCATCGCCGGCGCGGGAGATGGACCGGCGCGTGGTGCATCGAACTCGCCCCCGCCTGCCATCGGCGTAAGGAAGGAGACCGCGGAGCTCACGCCGACTCTCGCCTACAACGTGATCTCGGTAGGAGTGCGCGGCACGTCGATGCCGGGATTTGCATCGACGCTCTCGCCGCAGCAGCGGTGGAACATCATCAACTATGTCTACTCGCTGAGGGGTGAGCAGATGCAGCTGCCCGTCGCGCGCGCGGACGCGACGGCGATCTCCCCCGACAGCGCATCGCCACTCATCATCGCGCTCCTGGACAGCGCGCTCGCCTCCGCCCGCGCGGGAAAAACAGAGGAGGCACGCGATCGCGCCTTCGACGCCTACATCGCGTTCGAGCCGCTGGAGACCCTGGCACGAGCCAAGAAACCGGGACTCGTCGCGACGATGGAGCGCCATTTCGCGGACTTCAAGGGCGCCGTCACGAGGATCGATCTCGCGGGCGCCAATGGATCCCGTGCCGCGATAGTCGATGGGTTGCCATCGATAGTCGCCCTCGCGCAGCGACCGTCCACGAGCTGGGGCGCGTTTCTCCAGTCGTTCCTCATCATCCTGCGCGAAGGCTTCGAGGCGATTCTCGTCATCGGCGCCATCGTCGCGTTCCTGATCAAGATGGGTCATCGCCAGCGGCTGCGATCCATCTGGCTCGGCATCGGTCTCGGACTGCTCGCGAGTCTGGCGACCGCGGTGGTGCTGAAGACTCTTCTCGCCGCGATGCCGGCGAGCAGGGAAATCGTCGAGGCCACGACGATGCTGGTCGCGGTCGCCGTTCTCTTCTCGGTGAGCTACTGGCTCATATCGAAGGTGGAGGCCGCCAAGTGGCAGAAGTTCATTCGTGAAAAGGTGGGAGCGGCACTCGAGACGGGCGGCGGGAAGGCCCTCGCATTCGTCGCATTTCTCACCGTGTACCGGGAGGGAGCCGAAACCGCTCTCTTCTATCAGGTGCTGTTCCACGAGGGGCCGAACGTGATTCTGCCGCTCACGCTCGGTATCGTCGTCGGCTTTGTCGCTCTGGCGGGCATCTTCACTCTCTTCTACCGGTATGGCGTGCGCATTCCGCTGCGGCCCTTCTTCGCGGTGACGAGCATTCTCCTCTATTACATGGCGTTCGTGTTCATGGGGAAGGGCATCCGCGAGCTCCAGGAAGGAAACGTCATGCCGATAACGGTGATTCCGGGCGGGCTGCACATCGAAGCGATGGGGATCTACCCGAGCGTCGAGACGCTCGCCGCGCAGGCGATCCTGGTCGTGCTGCTCATCTTTGCCGTGGTAAAGACGTTCTGGCCCCACTCCAGTCAGCCGGGAGAAGCGGAGGCGGAGCACTTGCCGAAAGAAAGATTACTGGGGGAAGAGAGGGGATCCAAGTTGTGAGTGGACAGGTGTGAGTGATCAGTGTATCAGTGGTGTTGAGTGATCAGTGCATCCGTTTGGTTAGGTGACAACGCGCAGCCGATGAGCACAATGCAGAAGCCCGGTGGGACGGAGCCTGGAATCCGGCCCAGGAACTACAGACTGCCCGATGCGACGCACCTCGGTCGCGTGCGGCTCCAGGTTGCGGCCCTCGAGCCATCGCTGCTCTTCTATGAGAGAGTGCTCGGGATGCGCGTGATCCGGGGGAGCGGCGACTCGGTCACTCTCGGACCACATGGCGACGATAACGAGATCGTCGAGCTGCGGCAGCTTCGCTCGGCGCGTCCGGTTCCGCGCCGCGGATTGCTCGGACTCTACCACTTCGCGATCCTTCTGCCCGACAGGCCCGCGCTCGGCCGTTTCGTCGCGCACCTCGCCGAGATCGGCGCGCACGCCGGGATGTCCGACCACGCGGTGAGCGAAGCGATCTATCTCACGGATCCGGACGGACTCGGCATCGAGGTCTACGCGGATCGCCCGCGCGATGCATGGCGCTACGACGAGCAGCAGATCTACATGGCGACGAAGCACCTCGATGTGGATGATCTCCTGGCGGCAGCGGGCGCTGAGCGCTGGACTGGAATGCCGGCCGGGACGGTGCTCGGGCACGTGCATCTCTATGTGGACGACATCGCCAAGGCGACGGCGTTCTATCACGACGCGCTCGGGTTCGACAAGGTCGTGTGGAGTTACCCGGGCGCACTCTTCCTCTCAGCGGGGGGATACCACCATCACCTCGGAACGAACACGTGGGCAGCCGGCGCGCCGCGCGCCACCGATGAGGATGCCCGTCTCCTGGAGTGGGAGGTCGTGGTTCCGAGCGAAAAGGACGCCGAACAGGCGGCGGGGAGTCTCACTGCCGCGGGATACGAAGCGGAACCGGCTGATAGTGGTGGCTGGCGCACGCGGGATCCGTGGGGCACGGCGCTGCTCCTGATTTCTGAAGCTGGGCGCTGATTCTCTACGCGGGAAGGCCCTGCGTCCGGCCGGAGGGGATCCAAGTCTTGAGTTATCAGTTGGTTAGTCGGCCAGTTGACAGTGGTTGTCAGTCTAACACCGACAAACTGACAACCACTGACAGACTGACAACTCGCTACTGTCCACTCACAACTTGGATCCCCTGTAATCGTCCGAGGGGCCGAAACGCGCGCATATATTGCGCGCGTTTTGTTCTACATCTCGTCGACGACGAACTCCGCTATATAAGCGCGCGGCACGTTCTCGGGTGACGTGCCCGGATACGGTGCGAGGCCTACGAACCTGATGTGCAGGTTGCCGGTCCGTAGCTCGTTGTTCGGCGGTGTGATGCTCATCACTCTGCTCTCCGCGGCCGCGCCGTTCCGGGTTATGACAACCTCGATCTTTGCATCCCCCTCCCAGACACACACGGCATTCGCTGGGCACCGCGAATCCTCGCGGACCTGATTGAACGTCAGGCGTGTGGCGCTTCCCCTGACTGCCGCGGTTTTTCCGACCGGCAGAGAGAACGCCACACCGGGTTGGGCAACGACAACAGTATCTACGCTCGCGCAGCTCTGAATCGCGCCGAGTCCACACACCGCGGCGAATGCCCACACCAAGTTGCTACGGCTAACAATGGTTGTAATCATCGTCTTCTCCTATTCTCGAGCGATGGCTTCCGTGGGCGCCAGCTCCGCCGCTCTCCGCGCCGAGTAGGTACCGAATATCAATCCAACCGCAATCGCCGAACCAGCTACTTACAAAAAGCGGCCACCTCTAGGTCCTCCGAGGCGCAAGAGAACAAAACGGAGCTGAGTGGCGACCTTTCCGGCTGCTGTCCCGAGCCGTAGTTTGCGGCCACCATGACGACAACCCTGAGAAGCTTCCTCGTTCTCTCGCTCGCAGCGTCATCCGCGCAGCAAACCTGGGCACAGGCCCTTCCATCCCAGGTACGCGCGGCTGCGGATCGCATCTCGGGCACGCAGATCGCTAAAGACCTCGACTATCTCGCGTCCGATGCGTTGCGCGGCCGCGATACATTCACTCCTGGGTTCGACAGCGCGGCGCAATTCGTCGTTCGCCGCTTGAAGCGCGCGGGACTCAAGCCGCTCGGCGACGATGGGACGTTCCTGCAGCACTACGTCGTGAAAGAGGGGACCGCGGACACCGCCGCGATGTTCGTGGAAATCGACGGGCG
>CAYMKQ010000005.1:0-15488 GCA_964391175.1 uncultured Gemmatimonadaceae bacterium | reverse complement strand
GTCGCGGTCATCGAAGGATCGGACCCGAAACTCAAACACGAATACGTCACTGTTGCGGCGCACCTGGACGGAGCCGTCGAGAACGATCCCCTGCCAGGAGACAGCATCTACAACGCCGCGGACGACAACGCGAGCGGCAGCGTCGGCATTCTCACCATCGCCGAGCAGATGATGCGCGCGCCCCGCCCCCGCCGTTCCGTCATGTTCATCTGGGACAGCGGCGAAGAACGTGGCCTCCTCGGCACGCATGCGTTCGTGGGCAGGAAGATCGTGCCGATGGAGAACATCGTCGCGCATTTCAATATCGACATGATCGGCGCGACTGCTGCTGTCGACTCTGCCGGGAGACCGATGGGGGAAACCGGGCGACGTCCCGCACAAGCCGGTGAGGTCTTCGTCACGGGTCCACGCGTGGTGAGCACGGAGTTGGATTCATTGGTCGAGAGAATGAACCGCGGTTATTTGAACATGCGGTTGAATCACAAGTACGATCACGCCGACAGCTCGTTCTTTTACCCGCGCACCGACGCCACGCCCTTCATGGAGCGCGGCATTCCCGCCATCCAGTTCTTCACCGGCCTGCACGAGCGGTATCATCGCCCGAACGACGAGGCTCGGTATCTCGATGTAAAGAAAATCCAGGACGTGAGTCGAACCATCATGGCCACGGTGTGGGCCGTTGCGAACGCGCCGCAGCGCCCGATGGTGGACAAGGGCTTTCCGCAGCGAGTGGTTCGAGTTCGCTGAACGTCGGTCGGGGATTACCAGTCCGGAGAGCTGTGCGACCGCTCCCTCATGGCAGGTGAGCTAGCGACCCCTGACCGTGTTTAGTCGCCTCAGGAGAATCAGCTATGCGGCTTTCGGCATCGCGTAGATGCCGGGTGCGTCGGGTTTCGGGTTCCGCCGCACGTACATCCAGAGCGCTCCGCCAATCACGAACAGGACCGCGATCACCTGCGCCAGCGTCAGCCCTCCGAAAAAGAAGCGGTCGTCCTTGGCGCGCACGAACTCGATGATGAAGCGCTCGATCCCCGCCAGTACGCAGTAGAGCCCGAACAGCCATCCCTCGGCGTGCTTATGATCGCGGAAGCGCCAGAGGACGAGAAACATCACGAAGCCGAGCGCCGTTTCGTAGAGCTGTGTCGGGTGCACTGACAGCACGTCGTTGGGCGCCGCGCCGGCCGGAGCGGGAGTATTGAACATCTCGGTCATGTTGGCGACGGTAGAAGGCGGAGCTCCCTCGGGGAAGCTCACCGCCAGCGGGCCGTTCCACGGCCGTCCGTAATCGTCGCCGACCGCCCAGCATCCGGTGCGACCAACGGAGTAGGCCGCGGCGATCGCGATGCCGCTGACGTCGCTGATGCGCGTGAAGCTGAGCTTCTTGCGGCGAATCACGAGATAGGTGACGAGAATTCCACCGATGAGGCCGCCCCAGAAAACGAAGCCGGCTCTGCTCAGGATCGCGCCCATGTCGCCCATCAGAATCGCATAGTAAACTTTGCCGCCGAGCAGGCCGCCAATGACTGCCGCGAAGACGAGATCGCCGATTGGCTCAGGATCGTGGCCGCGGCGAGCGAGCTCCCGTTGAGCGATGATCTGCGCGATTACGAATGACAGGAGAACGGCGAGCCCGAATCCGGTGAGCTGGAGCGGACCTACCTGATACGAGAGTGGATAGACGACCGTTCCGGGGAATGTCTGCATTTGCGTTGAAATCTAGGCTGCGGTGAGGCCGGGGATAGGGCAGCTCGCGTAGGCGTTGAGGTCGAGGCCGGACCTCTCGCCCTGCTCGTATCGGAAGAATCCCGCCCGCGCGATCATCGCCGCGTTGTCGGTCGCGAGTCGAGGACTCGGCGTGAATACCGTCGCTCTCTCGGGCTCGAGCCTCTCGCGCATGGCAGCCGCCAGCGTGCGGTTGCACGCCACGCCGCCGCCGAGCACCACTCGCTCGCGTCCATATGCATTCGCGGCGCGATAGGTTTTCTCGACGAGTGTCTCGATCAACGAATCCTGGAACGCGCGCGCGATGTCGGCCTTGTCCGCTTCGAGATCCGGAGATGCGCGCACCGCATTGAGCACCGCCGTCTTGAGGCCGCTGAATGAGAAGGCATAGTAATCGTCGTCAGCCGGCATCGCGTTCCGTCGCAGCATCGGCCGGCCGAATTGAAATCGCTTCCGATCCCCCCCCCCGCCTGCCGTGCGCGCGAGCTCCTCGATGTAGCGCCCGCCCGGATAAGGCAGGCCGAGCAGCTTGGCGACCTTGTCGAAGGCCTCGCCGGCGGCATCGTCACGTGTGGCGCCGAGCAGGCGGTATCTGCCCCACGCCTCGACATCGAGGAGAAGCGTGTGGCCGCCGGAGACGAGGAGCGCGGTGAATGGCGGGACAGCATCGCGATGCTCGAGCGCGGCCGCGAAGAGATGCCCCTCCATGTGATGGATCCCGAGGAGCGGGATGTCACGCGAGAACGCGAGGGCCTTCCCGTAACTCATTCCGACGAGCAGCGCGCCCACGAGTCCCGGTGCGTGCGTCACCGCGATCGCGTCGATGTCATCGAGTCCGCTGCCAGCTTCCTCCAGGGCGCGCTCGACCACGGGCACGATGCTGGTGAGGTGCGCCCGCGACGCGATCTCCGGAACGACGCCGCCGAAGATCCGGTGAACGTCCTGCGAAAGAATCACGAGCGACTTCTGCGCGACGTCGTCGCCGCACCCCTCGAGAACCGCGGCCGACGTCTCGTCGCACGAGGTCTCGATGCCGAGTATCCGTGTCACGCCCGCGACTCTCTAATCTTTCCGTTCGGCGAGAAGACGCTCGACCAGCGCGCGATGATCCGCCGAGTTCCAGTCGGTGGCGGAGAGGAGCTTCTTCCGGATGATGCCATCGCGCCCGATGATGAACGTCTCGGGGTAACCGGTCACGTCGTACAGATCCGTGATGCGTCCGTCGGGGTCGTGCAGAATCTCGAACGTGAGCTTGTACTGATTCACGAAGGCGCGAATGGTGGCCTGCGTGCCGGGATCGTCGATGCTCACGGCCAGCACTTTGAGCCCCTTCGAGCCGTACGATTTGTGCAGCGCTTCGATGCTCGGCATCTCGACGCGGCATGGCAGGCACCACGTCGCCCACACATTGATCATCACGACGTTGCCGCGATAGTCGGCGAGACTCTTCTCGCGCGGGATGGAGTCGAGCGTGAATGCCTTGAAGTCGGGAGCCTTGCTTCCCACCGCGACGGGGAAGAATTCCTTCCGCAGGTACCTGGTGGCGCCGAATGCCACGACTCCAGCCACTCCGACCACGAAAAATGCCACTGCCAGTTGCTGCCTCCCCGTCATACCTGAACCGTACAGCGCCTGCGCAGCTCTCCGATCTCCGCCTTCGGATTCTTCGCGCCGAAGATCGCGTTGCCGACGACGAAGGCATCCGCTCCCGCCTCCCACACCGAGGCGATCGTGTTGCGGTCGATGCCGCCGTCGACCTCGAGCGTTGCCGTGCTTCCGGCATCGCTCAACATCTCGCGAGCGCGGCGAACCTTGTCGACAGAGCCCCTGATGAACTTCTGGCCGCCAAAGCCTGGATTCACCGTCATCACCAACAGAAGATCGAGATCGGGAATTACTTCACTGACGGCGGCGAGTGGCGTCGCCGGATTCACCACTGCACCCGCCCTGCACCCGAGCTCGCGGATGCGGTTCAGCTGTCGCTGGAGGTGCGGCGAGACCTCGGTGTGGATCGACATTCCATTCGCCCCGGCCTCGGCGAAGCTCTCGAAGTAGTTCTCCGGCTCGAGGACCATGAGATGCACGTCGAGCGGAAGCTTCGTGAGCTTGCGCACCGATTCGATCACCTTTGCGCCGAAGGTGAGATTCGGGACGAACCGCCCATCCATGACGTCAACGTGGATCCAGTCAGCGCCACCCGCCTCGCACATCGCGATCTCGTCCGCGAGCTTGCCGAGGTCGGCGCTCAGAATCGATGGGGCGATGCGGACGCTCATGGCGTGGAAGGGGGTGGTGGCGTGGAAGGGGGTGGTGGCGGAGGCAAGAGGAGAGACGTGTCGAGCTGGATCCGTGGCGGTGGAGGGAAGTGAGAGATCGTGAGGCTCACCGGACCTCCCGCGCGAATCGTGTTACCTGCCGCCGGTAGCTGCCTGATCACCGTGTTCTCCGGCTGGATGGAGCTGGTGTCGCGCGACCGTCCCGCGACGCGAAGACCGAGCTGCTCGACCATCGACAGCGCCTCGCCGAGGCTGCGCCCGTAGAGATCGGGCATGATCACCGTCGCCGGACCCTTGCTCAGAATGACGTTGACTGCTCCCGGAAGCTCCATCTTGGTGCCAGCGGGAGGCTCGCTCTGGATGACCAGGCCGCGCGGTTGATCGCTGAGCTGTTCCGTGACCGTCCCCATCGTCAGGCCGGCATTCTCGATCGAGATGCGCGCCTGCTGCTGCGACATGTTGGTCGTCACCGGAACCTCGGCGCTCCGCTGTCCGGCGCTGATGGCGAGCACGACGTTGGTTCCGCGCTTCTGCCTGCTTCCAGCCGGAGGATCTTCCTGAAGCACGATGTTGGCGGGAATCGTCCGGTGGATTCGCGATTCACCCTGCTGCGCCGCGAACCCGGCCTTGCTGAGAATGCCCGCGGCATCGTCATACGATTTGCCGACGACGTTGGGAAGAATGCCTTCGTCGGGAAGAACTTCCGCCGGGAATGCGAACAGGAAGATCGCGACGTAAGCGATCAGAAATCCGCCGACCGCAGCAATCAGATATGGAAACGCACGCCGTGGAAGCGCGCGCAGGTTCACACCCACTTAGCTCACCCTGCGCAATCGAGCGGCGAATGCTCCATCAGTGCCGTGGCGGTGCGGAAGCACGCGCAGCTTGCCTCCGTCCAGAACGTCGAGCGATACCGATCCATCAGGTGGCGACTCCAGCGCCCAGCCCGGATTCTCCTTCAGGAACGCATCGACCTGCTCGTCGTTCTCTTCCGGCTCGAGGGAGCAGGTGCTGTAGATGAGAAGTCCACCCGACTTCACAGTTTTCGCAGCGGCTCTGAGGAGGGACTTCTGGAGCGCGGCCATAACGGCGATGTCGGAGATCTTGAGCCGCCACCGCGCGTCGGGGTGCCGACGGAACGTGCCGGTGCCCGTGCAGGGGACATCGATCAATACCGCATCGAGAGGTCGAATCGCGGGAGCACGCGCATCGGCGACGAACGGGTACAGATTCGGTGTCTCGAGTCGGCGCTGATTCGCGAGCAGGCGCTGGAGGCGAATCCCGGACTTGTCGCTCGCGAAGACACCGTCCGCCGCGCGTGACAGCTCGAGCGCCTTTCCGCCGGGAGCGGCGCAGAGATCGGCGACCAGCGAGCCCGGAGCGATGGCCGCGTATTCGGTCACCAGCGTCGCGGCCGGATCCTGCACGAAGAAGAGACCCTTCTTGAACGCGCCCAGCTCCGTGAGTGTTATTCCACCCGAGATCGCGATGCTCTCCTTCGCGTACGGCGCATCGGTGACGTGCACACCCGCTGCCTCGAGCATTGCCTCCAGCTGCTCCCTCACCACGCCGTAAGGCCTGATGACGAGTGGCGCCTCGGCATTGTTGAGCGCGAGCAGACGCTCCGTATCCTGCTCGCCCCACCGCTCGATCCACCGCGCCACCAGCCAGCGAGGGTGTGAATAGGTGACCGACAGCGCCTCGGATGGATCGGCAGTGGGAGGAGTGTTGAGGTCCTCACGCTCGCGGTCGGTGCGACGCAGCACCGCGTTCACGAGCTTGCTCGCGCCGAGTCCGTGTCTTCGCTTCGCCAGCTCGACCGTCTGTGCTATTGCGGCGTACGCGGGGACGCTTCCCATATTCGTGAGCTGATACACGCCGAGCCTGAGAAGATCGATCACGTCCGGATCGAGGCGCGCGAGTCCGCCGCGAACGCGGTCGGAGAGGATGGCGTCGATCCAGGCGCGGCGCCGCAGCATACCATAAACCAGCTCTCTGGTCCATCTGCGGTCGCGCGCGTCGAGCGGAGCTATCCGCCGACCGAACGACTGATCGAGGAATTCACCGCGCCGGAGATCGACGCAAATCTCGGCCGCGACGGCGCGAGCGGCGGTGACTCCACCGGCGGATACGATCGTCAGGGCGTCAGCGCTCATGTGCCGAGCATGCCGGTGGTGGGAGACGATGGAACGGCAACCTCGCGTCGCGGCATCCTGCCGGCGAGATAGGCGAGACGTCCGGCCTCGACCGCGCTCTTCATCGCGACCGCCATCCGCACCGGGTCGGACGCCGCGGCGATCCCCGTGTTCATCAGAATTCCATCCACGCCCTGCTCCATCACGATGCATGCATCCGAAGCCGTGCCTACTCCCGCATCGACGATCACTGGAACACCGAGCCGCTGCTTGATGGTGCGGATCGCGTATGGGTTGAGCATGCCGAGCCCGGACCCGATCGGCGATGCGAGCGGCATCACCGCCACAGCTCCCGCTTCCTCCAGCCGGAGCGCGGTAATGAGATCGTCGTTGGTGTACGCCATTACCTTGAAGCCCTCGTCAACGAGCGCCTTCGTCGCTTCCAGAAGGCCGGTGGTATCGGGCAGCAGCGTCTGCTGGTCGCCGATGACTTCCAGCTTCACCCACTCGTTGAATCCCGCTGCACGTGCGAGCCGCGCATATCGGATCGCCTCGGCGGCGGTATAGCAGCCGGCGGTGTTGGCGAGCAGGAAGAACTGATCGGGATCGAGGTGGTGCAGCATGCCCTCGTCCTGGCTGCGGTCGAGATCGACGCGACGCACCGCGACAGTCACGACCTCAGCGCCTGAAGCCTCGATCGCCTCGACCATCTTCGCATTCGATTCGTATTTGCCGGTGCCGACCATCAGGCGCGAGCGGAACTCGCGCCCCGCGATCACGAACGGATGTGGGTCAGGCTGGATGTGCGTCGGTGCGGAGAGCAGATCGGCGTGCGACACGTAGGCCTCACCCGCCGCCGACGAAGTGAACGATCTCGAGCGTGTCGTCCGCGGAGAGCGCGACGCGAGCGAAAGTTGCGCGATCGCGGAGGATGGCGCCGTTATGCTCGATCACTACGAGTCGCGGGTCCAGCTCGAGCGATGCGAGCAGGTCCGCCAGGCTCCAGCCCTCGGGGATCATCCGCCGCCCGCCGTTCACCGTCAGAGCGACTTTTCCGTCTGCTACTTCCGTCCCCATCATATCTGTGAAAGATAGCGGCTGGCGGCGAGTTCGGAATTCTCGTCCCCCCAGATCCCCCGTATGGCGGCGACGCCGTAGGCGCCCTTGTGGACGAGCATGGCAACGTGCTCCGGACGGATCCCGCCGATGGCGATCACCGGGATGTCGACAACGGCCACGATCTCGTTGATGAAGTTGCTCTCGCGCCGGGGCTCGCCCGGATGGGTCGGCGTCTCGAACACATGCCCCGCGACGCACCAGTCGGCGCCCGCTTTCTCCGCGGCGCGCGCCTCTTCAGGCGAGTGGACGCTGGCGCCAATCTTCAGCGCGGGTGCGATCGCCTGAACGTCGGGCACCGATATCGACTTGGCGGTCAGCTGCACGCCGTGCGCGCCGGCCGCGAGCGCGATGTCCACGCGATCGTTGACGATGCACCAGCATTCCGTCTCGGCGTGGAGCAGCAGCAGGTCGAGCGTGAGGGAGAACAGCGTTGGCGAATCCAGCAAGTGCGACCGGACATGAATCGCCCCCTTGTCGCCGAGCACGGTCATGACGCCCTTCGCCTTCTTGAGGAAGCCGGGGCGCAGCATGATCTCGTCGTTCGTGACCGCGTGTACGAATGGCACATCCGGCATTGCCGTCTCCCGCGCGTCCGGCGGAGTGGTCAGATGCCGTACCTGTCGCCGACCACCGCTCCGCGTCCGCGCGCCCAGTCGTAAGCGGCCATGCGCTTCTTGCCGGTCGGCTGCACCTCCGCGATGCGGAGCGCGTCGTGTCCGCAGGAAACGATCAAGTCGCCGGTGACCTTCAGCACCTCACCGGGCTTTCCCTTGATTCCGTCGATCACGCGCGGGCCGAACATCTTGATGTCTCCCTTTGGCGACGTCGTGAATGCGCCCGGCTTCGGATCGAAGGCGCGAATAAGCCGGGCTACCTCGATCGCGCTGTCCTTCCAGCTGATGCGCGCGGTCTCACGATTGATCTTGGAGGCGTAGGTTGCTCGCGCCTCGTCCTGCGGCGTCTCCTTCGCTTCACCCACCGAGATGAGCGCCAGCGCCTCGAGCAGGCTGAGCGCCCCCAGCTCGGCGAGACGCACCTGCAGCTCTCCGTACGTCTCGTCCTCGAATATCTGCGTCTCCGCCTGGAGCAGAATGGGGCCCGCGTCGAGGGCGGGCACCATGCGCATGATGCTCACGCCAGTCTCCGTGAGTCCTTCGCGAATGGCGGCCTGGATCGGCGCGGCGCCTCTCAGCGCGGGAAGCAGCGAGGCGTGGATGTTGAGCGTTCCGTGTCTGGGGAGATCGATGACGTTCTTCGGCAGGATGTGCCCGTACGCCACGACGATCGAGATGTCGGGCTTGATGACGCTCAACATCTCCAGCAGCTCCGGATCGCGCGCGTTCTTCGGCTGGAATACGGGAAGGTCTTCTTCCGTGGCGATCTGCTTCACCGGCGAAGGAATCACCTCCCGCGATCTGCCCTGCGGCTTGTCGGGCTGCGTCACCACGCCGACGACCTCGAACCCTTCGCCGATCAGTGCGCGCAGTGGCGGCGCGGCAAACTCCGGCGTTCCCCAGAAGAGAATGCGCACTACATCTCCGTCTCGTGGTGGTGCACGCCGCGCTCCTCGGTGCGCACCTTCCTGATGTAGCCGGGATACTCGTCCTTCGCCTTCTCCCATTTTGAGAGTGCCGATCTCCGCTTGAGCGGACTGAGATAGTCGATGAAGAGCTTGCCATCGAGGTGATCGATCTCGTGCTGGAAGCAGCGGCCGAGCAGCTCGGCGGCGCTCTCCTCACGCTCCTCGCCGTTCTCGTCCATGAAGCGGATGCTCACGTCGGAAGGCCGCTCCACATCTCCGTAGATGTCGGGAATGGAGAGACAGCCCTCTTCCGCCTTGCCGGGAATTCCGCCGCCCGAGACTAGCTCGGGGTTGATGAGAGTGTACTTCCTCCCTTCCACGTCCACGACCGCAATCCTCTCGGTGCGCCCGACTTGCGGCGCGGCGAGCCCGATCCCCTCCGCTGCGTACATGGTCTCGAACATGTCGGCGATCAGCTTGCGCAGCTCGTCCGTGACTTGGGTGACGGGCCTGGTTGGCTTGCGAAGAACCGGGTCGCCCAGCACCCGGATGTCCAGGATGCTCACCCGCCGGACGCGCTGGAGACCGTAGGTCTGTTGATCCTTGCTATTCGCCCGCGCTCGATGATCACGCGCGTATCACCCGACTTGATCGTGACGCGATCCTCCAATCCCGCGCTCTTCCCCTCGCCGCCCATCTCCTTGATGAACAGCACTTCGCCGATCAGTCCTCCGGTCGTGACGATCTCGTCGCCCTTCTTGAGGTTGCGGACCATCTCGTCGTGCTTCTTCCGCTGCTGTGCCTGCGGCCGGATGAGGATGATGTAGAAGATCGCGAAGATCGCTCCATACATGAAAATGGAGCCGAGTATTGGATTGGTTGACATGTTGGTGAGTCGAGTTTGGTTCGAGCGTTGTTTTCAGACCGCGACCGGCGAAGTCGAGCAGTATCGCGAGAGCCAGTCACGCGACCACGCATCGAGCTCGCCCGACAGTATCGCCTGCCGCGCCGCGCGGGTGAGCGACAGGAGGAAATGTACATTGTGCAGAGAGAGCAGGCGCAGCCCGAGTATCTCGTCCGAGACGAAGAGGTGCCGGATGTAGGCACGGGTGAACCGCGAGCAGGCGGCGCAGTCGCAGTCGGTGTCGAGCGGACGCGGGTCGGTACGGAATTCGGTGCGCTTGATGTTGACACGCCCGTCCCGGGTGAAGGCGGCGCCGTTTCGCCCCATCCGTGTAGGCGCGACGCAGTCGAAGAGATCCACACCGCGGCGGATCGATTCGATGAGGTCTTCGGGGAAGCCGACGCCCATCAGGTAGCGCGGATGGATTTTCGGCAGCGCGTCGTCGACGACATCGATCATCTCGTACATCGCCTGCTTTTCTTCGCCGACGGAAAGACCGCCGATGCCGAAACCGGGCCATTCGTACATCGATGAGATCGAAGCCGCAGCCTCGCGGCGGAGACTGGCGTGGATGCCGCCCTGGACGATCGGGAAGAGAGCCTGCTTCGTCTCCAGCCGCGCTACCTCGGCCAGACACCGCGCCAGCCAGCGGATGCTGCGCTCGCTCGCGTCGCGCGAGGACGACTCTTCCGACTGTCCGGGGATCACGTGGTCGAACTGCATGATCACGTCGGCCCCCAGGTTGCGCTCGATCCGCATCATGAATTCAGGAGTGAAGAAGCGCCTGGAGCCATCGATGTGACTCTGGAACTCGACGCCTTCCTCGTTGACGGTGCGGAGCTGCGCGAGTGAAAAGACCTGGAATCCGCCGGAGTCGCTGAGGATCGGCCGATCCCAGCGCATGAAGCGATGGAGCCCACCCATCTCACGCACGACGTCATCACCCGGCCGGAGGTGCAGATGGTAGGCGTTGGCGAGGATCATCGTCGCGCCCATTTGGGTGAGGTCGTCCGGATCGAGCGCTTTCACGGTGGCGAGGGTGCCGACCGGCATGAAGGCGGGGGTCTCGACCGCGCCGTGCGGGGTGACAAAAACGCCGGCTCGCGCGGCGCCGGCGGTGTTCTCGATCTCGAAGGTGAAGCTCACGTGTCGCAATGTAGGAACGTCGGCGGGAGCCTGCCAGCCAGGTGACGACCCGCAAACTTGCGGCTCCGGGGGAATGGCGCATTTTGGATGGGCGGAAACCACCGCTTTATCTGGAGGCTGGTCGTAATGCGCTCTTACATCGGATCGCTCGCGCTCTATCTGGTGTTCTCGTCGGTCGGTGCTGCGCAGGAGCACAGCCACGCCGGAGGGCATGGCGAGCTCGGCACCATCCACTTCCCCAACTCGGGCAAGCCGGCGGCGCAGGCGGATTTCATCCGCGGCGTCGCGCTGCTGCACAGCTTCGAGTACCTGGACGCCTCGCGCGCGTTCCAGGCGGCGCAGAAGGCCGATCCGGATTTCGCGCTCGCCCACTGGATGGAGGCGCTCACCTACCGCCATCCGCTGTGGGGCGAGGAGTATCTCGTTCCCGCGCGGAAGGCTTTCGCTTCGCTCGGGTCCACGGTGGATGCGCGGCTCTCTCGCGCGAAGACTCCCCGCGAGCGCGCGTATGGGGCCGCGATCGAGGCGCTGTACATCGATGCCGGAGAGAAGGAACGCACTCGCGCATTCGCCGATTCGATGCGCGCTTTGGCCGACGCGCATCCAGCCGACATCGAGGCTTCCGCGTTCGCTGCGCTCGCGCTGATGGGACACGCTGTGCAAGTCGGGAGGCCCGACAACGCGACGCTGATGAGCGACGCGGTCAAATACGCCCAGAAGGTCTTCGCCAGGAACGCGAAACATCCCGGAGCCGCGCACTATCTCATTCATCTCTTCGACGATCCCAGGACAGCGGAGCAGGGGCTTCCATTCGCGCGCGAGTACGCCGCCATTGCTCCGGATGCGCAGCATGCCTTGCACATGCCGTCGCACATCTTCCTGCAAATGGGCGCGTGGGACGACGTGGTGGCATCCAACGAGCGCGCCTGGGCCGCGTCGCGGGCGTGGGCAAAGCGAAGTGGGCTTGCCCCCAGCGAGGCTGATTATCACAGCCTCGCCTGGCTGCAGTACGCTTATCTCCAGCAGGGGAGGTACCGCAGCGCGCGAGCGCTCATCGACACCGTGCGGACACTGATGGGGGCGGGGGCAGCAGGAAAAGAGTACGGGATGGCTTCCGTCCGGCTCTGGGAGTTCAACTTTCAGTACGCGTCGAACACTGGTGACTGGAGCTCGCTCACGGCGAAGGAGCCTTTCTCCCGCGGCGCCGGGTCGGCCCGAGCCATCGCGTACACGTCGATCGACATGGCGCAGGCGGGCGTCGCAGCAACCGCGCGAGGGGATAGTGCCCGGGCACTCGAGCTCGTGCGAAACCTGAGAGCGCGCTCCGATTCGGCTCTGCCGGGAGATCTCGGAAAGAACGCCTACCAATTGGCGGAAAATCTGATCGCGGCTGGTATGGCGAGGATGAGAGGAGATCAGCCGGCATCGCTGACCTTCCTGTCCACAGCTGGGGATCTGGAAGCGAAGACATCTCCAACCGGACCGCCGCTTTTTCCACCGGCGCTACCGGTGTACGGTAACGCGCTCCTGGCGATGAGGATGAACGCGGAGGCAGCGCGGGCGTTCGAGCGGGAGCTCGAGCTCAGGCGCAACCATTCCCCGTCACTCCTCGGGCTTGCGCGCGCGCGCACCGCACTCGGCGACGCCAAGGGTGCGCGGGAGGCATACGGAAAGCTGCTTGCCAACTGGAAGAAGGCGGATGTCGATCTCGCCCTGTTGCGCGAGGTGAAGGCCGGCGCCGCGGGAGAGCGCGTAGCCGGCCGGTAGCGCTCTCACGCGATTTTTGTATGGCTGGGCATCGTCGCCGATGGGAAAGTCGAGCGCTTTCGTGACGGTGTTTCCGCTGTCTTCGATGTCGCGTCAGTCGTCGCGGCACTGGGCTGTGGCCACATACCCAGCGGCTGGAGAGCGTGCTGCGAGATGAATCCGCAGTGCTGGCACACGATCATGATAGCCGGGATGGTGGTTCCTTCGCCGCTATGCCGGTCCATCGTCGCCTGCACTTCGATCCTCGAGTATTCGCTAACGGTCCACTGGCTGTCGCGGCACCGTGGGCAGCTTCCCGCGCCACGAGCCTTCAGCGCCGCGATGATCTTGTGCTTGTCGTCCGCGGAAATCCCTCTGTAGTCCTTCATGGCAGTCTCTCTTTGGGTTTGAAATCGGTTGAAACAGGGGCGTCTTTCTGGGCTTCGCGAGGAAGGCTGTGAAGCGGCAATACCGGGCTGGTCTCCCCCGATGGAGCGCCAACATCGGGAATGGCGAGCAGTGGGTTGTAGGATTCCACGCACCAGGCGATGGCCTGTCTCGAGATGGCGCGAAACGCATGCGCGGGGAACGCTCTCGGGTTACGAGTCCCATCCTCGGCGAGCTGCACCATTCCGCGCACTATCACCACGATCTCCGCGAGCGAAAGTCCGCGGCGCTGCTCGACGTCTACCGTCGCCTTGACCGATACGCGCAGCTTCTCCATGAAGGCGAACAAGTCATCTTCGCTGTCCGGAGGTGTCGCGAACTCGTCGGGCAGTCCGGTGATTCGGCTCGAGGAATCTGTCATGCGCGCCCTGGGCGATTGAGAGGCGTCGCCAGTAGCGCCGGGTACTTACCTGCTTCTGAGGCCGATCGACTGCGGGCTGGTGGGAAGGTCCCGCACTTCAAGTATAAGACGTGTGGCGCGTAATAGATACTCTTTGCGCGCCGCCATGTACGGTGCATTCGATCAATCGCCAATGATCGCCATCGCGTCGCCGTAGGAGTAGAGCCGGTAGCGCTCGCCCACCGCTTCCCGGTAAGCGCGCATGGTGAGATCGTAGCCGGCGAACGCGGCGACGAGCATCACGAGTGTGGAGCGGGGCAGGTGAAAGTTGGTGATGAGGCGGTCGATGGCGCGAAACTGATACGGAGGTCGGATGAAGATTTTCGTCTCGCCGGATTTCTCCATGAATGTGCCGTCGTCTCCGATCGCGCTCTCGAGGGTGCGCACGCTGGTCGTGCCGACCGCCCAGATTTTTCCGCCGGCCTTGCGCGTCTCGTTGAGGAGGTCCGCTGTCTCCTGTGGCAGCGTGAACGACTCCTCGTGCATCACGTGATCGGCCGGATGCTCGGTGTCCACCGGCTTGAATGTCCCGGCACCGACGTGCAGTACGACATCGGCGCGCCTCACTCCCTTCGCTGAGAGATTGTCCAGCATCTCCGGCGTGAAGTGGAGTCCCGCCGTTGGAGCGGCGACTGAGCCTCTCTCCGTGGCGTACACGGTCTGGTAGCGCTCGACGTCGGATTCCTGATCCGCTCGGGTGATGTATGGCGGGAGCGGGACGTGTCCGTACTTATCGATCGCTTCGTCAATCGGAAGAGCGGCGATCAGGCGGACGACGCGCGTGCGACGCTCGGTCGTCGAGACGATCTCGGCTTCAAAGTCATCGGCGATGTGCACTTTGCGGCCGGGCTTGAGCTTTCCTCCCGGGTGGACCATCGCCTCGAAAGTCGTTTCGCCGAGTGGGCGCAGCAGCATCACCTCGGCGGGGGTGCCGTTCTCGCGGATGCCGAGGAGGCGGGCGCGGAAGACACGCGTGGTGTTGAGGACGAGCGCATCGCCCGAGGGGATGAGCTGCTCGAGATCGCTGAACTGCTTGTGCGTGATCTCGCCGGTCGTCCGGTTCACGACCATGAGGCGACTGTCGCCGCGGCGCTCGGTCGGGCGCTGGGCGATGCGGTCTACGGGGAGATCGAAGTCGTAGTGAGAGGTGAGTGATCCATCACGCTCCATCAGATACCGCGCTACGCTAGAACAGTGTCGGCTGTGTGCCGGCGGAGCCGGCTGGCGGCGGAGGATTGAATCCGAAGTGCCGGTAGGCCTGAGCAGTCGCGACGCGCCCGCGCGGGGTACGCTGTAGAAATCCGTTCTGCACGAGGAATGGCTCGTAGACCTCCTCGAGCGTATCCGCGTCCTCGCCAACGGCTGCAGCGATCGTTCCGACTCCGACCGGGCCGCCGCCAAACTTCTCTATGATCGCCTTGAGGATGCGCGAGTCCATGTCGTCGAGGCCGAACTGGTCGACTTCGAGGAGCTGAAGCGCGTCCGCGGCGACCTTGCGGGTGATGTTGCCGTCGGCGCGCACCTGGGCGTAGTCGCGGATGCGGCGCAGGAGGCGGTTGGCGACGCGCGGAGTTCCGCGCGAGCGCTTGGCAATCTCTTTGGCGCCCTCCTCGTCGATCTCCACCTGCATCACTTCGGAGGTGCGATGGACGATCTGCTCGAGATCGGAGGGCGGGTAGAAGTTGAGCCGCTGCTCGATGCCGAAGCGCGATCGCATGGGCGGGGTGAGCATGCCGAGTCGCGTGGTGGCGCCGATCAGAGTGAATTTCTCGATCGGCATGGTGATCGTCTGCGCCTTGGGGCCGTCGGAGAGGCGAATCTCTATCTTGTAATCCTCCATGGCCGGGTAGAGGAACTCTTCGATGATCGGCCGCAGGCGGTGGATCTCGTCGATGAAGAGGATGTCGCCTTCGCGGAGGTTGGTGAGCGTGCCGACGAGATCGCCGGGTTTCTCGAGGGCTGGTCCGGAGCTGTTGCGGATGTTGACACCCAGCTCGCGCGCAATGAGCTCCGCCAGCGTGGTTTTGCCGAGGCCGGGAGGTCCGAAGAAGAGCGTGTGGTCGAGCGGCTC
>CAYMKQ010000004.1:35776-52646 GCA_964391175.1 uncultured Gemmatimonadaceae bacterium | reverse complement strand
TTTTTGATGTCAATACTAACCTGGCGACTAAGGGTCTCGAGCGCCTAGACGACATGCTTCGACCGGCGATAATGTCTGGACTTCTTTCTGATATGTTGACAGCAAGCATGGCCAAGCACGCGCGGGCTCTGACCGAAAACAGGTATTTCAACGGCCATCCAGACCTTGTGGTTAAAGGAGTTTACGCTGATAACAGCGTTCGGGCGGGGACCGAAGGCGTGGAGATTAAGTCGACACGCAAGGCTGGCGGTGCAGTGGATACTCACGGGCCTCGTGACCAGTGGATGTGTGTATTTGTCTACGAAGTCGACAACTCGACTGAGCCTGCTCGTGATCGGAAGCCCATGAGCTTTGTCGAGGTCTACCTGGGCGAAGTCACACGTGATGATTTCCGGAAAAACTCGCGTGGGGAGCTAGGCACGAGGACTGCGACCCTCCATAAGGCGGGTGTCGATAAACTTCGCAAGAATTGGATTTACAAAGCGTGAGCTCTCTTTAAAAATCGATAGCCGCGAGTTTTGGAATTGCCCGACATCCTATCCGGAAATATTTCGGATCCTTTTCGACTCCAATACTCTTGTACCCGACGGATTCGGCAGCCGCTAGCGTTGATCCCGACCCCGCGAAGGGATCGAGCACGACTCCCTCACCTAGTGGCAACACGCCCCTGACCACTTCGCGCATGAACGCCTGTGGTTTTAGGCTCGGGTGGGGCGCAAGGCTCCGCTCGCGTTTCGGAGTTGGGGAAGAATGAAGCACGTCACCAAACGGCCGATCTCTTGCTGGGCGCCTAAATCCGCCCGTACCCCACTTGCGAAGATTATCCTGCGCGCGGCCTTCCAACGGAGCTCTGAAAATAAGCCACGGTTCCCACATCGATCTGGGCATGACGCTTACCCCCGAAAACTCCTCGTGCGCTGCCTTCGGGCGATCGCCACCTCGCATGGTCATGACTAGACGGACAATCTCCCCCCGCCGTTCCAAACCTGCGCGAGCTAGCGCGGCAGAAACTACATATGACAAGAGCGGATTACTTGCGACAACGACGTTTGCGCCCGGGACTAAAACCGGCAACAGCAATCGCGCCCAAGAAAAAGAGAATTCTTCTAGAACTCTTAGGTCGCTCGGGCTCAGTACCGTGAATCGCGGCAGTGGAGATCGTTTCGCACCATCAAAGGAGGGTGGGATGCGCCAAACGCCTCCTTTGCCTGATCTCAGCTTTTCTTGCTGTGCCTCGGAATACTCAAAGAGCCCGTAAGGGGGATCGGTGACAACGGCGTGAATCGATTGCTTTGCGCGGTCGCGCAACCAATCAAAGCAATTGGCCAATACGAGGCTCGCCTGACCGTATTCAAACGGTGGCTCAGTGTCGACTGGTGTCTGCAGTTCGAGATTATAGAGATCGGCGGCTCTCTCTCTAAGGAGATAGTGCGCCCGCTCGGTGCGCACAAAGAGAGATGGGGTGTTGAGGCGGAGGTAAGATCGGATTGACGAGGAAGGCACTTGACCAAGTCGATCGCGGACCTCTTGCTCAATTTCCCCCACAGAAGCGCCCGTGGGTCGTAGAGATAGAACGTCGACAATCGCGTCACGAACCTCTCCGGGGCGGTGCATTCGTTTTAGCCTTAAGTGGGTGCACAAGGAAGCTAGACGTCTAGACGTCTTTAAGCAATCCCAGTTCAGCCGCCTGTAATCAGACCCGCGCCTGCAAAGTCACCAACCTCTCCGCCGCCTTTTCCAGCGTCTCCGTCTTCTTGCAGAACGCGAACCGGGTAACCGACCTTCCCAATTCCGGCCGCGAGTAGAAGCTCATTCCTGGTACAGTCGCGACCCCAACCTCCTTAGCCAGCCAGATCGCGAACTCCCGACTCTCCAGCTCCGAGATCTCCGAAAAATCGGCGAGTATATAGTAGGCCCCCTCGGGCGCCGAGTACTTGAACCCCGCCTCGTCCAGCGCCGAGCACATAATGTCCCGCCGTGCACGATACTCGGGCGCGAGATGGTTGTAATAATCAGCATCGAACGCCATCCCCACCGCACCGGCGGCTTGTAGAGGGGCGGGAGCTCCCACCGTCAGGAAGTCGTGCACCTTCCGGATGGGTGAGCTGAACTTCTCCGGCGCGATCGCGTAGCCGAGCCTCCACCCGGTGCACGAGAAGGTCTTCGACAATCCGGAGATCGTAACGGTCCTCTCACGCATCCCCGGCCACGTCGCCAGCACATGGTGACCGCCCGCATACCGGATATGCTCATAGATCTCATCGGTGATCGCGATCACATCGTACTTCTGACACAGCTCCGCAATCAATGAGATCTCTTCTCGGGTAAAGACTCGTCCAGTCGGATTGTGCGGCGTATTCACCACGATCGCCCGAGTCTTATTCGAAAAAGCCGCGCGCAGCTTGTCCGGGTCGAGCTTCCAGTCCGGCGCTTCCAGCGGAACGAACACCGGATTCGCTCCCGCCAGGATCGCGTCCGGCCCGTAGTTCTCGTAATACGGCTCGAACACGATCACCTCGTCCCCCGGATCGACCAGCGCCAGGAACACCGACGCCATCGCTTCCGTCGCGCCGCAACACACGGTGATCTCCTTCTCCGGATCCACTTCCATCCCGTACCACGTCCGATATTTCTCGGCGATCGCCAGTCTCAACGCCGGACTTCCCCACGTGATCGCGTACTGGTTGATGTTCCCGTGAATCGCCGCGCACGCCGCATCCTTCATCGGCTCGGGCATCGGGAAGTCGGGGAACCCCTGCGCGAGATTGATCGCGCCGTACTGGTTCGCGACGCGCGTCATCTCGCGGATCACTGACTCGGTGAAAGTGCTCGCCCTCTTCGCGGTAGAGGCCCGTATCGAAACGGTATGTGGCTTGGTCATGGTCGGGATCTACCTCGTTATCACCTCGATGACGCCAGCGGTATGCCCCGTCCCGAACCTGGTCGTGGCATCCGAGGAGCTCAAAAAGCGAATCTCTCTAATGTGCTCTACCGACAATGTCTTGAGAATCTCGATATCGCCGTACCGCTGGCCGTCGAGGTAAACTTCGGGATACTCACTGACTGCGGCGTTGATCGTGGTCCGGCCGCGTGATCTGAGAAATGTGGGCCGGACGCGGCTGATCGCTTCGTAGGCATTCGTCGCCTGCGAAGCCGCGATCTGCTCCTGTGTGATGACGTTCGTGTTGCGACGCTCACCACTGGCGGCAGGCGGCGCGCAGGCGATTGCAGCCGCGGTCGCGAGGAGGAGAACCGGTCGAATCGACATCATGATGCCTCCATTGGAGAGACCTACTGCCACCGGGCCGCCTGCCAGGCAACGAGCTGCCGGCGGGGAGGCCGCGATTGCGGTCAGCCACAGATACCTGACCAACATTATCTCCCTCCCACCTTTGCCAAAGCTGCTCTGATCAATTCTGCCGCCGATTTTCCGCTTCGCCTATGCGCGGCAGCGAAGGAGCGCGCCACAAAAGGCGGATTCCCCGCGAACAGCGTAATGGAAGTCACCTGCAACATCAGCCCGATTCCCGCCGAGACGGGCTAATCTCTTACTTTCATCGTGATTTCTATCACGCCACCAGAACCGCCCCGCAATCCGAATCTGCCCCCGGCCTCGGCAACGTTGTAATAACGGATATCGGCTACGTGATAGGCCTGGATGTTACGAAGCGAGGTGAGGTCGCCGTACTGCTGCCCATCGACGAATACAATCGCGAACCCGGTGCCCTGGGTGTCGAACGATGTCGGCCCATGCGAGCTCAGCCAGTTCGGACGCAGGCGTGATAACGCGTCGTACGCAGTCCCGACGTCGGCGTTAGCGGCAAGGATCTCCTCGGCAGTGAGGAGGTTCGGCCTTCGAGGAACCGCGGATGTACCCGACGTATTGGATGTACCGCTGGCAGGGGCGCAGCCCAGAATGGCCGCCACTGCAATTAGATAAAGATGTTTGACCGACATTACCGACCTCCCAGTTTTGCCAAAGCTGCTCTGATCAATTCTGCCGCCGATTTTCCGGCCCCGCCAGCGTCGAGCGCCGCACGAACTCCTCGATCCGCGTCGGCGCTGGAGTACCCAAGAGAGACGAGCGCCCGCAATGCATCATCCGCCGCCGCGCTCGCGGGTGCTGCCGTGGTCCCCGTCGTCTCGCCCAGTCCATCGAGCTTGTCGCCGAGATCCAGAATGAGCCTCTCGGCTTTCTTCCGCCCCACGCGTGGCACGCTCTGAAGCGTCGGGATGTCCTTCTCCCGAATCGCCCTAATCAGCCGGCTCGCGGACAGCGCCGACAGCATTCCGATCGCAAGCGCGGGACCGACACCATTGGCGGTGAGCAGCCTCTCGAACAGCCGCTTCTCGAAGACGCTGGCGAACCCGAACAGCTGCCAGGAATCTTCCTTGACCACCAGCGACGTGTGGAGAGTCACCTGTTCGCCAGCGCGCGGAAGCGTCTCGTAGACACTGAGCGGAATCGTCAGCTCGTAACCGACGCCACCCGCGGTCATCACCTCGAGCGAGTCGAGATCCTTCGCGACCAGCTTGCCGACGACTTGTCCGATCACCGGCGAGGAGCTCCGATTATTCGACCCGGAATATCGGCCAGTCCGGAGGCCTCTGCTTCCCGTGCCAGTTGTCGCAATCCCGGAAGCGCGACTTTCATGATCCGGGGTAGATCAGGCGCCAGCGCGAACGCCAAAGCGGCGGCGACTCCGTCTGCCGCGTCCGTTGGCTGCGGCGCCGATTTGAGTCTCAACAGCCGCGCGACCATGAACTGCACCTGGAGCTTCGTGGCCGCACCGGTGCCGGCTACTGCTTTCTTGATCTCCGCCGGCGGAGACTCATGAATTTCGAGTCCGGCCTGGACCGCGGCGAGCAGAATCACCCCCCGCGCGTGGCCGAGGACAACGGTAGTGCGCACGTTGCGGGCGTAGAAGATGTCTTCAATGGAGAGAACGTTCGGCGAATGCCGCCGTATCAGCTCGACAATGCCGTCGTAAATCTCGGCCAGTCTCTGCGGCAGAGGATCGCGCGGCTTCGTGCGGATCACACCACACTCGATCAGCGTCAGCGGATTGCGCCCTTCCTTCCGGATTATCCCGTAGCCGGTGACCGCCGTGCCCGGGTCGATCCCAAGGACTACGATGGGGGAATCACGCACCCGACATCTGCTCGACGTCCATGTCGAAATTCGCCGCTACCTTCTGCACGTCGTCCAGGTCCTCGAGCTCCTCGAGGAGCTTGACCAGCGACTCGGCGTTCTTGCCCTCGACGTGCACCGTGGTCTTCGGGATGGACTCGATTTCCGAATCGACGATCTCGAACTTCGCCGCTTCCAGCGCACTCTTCACCGCGTGCAGGGAATGCGGATCGGTCGTCACGATGTACTGCTCACTCTCCGCCTTGAAGTCCTCGGCGCCAGCTTCGAGCGCGGCTTCGAGGACCTTGTCCTCTTCGTACTTGGTGCCATCGAGGTAGATCTGCCCCTTACGCTCGAACAGGTACGACACCGAATGTGTCGAGCCCAGGTTGCCGCCGAGGCGACTGAGCCTGTGCCGGATGTCGGCGACGGTGCGGGTGGGATTGTCCGTCAGCGTGAAGATCAGGATCGCGACTCCGCCCGGCCCATAGCCCTCGTAGGTGACTTCCGTATAGTGCACGCCCGCGAGCTCCCCTGTCCCCTTCTTGATCGCGCGCTCGATGTTCTCCTTCGGCATCGACTTGGCTTTCGCGGCATCTATCGCGGTGCGAAGACGGGGGTTGTGGGCTGGATCGCCTCCACTCAGCTTCGCCGCCATCGTGATCTCACGAATCAGCTTCGTGAACTGCGCGCCCCGCTTGGCGTCGGTCGCCGCCTTGTAATGCTTTATCTGCTTCCACTTGCTATGGCCGGCCATGGTCAGCTCGGGTTCGGGTTATGCTGCTGCAACGTCGTGTGCCGGGAGTGAACGACGGTCGAGGCCGCCAGCTCCTGCCTGAGAGCCTCGAGCTCGGAGCGGGCTGCCTCATCTAACTGCCCCGACGCGGCTTTGACAAGGTCAGCCAGAGCGAGCGCGGCGCGGGATCGGTCGAAGCCGTTGAGCGCGCCGAAAATGCTGAACGCCACCGCCCGGATTCCCGTCGGCACCGCCAGCGCCGAGACCCACTGCTTCGTGTGCTCGATCCGCTCGACGGTGAGCTCGCGGGAAAGGGCGTAGGGGGGAAGAAGGCCAGCACACAAACGCCCCAGTTGGAGGCAGGCAAGGACGGTTTCCCGGTCGCCTCCCAGCGAAGCCCGAGCCGTCAGCGCGGCGAGCGCGCGGAAGCGAAAAGCAGGAGTCGCGAGAGTGAAGCGGGGCGGCTGGCCTAGCACTCTCCGAATCTAGGCATCGGCAGAGCGCGCGGCTACATTCCGATTCATGGCGGCACCGGTTCTCAACCCCCCCAAATCGATACTCTGGGTAGATGACGAAGGCGAGCTTCTCGAGCCTCATCGCATCTTCCTGCGCTCCAAGGGCTATACGGTAGAGTGGGCGAGTAACGCGGACGACGCGGTCGAGCTGCTGAGACGGCGACCGTTCGATATCCTCTTGCTCGACGAACAGATGCCCGGCAAACGGGGGCTCGAGGTCTACCGCGACGTGCGCGAGCTGGCGCCCAACCTCCCGGTCGTGATGGTCACCAAGAGCGAGGAGGATTCAACGCTCAAGGAGGCGATCGGCGCCAACATCCGCGACTACCTCGTCAAGCCGATCAACCCACGGCAGGTGCTGAGCGTCGTCACCCGCATTCTGGAGGGGCCGCGCATCCGCCAGCAGGCGATCGCGCGCAGCTTCGTCGAGAGATTCCGCGCCATCGAGCTCGAGCGCGACCGCAATCTCGACTGGCGCGGTTGGATCGACCGCTTCGACGAGCTGGTGCGGTGGGACGTGGACCTCGCCGCCGCCGGCGAGATGGGTCTCTACGAATCGCTGCGCGGGCTCTACCCCGACATGCACCGCGAGTTCGCCGCCTACATGAAGGATTCATATCCGGCGTGGCTCAAGGATCTGGAGGGGAATCGCCCGCCGCTCTCGATCGACGTCGTCGGCGAGTTCCTGCTGCCGATTCTTCAGCGCGACAAGGCGGCGGTGTTCATCGTCGTGGACTGCCTTCGCCTCGACCAGTGGCGCGTGCTCGAGCCGTTGCTCGCTCCCTTCTTCGACGTCGAGACGACGCACTACTTCGCGGTTCTGCCGACCGCGACGCCCTACTCGCGGAACTCGCTCTTCAGCGGACTCTTTCCCGGCGAGATCGCCGCGCGGCTCCCCGACTGGTGGGGCAACGCGGACCGCGAGGATGAGTCGCTCAATGCGCACGAGCGCGAGCTACTCGAGAGTCACCTCGAGGAGCTGTGCGGGAAGACTCCGGTTCGCTACCAGAAGATCTCCACCGCCGCCAACTCCGATGAGCTCGAGCGACACCTCGGCACCGCGATCGGTCCCGAAGGGGTCTCCGCTTTCGTCTTCAACTTCGTGGATCTCCTCACGCACGGGCGCAGCGAGTCGCAGATCCTGTACGAAGTGGCGCGCGACGAGATCGCGCTGCGCCAGATCACGCGGCAGTGGTTCCAGCGGTCAGCGCTCTTCAGCGTTCTCAGGGAGGCGTCGCGGCGCAGGATCTCGGTGCTGCTCACCACCGACCATGGCTCGATCCACTGCAACACGCCGGCAACGGTCTACGCCAAGCGCGACGCCAGCGCCAATCTCCGCTACAAGTTCGGCGAGGATCTGAGGGCCGAGCGGCCGGACCAGGCCCTTCTGTTCTCGAGCGAGGACATGCTGCGGCTGCCGCGGCGCGGCGCGGGCGGGAATACGCTTCTCGCCACGAGTGACTGCTTTTTCGTCTATCCAACGAAGCTGCGCGAGTATCAGAGCCGCTATCGCGGATCGTTCCTCCACGGCGGGGTGACGCCCGAGGAAGTGATCCTGCCGCTGGCGCTGCTCACCCCGCGCCGGTAGTGGCGCCAGGGGGGGGGATTTACAGGAAGCTCCTGCCCTTTCTGCGCCCCCACGGGTGGCGCATGGCGATCACCGTAATCGGGAATCTCGCCGCGGCGCTGCTCGACGGCTTCGCGATCGCGCTCCTCATTCCATTCCTCAACGTCCTCTTTCACCAGCCCGCGACGGGCATGGAGTCGGGCTGGGTCGCAAGGCTGCTCGACGCTACGGTCGGAACGCGCATCATTCCAGGCGACGAGATGCGCTCGTTGCGGAACGTCATCATCATCGTGCTGGCGGCCGTCATCATCAAGAACATCCTGGTGTGGATCGCCGGACAATTCGGCGCCACGCTCCAGGAGTATGTGACGCGCGACCTGCGCAACGCCGTCTATCGCCACCTCGCGCACCTGCCGCTCGGCTACTTCACGCAGATGAAGCAGGGCCAGATTCTGTCGCGGGTGATCAACGACACTTTCGAGACGCGGCTCATCCTCACTCAGATCGTCACGCAGTCGCTCCAGAGCGCGTCGCTGCTCGTCGTCTACATCGCCATCCTGTTCAGCATCTCGTGGCGACTGACTCTGCTGGCGCTGATCATTCTTCCACTCCTCGGCGTGTCGCTACAGCCAATGCTGAAGAAACTGAGGCGCGGGAATCTCCGGCGCGGAAACGTCCATGGCGAGATGACGAGCGTGCTTCAGGAGACGATCTCCGGCATCAGGATCGTCAAGTCCTTCCGCACCGAAGCCTACGAGGAGGGCCGATTCGGAGAGGGAAGCAACAAGTACGCGAAGAGCAGCGCGAGGCTCACGCGTCTCTCGCTGCTCGCGCCTCCCATCACGGAGATCATCGGCACTTCAATCGCGGTCTTGGTCTTATGGATCGGCGCGCGAGAAGTGCTCGTGACCGGGGGAATGACGGGCGCGACGCTGCTCGCGTTTCTCACTCTCGTTCTCAGACTTCTTCAGCCCCTCAAGCAGCTCTCGCAGATGCGGACGACGGCGCAATCGTCGCTCGCATCGGCGGAGCGGCTGTTCGAGATTCTCGATGCGCCGGCAGAGTTCCAGCGCGATGCCGGTACGCGGGACCGCGCGGCATTCGACCGCGAGATCCGGTTCGAGGGCGTGAGCTTCGCGTACGATGGAGCTCTGGTTCTGACGGATGTCGACCTCAATGTCCGCAAGGGCCAAGTCGTCGCGCTCGTCGGTCCCAGCGGAGCGGGAAAGAGCACGCTGGTGGACCTCATTCCGCGCTTTTACGAGCCCGCGAGCGGGCGGATCCTGCTCGATGGCGTCGACACGCGCGAGATCAGGCTGCCGGCTCTCCGTTCACTCACGGGAATCGTGAGCCAGGAGACCGTTCTCTTCAATGACACTGTGCGCAACAACATAGCCTACGGCGCGCCCGGCAAGTACACGCACGAGCAGATCGAGGCCGCGGCGAAAGCCGGCAATGCGCACGACTTCATCATGGAGCTCCCGCAGGGCTACGACACACTTCTCGGCGAGCGCGGAACTCGTCTCTCCGGCGGCCAGCGTCAGCGTCTCGCCATCGCACGGGCCTTGCTCAGTGACCCGCCAATCCTCATTCTCGATGAAGCCACTTCAGCGCTCGATACGGAGTCGGAGCGGCTGGTGCAGGAGGCGGTTGACCGACTCTTGCAAGGAAGAACAGTCTTCGTGATCGCGCACAGGCTGTCCACGATCGCGCACGCGGATCAGATCGTCTTTCTCGACCGCGGTGAGATAGTCGAGCGGGGAACTCACGCCGAGCTGCTGGCGAAGCGCGGCGCATACTACCGTCTTTATTCGTTGCAATTTGGGGAAGGGGATGGCGCTGCGGTGTCGCCCCCTTCCATGGCTCCTTCAGCAGGATGAGGTAAGAAAACACGTGCATGTCCTCTTTCTTCATTCGGGCCGGGACTGGTCGGGAACGGCGCGCCTGTTCGCGCGAGCCGGCCGCGGCATCTCCGAGCGCGGCGCCAAGGTCAGCCTGCTGGTGACGCCCGACAGCAACGTACACCTGGCTGTCTCGCCGCGGCGGGATCCCAACCAGCCGAAGAATACGCCGATCCCTGAGCCCTTCGAGATCATTCCGTTCTCGACCGAAGGATTCTTCTTTTCCCGGGCGCGCGCGCTGAGAAAGATCTTCCGCCGCTGGGACGCGGACGCCGTCTTCGTGGCGACTGATCGCGAGCACCTCATCGCGGCGACCGCCTGCTGGCTGGCGAGAGGTGGCGCGGTGGTGAGATGGACTCCCTCCGGAAAGAAGCTGGAGATGGGCTTTTCCGGACGCTGGGCGTCACGCCTCGCGAAGACCGCATTCCTTTTCGCCAGCGAGACGGACCGCCACGCGGCAGTACTGCCGAAGAGGGCGCTCGAGTCGGCGGTAACCGAGATCGGCGTCGATGCGTCGAACTACCCGGCCCACACGCCTCCGCCTGACGCGGCCGAGCACGAGGGCGACGAGACGCAGGCGCCGGCGCTCAGATACATAGTGTGCGTTTACGATCCCACCTCGCGCGGCCGCGCCGCGACTGCGATCCGCACCATGTCGATGCTGACGGCACGGCACCCGAATCTGCGGCTGATCATCGTCGGGCCCGGGTCCGACGACGAGGATCTCCGCATGCAGGCCGCCGCCTTGCGCGTACTGCATCTCGTCAGTTTCCTCGGCGAGCGCGACGACGAGATCCGGCTGATGCAGGACGCACACCTCGGCTGGGTCGTGGCCGATGGAGACACCGCGGCTTACGGCCTCCTCGATCTGATGGCGCTGGGAGTTCCCACAATTGCGAGCGAAGGCGGTATCGCGCAGCGCTACGTCGCGCACGGGATCAGCGGCGCGCTGTATCCGCCGGATGATTCCGCCTCGACGGCGGCCGCGGTGGCGGGCCTTCTCGTGAGTGAAGAGCAGCGCGACGCGATGGGAAAGGCCGCGCGGGCGAGAGTGGTGAGAGAATTTCCTGAGGAGCAGATGATCGAGGGCTTCGATCGCGCGGTGAACATCGCGCGCAACCGGAGCCGCCGGGCGGTGCACGCCCGAGCTCGCACAGGAGATTCAGAGAGTGGTTGATTCGCCCGGCGATGACCGGGCGTACAGCATCCCGCGGCGGAACTTCTTTCTCGGCCGCGAGATTCGGCACGGCGGCTGCGGTAGCTTTCAAGCCGCCCGCCAGGTTCTTCGGCATGTTCATCCTGAAAGGCGGGTTTCGCGATGGCGCGCACGTGCCGATCCTCACTGAACGTCCGGGACGGCTTTGAGAATCCTCATCATTGGCAGCGATCATTCCTGGCGGATGGAGAGGGGCTGTGAGCGCGCGCTCGAGAGAGCGGGCCACAAGACGCGCCTCATCGACGACCGGCGCGCGAAGCGTTTGATAGGTCGCAAGCTGACGCAGCGCTGGGCGCTCTCCGCCGCGCGCCGGTTCAAGCCGGACTTCGTACTCCTCTCGAAGTGCCTCGGTCTGGAGCTCGAGACGGTGCAGGAGATCATCGCCGAGAAGGAGAACGCGATGTGGTACCACGACCCGCAGTGGTACAAGAGCACGTACCGTCCCGACATCGCCCACATCATGGCTGTTGGCAAGCTTTCGCGAACTTTCTTCGTCTCGGGATTCGACGAGGAGTGGCGGGCTCTCGGACTGCCGGCAAAGTTCCTCCCGGCCGCGGCGGACAGAGACATCCGGCCGGTGCCGGCTAAGAAGCAGTTCGCCTCCGACGTCAGCTTCATCGGAACCGGATACGATCCCGCCCGCGCGGCGTTTCTTCTCAAGATCGCGAAAAAGCATGACTTGAAAGTCTGGGGAAAAGGCTGGGGGGAGTGGCGGAAGCCTCTCAACTGGAGTGGACGCCCGGTGGAAGGGAAGGACTTCGCTGCCGTCTGCTCGAGCTCGAAGATCTCGCTCGGAATCAATCCGGATCGCGCCAAGGGAGGCCGCACCTACACATCCGACCGCACCTGGATGGTGATTCTCGCCGGCGGATTCTATCTCGGACAGGGAACACCCGGACTCACCGAGATGCTTCGTGAGGGCGATCACTGCGCCTGGTACCAGGACATCGAGTCCTGTCTCCACAAGTGCGCGTACTACCTGGAGAACTCCGCGGCGAGAGAGCGCATCCGGCGGGAAGGGCAGGTGTTCGTGCGGCAGCACCACACCTACGATCAGCGGATCCACAACCTGCTCTCGGGCGAAGAGTTCCTGAATCCACACTCGTAGGTGAATCACCTCTTCGTCACGCAGGACTACGCGCCCGATCTGGGCGGGATGGCGAGGAGACACGTCGAGTTGTGCCGCCGGTTCGCTGATGGCGCCGAGGAGGAGACCGCTATGAGCGTGTCCACCGTCGCCTCGCGCCACGCCGGCGGTTTCGATCCGCACGAGAGCTACAACATCCATCGCCAGCCATTTCCGTTCGAGCGGGCCAAAAGATTCTCGAACCAGGTGCGATGGGCAAGATGGCTCACCTCGGATCGCTCGCCGGACTTTGATGTGCTGCACTGCGGCAACATCCGCCCGGTAGGGTACGCCATCCGCTGGACGCACCAGAAGCTCGGAGTCCCGTACCTCGTCTACGTGAACGGCGGCGACCTTCTCCGCGAGAGAAAAAAATCGGAGCGGAGCGCGCTCAAGCGGCGCACCGCACGCTCCATACTCGGCCATGCAGCGGGGATCGTCGCCACCTCGAAATGGGTAGGGCAGCTCGCGTCCGATGTGATGCGCGAAGTGGGCGTGCAGGATCCTCCCCCCGTCGCCGCGCTCGATCTCGGAACCGATCCCGTACACTTTCACCCCTCGCATGATACCGGTGCCCTTCGGAGGCGATGGGGCGTCGCGGATGCTCCGCTCATTCTCACCGTGGCGAGACTCGTCCCGCACAAGGGACAGGACATGGGCATCCAGGCGCTGTCGATGCTCGCGCGCGATTTCCCCGAGCTGCGCTACATTCTGGTCGGGGACGGCGACGACGCGCCGCGGCTGCGCGCGCTCGCCGAAGCGAGCGGCGTAGCTGGGCGCGTTGGATTTGTAGGGCCGATGCGCGACGACGAGCTTCCGGAAGCATACGCGACCTCCACGATCTATCTCGGCGCGTCGAGGGTGGACAAGGAGATCAACGTCGAAGGATTCGGAATCTCTTTCCTGGAAGCGGCGGCATCGGGACTTCCTTCGGTCGCCGGTGATTCCGGCGGCGTCCGCTCCGCCGTTCGCGATGGTGAGACTGGCATTCTCGTTCCGCCCACTGACGCGGAAGCGGTAGCGGGAGCGATTCGCTCGCTGCTGCTCAATCCCGATCGCCGCGCGCGGATGGGACGCGCGGCGCGCCACGCGGTCGAGACACACTACAACTGGGATCGAGTCGCGCGCGAAACGCGTGAGTTCACGTACGACGTCGTGGCAAGGCGAAAGGCTCGCCGCGCCCGATGACTGCCGCACCCAGCGCCGCGAAGCCGAAGAAAAGGGATCGCGGCGCGACGCTGGCGCACCGGGTCGAGTACTACGCCATGCGCGGAACGATCGAGGCTCTCCGCGCGCTGAGCTGGGACCGAGCCTGCAAGGTCGGCGAGAAGCTCGGCGCGCTCGGCTACCGTCCGCTCGGCATTCGCAAACGCGTAGTCGAGCGGCAGATCGCGGCGGCGTTTCCCAACATGTCCTCCCGGGAAGTCGTGGATCTCGCGCGGGCGTCGTACGAGCACCTCGGACGCTCGGCGATCGAAACCGCGCTCCTCGGCTCACTGGGGAGGGATGGTCTTCAGACGCTCGTGGAGACTGTCGAAGGATGGGAGCTGGTTGAGGAGGTGATGGCGGCCGGGAAGGGGGCCGTCATAGTTACGGGCCACATCGGAAACTGGGAATTGGGTGGCGCATACATCGCCGCGCGCGGCGTTCCTCTCGACGCGATCGTGCGTGGAATGGCGAATCCGCTCTTCGACGCCTGGCTCAATCACACGCGCGAAGAGATGGGAATAACGATCGTTCATGACTCCGAAGCCGTGCGACGAACACCGCGGTCACTCCGCGCCGGCAGGGCAGTGGGGTTCGTGGCGGATCAGGGAGTCCTGGGACTGGCCTCGACCTTCGTGCCGTTCTTCGGCCGCCCGGCCAAGACGCCGCGCGGGGCGGCGGTATTCGCCTTGCGATTCGAGGTGCCGGTTCTTTTCGTCGTCGCGCTTCGCAAGCCGAACGGACGGTATAGGATAGTCGTCGAGCGGATCGAGGCGCGCGAGACGGGCGACAAGGACAAAGACGTCGATGCGATCGTCGCATGCTACACGGAGCATCTGGAGAAGTGGGTGCGGGTCGTACCAGCGCAGTACTTCTGGCAGCACCGCAGGTGGAGAAGACAACCGCCGGACACGCCGCCCGAGCTGAGAGACCCGTCGGCGTGAGCAGTCTCATCGGAGGGGGATGATGCTCGATCCAGCACAGCGAAAGCGATTCCTGCGCGACAATCGCGCCCGGCTGGGGATCGGCATCGTCGTCATCATGAGCGTCGCCGCGCTGCTGGCGCCGCTCATCGCCAGGCAGGACCCGATCGCGATCGATCTGGTACATCTGCTCGAGAGTCCATCGTCGGACCACTGGCTCGGCACCGACATCCAGGGCAGGGACGTGTGGTCGCGCCTCGTCTTCGGCGCGCGTGTCTCGCTCACGGTTGGTCTCATCTCCCAGGGCATCGCGCTCCTGCTCGGCGTGACGCTCGGTCTCCTGGCGGGATTCTACGGGAAATGGGTCGACGAGGTCGTGATGCGGCTCGCCGATGTGACGCTCGCGTTCCCGACGCTGCTCCTCCTCATCGCAATGGTCGCGGCTCTTCAGCCCTCCATGGGCGTGGTCTTCGCGACGATCGGCATTGTCGGCTGGGCGGGCATGGCCAGACTCGTGCGCGGACAGGTCCTGGTGGTGCGACAGCTCGAGTACATCCAGGCCATTCGCGCACTCGGTGCCGGCGATCTCCGAATCATGCTTCACCACGTATTGCCTAACGTCATCGCCCCCGTCGTGATCGCCGCGACGCTTGGAGTCGCGGGCGCCATCATGGCGGAGGCGGCGCTGTCGTTTCTCGGGCTGGGGGTTCCGCCGCCGGCGCCGAGCTGGGGCTCCATGATTGCCGACGGACGCGATCTCGATCAACTTCGACGCGCGCCGTGGACCTCGGTTTTCCCGGGGATGGCGATCGGCGCCGCGGTGCTTGGGTTCAACCTGCTGGGAGACGCGCTGCGGGACGCGCTCGATCCCCGGCAGCACTACCGGGCGAAGAAGGGGGCGTGAACGTGGCACGTGTGTCGCTGCTGGTGCTGGCCCTCACCTCGGTCGTGTGCGGAACGCCCGGCGACGACACCCAGGCGCGAGCTGTCGCGGACTCAGCGAGCGCGGGCGGAGCGGCGGGCGTAGCGGGCGGAGCGGCCGCGGTCACGCTCGGCGTAGAGCAGGTCGCCAGCGGATTGAACAGTCCGGTTCATGTCACCGCTCCAGCAGGCGATCCCCGCCTTTTCATCGTCGAGCAACCCGGCCGCATCAGGATCGTCGAGAACGGACAGCTTCTCCAAACTCCCTTCCTCGACATCAGGCGCAAAGTCAGCTCCGGCGGCGAGCGCGGTCTCCTGAGCGTCGCGTTTCATCCGCGGTATTCGACGAACGGCTTCCTCTTTGTGAATTACACGGACAACAAGGGCGACACACGCATCGAGCGCTACACGGTGTCCGCCAATCGCAACGTTGCGAATCCGGCCTCGGCCAAGCTGATACTCGCGATCGACCAGCCATACGCGAATCACAACGGGGGGCTGAATCTCTTCGGGCCCGACGGGATGCTTTACATCGGAATGGGTGACGGTGGAAGCGGCGGGGATCCCAAGGGCAACGGCCAGGACCCGAACACGCTGCTCGGAAAACTGCTCCGCATCGACGTCGACCGGGGAGACCCGTACACTGTGCCGGCGGACAATCCTTACGTGAGGAATCGCGGAGGCAGGGCCGAGATCTGGGCGACGGGGCTGCGTAATCCGTGGCGATTCGCTTTCGACCGGACGAGCGGGTTGCTCTACATCGCCGACGTCGGACAGAATGCACAGGAAGAGATCAATGTCGTTCGAATGACGAAAGCGCCCGTCAACTACGGCTGGAACGTAATGGAGGGCACGGCCTGCTACAGGAATCCGCTCTGCAACAAGTCCGCGTACGAGGAGCCGGCTCTCACTTACCCGCACCGCGATGGCGTGTGCTCCGTGATCGGCGGTCCCGTCTATCGCGGAAGCAGGATTCTGGAGATTCAGGGTCAGTACTTCTACTCCGACTACTGCAGAAGCTGGCTCCGCAGCTTCAAGTACGCCGATGGGAAGGTGAACGAGCGGCACGATTGGCCGATAGGCAAGCTGGGGAGCATCGTCTCGTTCGGTGAGGACAGTGCCGGCGAGATGTACATCTGCTCGTCGAACGGGCGGGTGTATCGCATTGTCTCGAAGACCGCATGACGTGAGGAGCGACGAGTACAGGCGAACCCTCTTCGACAAGCTGGGTCCGGAGGCGGCGGATCTGTACAAGATTGGCAGCTGGATGATCGTTCCCGTGACGGCGGGGGCATTCATCGGCTGTGGAATGGCGATCAGGGCCGGGCTTCTGACGACCGGGGTCGTGCTCGCCACTCTTGTCGGTGCCGTTCTCGGTGGCGCGAGCGCGGCGCTTTTCGTCATTTCCGTTTCGCGGGGCGCGGGCGACGCGTTCGGGTCGTTCATCCAGCCGAGCGGCAGCAGAACGCCCTACGAGCGGCAATACTCGTATGAGGATTCGCTGGTAATGCGCGGCGACGTCGCGGGGGCGCTGGCGTCGTACGAGCGCCTCATCGCCGAAGCTCCGGGCGAAGCGCAGCCCCGTCTACGCGCCGCCGAAGTCTGTCTGAAATCGAAGATAAACGAGA
>CAYMKQ010000004.1:0-35676 GCA_964391175.1 uncultured Gemmatimonadaceae bacterium | reverse complement strand
GCGCAGCCCCGTCTACGCGCCGCCGAAGTCTGTCTGAAATCGAAGATAAACGAGAAAGCCGAGTCCCTCTTCCGTGGCGTGCAACGGTTGCCGCGGCTCGCGGCGAAGGACGACGTCTACGCGTCGAATCGTCTCGTCGATCTGTACCGGGCGTGGCCGGGCAACGAGACGAAGGCCTTGCGCGAGCTGCGGCGCCTGATCGATACATATCCCGACACCGATGTGGCTGTGCGTGCTCGCGAAGGCCTCGCTACGCTCAAGAGCCAGCTCGGAGTGACCGAGTAGCACCCGGCCCAGCGGCGCCGCAGCGGTATCCGTCTTGCGGGCGCCGATGGTCGTTTACCTCCACCGAGGATGAAAATGTTGCTCCAGACCCAGAATCTGCCGGTTCAAACAGTTCCGGTTCGCGTAGAGCAGTCGTTCGGCGATACCCTCATCTCGTCCTTCCGCGATGCGTTCTCGATGATCCTGGGGGCGATCCCGCGCATCCTCGGCTTCATCGTCATCGTCGCGATCGGGTGGTTCATCTCCTCACTGCTGGCGCGAGCGGTGTTGGGGCTGTTGCGGGCGATTCGCTTCGACGAGCTGATGCAGCGCTCCGGTCTTGCCGACTTCATGAACAAGATGGGAACGGGAACTGATCCCGCGGGCATCGTCGCGGGGCTCGTGAAATGGATCGTTCGCATCGTCGTCCTGCTCGCGGCGTTCGACACGCTGGGACTGCCGGCCGTCTCCGATGTAATGAGACAGTTGCTGCTCTGGCTGCCCAACCTCATCGTGGCGATGGTCATCCTCTTCATCGGTGGAATCGCGGCCCGCGCGCTGGGAAACGTCGCGCGTGGCGCGACCGCCGAGGGCGGATTCAGGAATCCGGAGACGCTCTCGAACGTGGCGAGGACCGCTGTGTGGGCTTTCGCCATCGTGGTCGCGGTGAATCAGCTGGGCATCGCCACGAATCTGATCAACACGCTGGTCACGGGGCTGATCGGCGCGCTGGCGCTGGCGGCCGGGCTCGCGTTCGGATTGGGGGGCCGCGATCTCGCGCAGCGCTCACTGGACAACTGGTACGAGCAGGCGCAGGAAGGGAAGCCCAAGAGACGGACGGCGAGGGAGGATCAGTAGACCCCCTCTGAGGGGCGAAAACGAAACGGCTCCCGGTGATCGGGAGCCGTTTTGCATCCGGTGTTGGTAACCCTCGGCCGCATCAACTACCTCTTCGCGCGAATCAAACCGTACTCGCGCGCACCCTTGCGGATCAGATGGTACCCTCCCGCAAGTGGCGTGGTGGAGGCGAGATCAGTTTCCGCCGTCGCGCGCTGGCCGTTCAGGTACACTCCGCCCTGCTCGACCAGTCTCTTTCCAGCGCCCTTCGACGCCGCGAGCTTGAGCGTCACCAGCGCGTCGAGCAGGCCCGCGGCTTTGCTGGATTGGGCGAACGGCACCTCCTCGCTCATCGCGCGAAGCACGGGCTCGGTGAGCGATGCCGGCTCGGCTTTTCCGAACAGCACACGCGAAACTTCCTCCGCCACGCTCGCCGCTTCGTCGCCGTGCACACGCGATGTCACATCGCGAGCGAGCGCCTGCTGCGCCTCCCGCTTCTCGGGCGCACTCGCGACCGCGTCATCGAGCTCCTCCACTCGCTTGCGCGGAAAAAGCGTGAAGAATCGCAGATACTTCCCCACATCCCGGTCATCGACATTGATCCAGAACTGATAGAACTTGTACGGGGTCGTCATCGCGGCGTCGAGCCAGACCGCCCCCGCTTCGGTCTTGCCGAACTTCGATCCGCTTGCCGTCGTCACCAGCGGCATCGTGAGAGCGTGCACGGTCGTGCCCTCGACTCTGCGAATCAGCTCCAGCCCCGCCGTGATATTCCCCCACTGATCGCTGCCGCCGATCTGGAGTGTCACACCCTCGCGCCGGTGCAGCTCCAGAAAATCGTACGCCTGAAGCAGCATGTAGGAGAACTCGGTGAACGAGATGCCGCCTTCGATCCTCGACTGCACCGATTCCTTGGCCAGCATGTAGTTCACCGTGAAATGCTTGCCGACGTCGCGCATGAAATCCACCGCGCCGAGCTTGCGAAGCCACGTGGCGTTGTCGCGCACGCGCGCCGCTTTCGGGCCGTTGAAATCGAGAAAGAGCGCGAGCTGCTTCTCGAGCAAGCGCGAGTTGCGCTCCACTTCCTCAGGCGATGTGAGCTGTCGCTCGGCGGTCTTGCCGCTTGGATCGCCGATCATACCAGTCCCGCCTCCGACGAGCGCGATCGGCCGGTGTCCAGCGCGCTGCAGATGCGCGAGCCCCATCACCGGTACCAGATGTCCGACGTGCAGGCTGGGGCCGGTCGGGTCGAAGCCGGCGTACGCACTCACCTGACCGGCCGCCAACGCGTCAGACAGTCCATCGGTGTGCTGATAGATCAACCCGCGCCAGGAGAGCTCGTCGAGCAGTGAAGCAGTGGCGTGCATGCGGGGAAGATAGGGACACCCGTCCACGGTGTCACCTTCGGTGTATCACGGTTACTTTTCAACTCGAATGCCCGCCGACTTCGCAGACACCTCCGACAACAAGCTCCCATTCCGCAAGCGCCACCCGACGCTCGTCCGAGCGGTGCTGCTTGCGTTCACCTTCCTCTTCTTCATCGGCGCCGGCCTTCTCTACGCCAGCTGGGCCTTGATCTGCCGGGGCAACCAGTGCCCGACCATCGAGGCGCTGGCGGAGTACACCCCGAACCAGACGTCCAAGCTCTACGCGATCGATGGCCGCTTCATCGCCGAGCTTGGGCTCGAGCGCCGGACGCTGGTCAAGTTCGACGAGATACCGGACGTCGTGAAGGACGCGTTCATCAGCACCGAGGACAAGCGCTTCTACTCCCACGCCGGCATCGACTGGTATCGCACCGCGGGCGTGATCCTCAAGTCGCCCGTGAGAGGATTCTCGCAGGGGTTTTCGACTATCACGATGCAGCTCGCGCGGAACGTCTTCCCCGATCAGATCTCGCGCGAGAAAAGCCCCATCCGGAAGCTCAAGGAAACGAAGGTCGCTCGCCAGATCGAGGCGAAGTACGACAAGAAAAAAATCCTCGAGCTCTACCTAAATCAAATCGACCTCGGTCACGGAGCATACGGAGTCGAGACCGCATCCCAGCGCTACTTCGGCAAGTCGGTCCGCGATCTCAACCTCGCCGAGGCGGCGACGCTCGGTGCTCTTCCCAAGGCGCCGTCGCGCTACAATCCGGTCCGCTATCCCGAGCGCGCCATCCAGCGTCGCAACACCGTCATCGAGCTGATGCGTCAGGGCGGAAGAGTGAGCGATGCCGATGCCAGCCGCGCCAAGGCGTATCCGCTCCAGCTCGCTAACAAGACGGAATCCGGCGAGACCGCGCCCTACTTCGTCGAGTGGGTGAGACAGCAGCTCGACGCGCAGTTCGGCAAGCAGCTGTACGAGCAGGGTCTCAGGGTTTTCACCACGCTCGACCTCGACATGCAGAGCGCTGCCGAACGCGCGCTCGAGCGCCAGATTCGCGCGATAGAGGCGGGACGGTATGGGCCGTATCCGCACCCGACCTACGAGTACTACATCGCGCGCCGCGAGGGTGATATCGGTGGTGCATCGTCGCCGTACCTCCAGGGCGCGTTCGTCGCACTCGACCCGCGTAACGGCGCGGTGCGGGTGATGGTCGGTGGCCGCGATTTCTACGACTCGAAGTTCAATCGCGCGGTTCAGGCCCTGAGGCAGCCGGGGTCGACGTTCAAGCCGATCGTCTATTCGGCGGCGGTTCGGAACGGGAGACCGGCTTCGTATATCGTCAACGACAGTCCACTGGTGATGGACATCCCGGGACAGGAGACATGGGCGCCGCAGAATTACGACCTGAGATTCCTCGGCGAGATACCACTTCGGCAGGCCCTCTACGAGTCCCGCAACCTGGCGACCATCCAGCTCGGCATGGAGCTCGGCGAGCAGACGGTGATCAGCGAGGCCAGAAACTTCGGCATCACTACTCCGATTCCTCCCTATCCATCCATTCACATCGGAGCGGCCGATGTCTATCCGATCGAGCTGATCTCCGCCTACACGGTATACGCAAATCTCGGCGTGCGGGCGACACCCAACGCGATCACCAGAGTGGAGAATCAGAAGGGCGAGATTCTGTGGCAGCCTACGCCGACGCGGACGCAGGTCTTGTCTCCGGAAGAAGCGTGGCTGATGGTCGACATGATGAAGGATGTCGTGCGCCGGGGAACGGCGGCCAGCATTTGGGCGTCCGGCTTTCACATACCCGCGGGCGGTAAGACCGGTACCACAAATGACGGAACCAACGTCTGGTTCGTCGGCTACACCGCCGACCTCGTCGCCGGCGTCTGGATGGGTCTCGACCGCCCGCAAAAGATCAAGAGCAACGCGCAGGGCGGCGTGTTGGCCGCGCCGGCGTGGACCACGTTCATGAGCGAGGTCTATCGCCGAAAGCCGCCGTCGCCGGATTGGCCGAAGCCGATCTCGATCGTGACGCGCGAGATCGACCGAACGAGTGGATTGCTTCAAACTCCGTATTGTCCGCGAGAGCTGGTGACAAGCGAGTTCTACATCTCCGGTACGGAGCCGACGCGCGACTGCGACAAGCACCTCGGCTACGGCTCGCCCGGATTCGTGCCGATCGACACGTTCGGAATCCCACCGATCACCCCGCCGCCAGCGGGTGGAGCACAGGCTCCGGTGAGAGTCACGCCGCCCGCGATTCAACCGGGTTACGAGCCCGTTCCAACCCCCCGGCGGCCGACGGTCTTCGACACCACGCGCCGGAATCCTGCCGCTACTCCGATTCCTCCGCTGGTGCGCCGCGACACGATTCGCCGCGACTCCGTTCGGCGTCCACGCGACACGATTCCGGCGGTTCCGCCACCTCGCGCGCCCGCTCTACCGCGCTGATGCGGTACCATGCGCGCTGGGTATTGCCCATCACCCAGCCGCCGATCGAGAACGGCACCGTCGCCGAGAGCGGTGGCGTCATCACGTACGTCGGCCCGCGCGCGGATGCCCCACCCGGCGATGACAACGATCTGGGCGATGCGATTCTGCTCCCTGGTCTCGTCAACACACATACGCACCTCGAGCTCACCGCGATGCGCGGGTTTCTCGAGGATTGTCGCTTTTCGGAGTGGATAGACAGGCTTCGGCAAAGCCGGAAAGACGTGCTCACTCCCGCCATGCTGCTCGATTCCGCGCGCTTCGGAATCGTGGAAGGCCTCGAGGCGGGCATTACGACCTATGCCGACACGTGCTCGAGCGGCGTCGCGATGCAGGCGATGCGCGAAATGGGTGTGCGCGGGATCATGTATCAGGAAGTGTTCGGTCCCGACCCGTCGCAATCCGAAACGGTAATGCGCGAGCTCGAGAAGCGGATCGGAAAGCTTGCGCTCGAACAGACGGACCTCGTGCGGCTTGGCGTCTCTCCCCACGCGCCGTACACGGTTTCTGACGCCCTCTACGCAGCGGCGGCACAGTTCGCCAACGCGCGCGGGCTGCCGCTGGCGATGCATATCGCCGAGAGCGAGCCGGAGCACGATCTGGTCGTGAATGGAACCGGCGCTTTCGCGGAGGGCTTGGCTCGTCGCGGCATCGCGGTCGGGAAGCGCGCCCGCTCTCCGATCGCGCTGCTCGAGGTGCGTGGCGCGCTGGCTCGCGGGCCTCTCCTCATTCACTGCGTGCGGGTGGATGACGCGGACACCGAGATCATGGCGCGCCACGGCTGCGCGGTCGCGCATTGTCCCGCGTCCAACGCCAAGTTCGGACATGGGATCGCGCCAATACTCGCACTCATCGCCGCCGGTGTGCGGGTCGGAATCGGATCCGACTCGGTCGCGAGCAACAATCGAATGGATGTCCTGGACGAGGCGAGACTGGCGGTGCTGATCCATCGGGCGGCGACGCGGCGGCACGACGCGTTCGGTGCGGACGACGCGCTCGAGCTCGCAACCCTGGGCGGAGCACGGGCACTCGGCATCGACTCACGTGTGGGATCGCTCGAAGTGGGGAAGGACGCCGATCTAGCCGCGTTCCGGACCGACATCGCGCGGGCGACGCCAATCGGCGACCCCAGCGCCGTGGCGGTATTCGCGCTCCCGGGGCGGCCGGCGGAGCTCGTGACGGTGCGCGGCCGGGTGTTGGTCGAGGGGGGACGCGTCCTGGCGGCGGACGGAGCCCTCGTGGACCGCGTCAGCGCCGCTGGCACTGCTCTCGCTTCATGGGCGGAGGGGACGGATCGGACGAAAAAGGGGCCGGTCCAGTAGCGTACCCCGTCTTCCGTTCGATATCTTCAACGCTCGCCCCTCCCCCCTCCCCCCCCCTCCCCCCGACCGAAGGAAGCCTGGCTGAATGGCGGCAGTAGATAATCACCACCGTATCTGGCGCGACGGGCAGTTCGTGAATTGGGAAGACGCCACCATTCACGTCATGAGCCACGTCGTCCACTACGGCTCGAGCGTCTTTGAAGGCATCCGCTGCTACGAGACACCGAACGGCCCGGCAATCTTCCGGCTCGGCGCCCACATGCGCCGCTTCGCCGACTCGTGCCGCATCTACAGGATGCCGCTGCGCTACTCGATCGAGGATCTGTCGAAGGCGGCGGTCGATACCGTCGTCGAGAGCGGATTGCCCCACTGTTACCTGCGGCCCGTCGCCTTGAGGGCCGGGGAGCAGATGGGCGTGCTGCCGAGCGAGACGCCGCTCGAGGTGTTCATCATTCCGTGGATATGGGGCACCTATCTCGGCGCCGACGCGCTCAAGAACGGCGCTGATGTCTGCGTGTCGAGCTGGAGACGGCCGGCTCCCGATACCTTTCCGTCGCTCGCCAAAGCGGGCGGGAACTATCTCAATGGGCAGTTGTCCAAGATGCAGGCGCGGGTCGACGGCTACGTCGAGGGGATCATGCTCGACTCCTTCGGCCTCGTGTCGGAGGGCAGCGGCGAGAATCTCTTCATCGTGCGCGACGGAAAGCTGTTCACACCGACGATCAGCTCCGCGATCCTGAATGGAATCACGCGGGATTCGGTGATTCAGATCGCGCGTGACATGGGAGTGGAGGTCGTCGAGCAGTCAGTGCCGCGCGAGATGCTCTACATCGCCGACGAGCTCTTCTTCAGCGGCACCGCGGCGGAGATAACTCCGATCCGCTCCGTCGACCGGATACCGGTTGCCGATGGGAAGCCCGGGCCCCTCACGCTTGCGATCCAGCGGGAATACATGGGTATCGCCACCGGCGTCCGGCCCGATCGGTACGGGTGGCTGACGATGGTTCCAAGTGAGGTAAGCGCGGGTCGGAAAAAACAAAAGAACGAGTTATCGGCTGCCAGCTTTGCAGCTGAGAGCTGAGAGCTTCACAACGTCGGGACGTCACTAGCGGAGGAAGGAGTGCGGCGACCCGCGCGTTCGGGCCTCTGTAGAGTGTTACCCGTTCCCGCGGGCGTCGTCGCAATAGTGGTGGATCAGTGGGCCTGAAAGGCAGTTCGAGGTGTATATTCTGTTGAGTTTGCCCAGGAGGAGCGCTTGGTCGTTGGTTGTCTGGCACTGAATGCTTCGTTCGAGCCTCTGACGATGGTCCCGCTCCGCCGCGCATTGCGGCTCGTGATCGATGGAAAGGCGGAGATCGTCGAGGCGGATTCCGACCGCGTAGTTCGCTCAGAGCGCCTGACGCTTCCCCGTCCGGCGGTGATCCGTCTCATGCGGTTCATCCACGTGCCGCGCCGTTTCCGCCGGCAAGTCACGAACACCTTCCTCTTCGCGCGCGATCGCTATCGCTGCCAGTATTGCGGGCGACTACAGATCGAGCTCAAGCCGCGCGAGTCGCTGACACGCGATCACCTGGTGCCGCTGTCGCGGGGCGGAGCGAACGACTGGACGAACGTCGTGACTGCGTGCAGCCCGTGCAATACCAGGAAGGCCAACAACCTCCCGAGTGAGATCGGCATGCACCCGATGCGCCACCCGGTGGAGCCGCACTTCGTGCATCTGAGCTGGGCGGTGAGAAGGCTGACGCCGACACAGGCCCGCTACATCAAACTCTTCTACGGCGAAGAGACCCTGCACCACCTGGAAGATCTCGAGCACCGCCACCCGCATCACGGGCTCTCTCACTCCGGGCACTAGCTCAACGCGCGGTGACTATTGTGGAGCCAGAGGAGTTGTTCGTGCCTCTGGCTTTTTGCATCTATGCCGGTGCGTCGGAGGAAGGACGGGACTTCGCGGCTGCTCGCTTACACGCTGCGAGCCTCGCCGCCCGCTTCGCGGGCTAACTGCGCGAGTCTCTTGCTACGCGAGACGCCACTGCGTCCCATCCCCCCTCCGACTCCCCACGTAGTTCAGCGCTGGAGGAACACTCTCCTGGTGGCGCCTCCAGCGCGCGCCGAGCTCTGCTCGGCGTAAGCCCCCGATGCGGGCCGCGCTGCACGAGCGACTTCTACCAACGCAGGACGAGGCAGCGCGGAGCGCTGCTGCGGTTGCAAGTCTATGTAGGGAGGTGAGGGTGTCCTCGCAGGCGGCTTGCAAAACGAGCGCGAGGAGGAGACCAGCGACGGAGAGCGAAGCTCGCAGTCGCGGCTTTTGGGCTCCGACCAAGCGAGTGTGGCCGCCGCAGAGGACACCCCCACCTCCCCCATACAGAGATGCCGGTCGAAGCGCAGAGCGACGCGCGACAGCGCAAGACGCGCGGGTTGGCTAGAGTCGAAACGTGCCAGTGCGCGCCTCGTAATGGCGTTTCTCTCCGCCGAGCAGCCGCACGACGAGCGTGCGAACCCCGCGCGTGAGAGCGGTTCCGGGATTCTTTTCGCCCCGTACCGCGGGCTTGAGCTCCCCGCGCAGCCACCGCTCTACCTCGTCGAGATCGCTCAGCGACAGCGTCGCCACATCGAGAAGCAGGTTGTAGTAGCCGCGCTGGCCGCGCCTCGGCAGCGAGATCGTCGCTCGAAAGGGCGCCTCCGCGGCGCTCGCCGCGCCGTCGAGCGTCGGGAACTCCCCGAGCGACTCCGGCTTGTTGTTGACCACGCGCGCGGCCTGGTAGCGCTTGCCGAGAACATCGTACTTGAGAATCACATCCCACTCGGACGCCGCCTTGAGGTCATCGAACCATCGGCCCGCCTGCCAACGCTCCAGCCGGTAGTGGAGACGCGCGGGAAATCCGTTGACGAGGAGATCGCGCATGGCGGCGTCAGAGAGCAGACCAGCCGACGATACGGTCGGCGCCTCATCGGCCCACGCGTTCTGCGCGGGCGCGAGCACCTCGAGGCGCACCCTCTTCTGCCCCGGAAGTGGCGAGGCGAGCAGCAGTGAGCCCGCGACGACAAGGAGCCGCGCGTTCAGCATCCCTAGAAGCGCCGACGCACACGGAGAAAGACGTTTGCGGGGTCTTTCGACCTCGAGACCGATTTCGCAGCGTAAATCCCGATGAGGCCCAGGTCGAGCCCGAGCCCGACGTCCGTCATGAACGTGCCGAACTTCGGAATGTTTCCACTGCGGTATTGCAGCGTTCCGCTCGAGGGGCCGACGAGCCAGCCTCTGCCCGCATCCACGAACGCGACGGCGGTTGGCTGCACGGTGAACCCGATTCCACGCAGCCTGATGGCTCTCGCGTTGAGAAAGTCGAAGAACGAGGATCGCAGCTCGCTCCGATACTCGAGCTGCACCAGCGCGACCCGCTCGCACTGCGCGGGGTTCCCCGGAGGAACGATTCCGCCATCGCTGCACTGCGAAACGTCCACAACACCAGGGTCGATCTTCCTGAAATCGAAGCCCGGAATCGTTCCCAGACCGCCGACGGAGAACCGGCGCTCGAGTGGCAGCTCGTCTCCATGCAGCCACCCGCCCAGTACCAGCCTTGCGTTGATCTGCGTGCTAGGCGAAACGCGGTTGTACCGCCGGACGTCGAACAGCGCGCGCCCGTAGTCAAGCCGTGGAGGAGCAGCTTGCCGCGCGAGCGGAGAAGTGAGCCCGACATCAGTAAAAGACCCCGATCCCCGCTCGTACTCCGCGAGAATGAGCCAGCCGGTCGACGGATTCACCTCGTCGTTTCGCGTGTCGACGTTCGCGCGGGCGACACCGAGGTGGAACCTCCCCGCGTCCACGCCCGGATTGGCGCGCCACCGCTTCCCGTTCCCGAACACCGAGAACACTCTTCGCTCCCGCCGCGACTTCCACCGCTCGTCGCTCCAGTCGACGCTCAGGCTGCTGCGCGCGCTCATGTGGAATGTCGCCGTCGCCTTCGCGCCATGCCTTCCGAGGTAGTCGCGGAAATCGCGGTGGCCGAAGAGCGCGGCGAGCCCCGCATCGGGCTCACCAAGGTGCCAGGTCTCCACCGGTGTGACCACGTCGTATGAAGAAACGCCGAGCGCATATCCCCGCTCCCGGCCAACCCGCATCTCGGCGACGATCCTGTGTCCGAGATTGTCCGCATCCCAGCGGAAAGTGTCCGCGCTCCGGATGATGCCGAGGACCGATACGTTGAACGCCGCGCGGCCGGAGCTGTCCCGGAAGGCCGGTCCGATGTAGACGGGCAGCCCTTCGACGCGGTTATACGCCTTTCCGGAGCTGAGAATCAGTCCGCTGCTCCTGCTCGTGCGCGTCCAGAGACCGAGCTCCTCGGCCGTGCTGTCGCTCGTCAGGGTGTCCGGTGGCTGAGCGCCAGCGACGGTGTCGACTGTCTGCGCGAGGACAACGACGGGAGCGCTGCCCGCGAGGAACGCGCTCAGCGCCGCCGCGAGGAGCGCCCTCCGCCGGAATTCGTGGCGTGGTCGGGGTCCGCTTCGCCTGATGGTTCGTTTCATGTCGCCGTTATACCCTCGTCGCCGTGATTCCGAGCCGCTTCATGCGCCGATAGAGGTTCGGGCGATCGGTCTGAAGCCGTCTCGCGGCGTCCGCGACATTTCCGCCCGACTCCGCCAGCGCTCGCGCGATCACCGACCTCTCGAACGTGTCGAGTCTGTCGGCCAATGACGCCGCGTCGCTCTGCGAGTCCCTGGCCGGCGACTGTCGCGAGCGATCCGACAGCGGCATCGCGGAGCCCGCTTCGCGCGGATCGTCCCGGTCGACGATCAGAACATCTTCGACCTGAGGTCCCGTCATCTCCGATGCGGGGTGGAGAATCGCCAGGCGCTCGATGATGTTCGCCAGCTCGCGAACGTTCCCCGGCCACGGGTAGTCGCGGAGCAGCATCAGCGCATCATTTCTCCAGCGTGGCTTCGCCTGGCCGGTTCTCTGGAGAAATTGCTCCGAGAAATGCTCCACCAGCTCGAGGATGTCGTCACCGCGGTCGCGCAGCGGCGGTATCGCGAGCGGAATTACGTTGAGCCTGAAGTAGAGGTCCTCGCGGAACGTTCCATCCCGCACTGCGCGAACCAAATCATGATTGGTGGCCGACAGGATGCGCACGTCGGTCCTGATCACTCTGTTCCCGCCGACGCGCTGTATCTCCCTGGCTTCTACCGCGCGCAGCAGCTTGGCCTGCGCGTCGGGGCCCAGGTCGCCAACTTCATCCAGGAAGAGTGTACCATGATGCGCCAGCTCGAAGCGGCCGATACGTGTCTGCGTCGCGCCGGTGAACGCTCCGCGCTCGTGACCGAACATCTCGCTCTCCACGAGATCGCGCGGTATCGCCGCGCAATTCACCCGCACGAACGGCTTCTCGCGCCGCGGGCTCGCGTCGTGGATCGCGCTCGCGACCAGTTCCTTCCCGGTGCCCGACTCGCCCGTGATCAGCACCCGCGCGTCGGTCGGCGCGACGCGGGCGATCATCTGCCGCACCGCGGTCATCGCCGTGCTCCTCCCCACCATCTGTCCCGTGAAGCCCAGCTCGGCCCTCAGCGCGCGGGCGACACGCCGTGTCTGTCTCAGCTCGAGCGCCGAGGCGACCGCGAGCAGAACGCCTTCCGGCGTCAGTGGTTTCTCGAGAAAGTTGAATGCGCCCAGCTTTGTCGCCTTGACCGCGTCAGCGAGCCCTGCGCGGCCGCTCATCATGATCACGGGGAGATCCGGGGCGGCATCACGCAGCTTGCCGAGCGTCGCCATTCCGTCCAATTCGCCCGGCATCATGAGATCGACGAGAGCGATATCGGGCTCGCCCTCCTTCACTTTCTTGAGCGCTTCGACTCCGCTCGGAGCCTCGGTGACTTCGTATCCCTCGCCGGAGAGCAGCGCGCCGACCATTCGCCGGATATTCGGCTCGTCGTCGGCGATGAGAACAATCGGCACTTACGTGGCGCGATCCTGCTCCGGCGTAATCTTCGCCGGGATCTGCCGCGCATCACCGATGCCCTTGGCCTCGGAGAGAAGCCTGGTGGTGAATCTCTGGCCCTCGGAGATCCTCTCGACCTCGATCGCGACCGCTTCCAGAGACTGCTCCATCCGCTCCAGTCGTCCCGCTATCTCGGTGGGTATGCGTGGCTGCCTGGACTCCGCGTCCATCCTTCGCGCGTAGGCTCGGGCGACGGGCACCCCAATCGCGAGAGTGATGGCGGTCGCGAAGGCGCCGAACGGAATCAATATCTCAGGTCCCATTATCAATCTTCCTTTCGGCGATCGCGCCGTTCGCGGGTATCGTGAACTGGATCTCCGTGCCTTTCCCCAACTCGCTGGTCGCTTCCACGATTCCATCATGCGCCCAAACAGCCTGTCGCGCGATAGCCAGGCCCAATCCCGTTCCGCCTGGTTTGTTAGTCACGTACGGCTCCCAGATGCTCTTCAGCCTCTCAGGCGATATCCCCGAGCCATTGTCCGCGACCGAGATCCGCACCGCATCCCGTCCCCACAGCTTCGCGGAGCGCGCCCTTACCGTGATGCGACCGGTGTTACCCGACGCGTCGACCGCATTGAGCAGAACATTGCTCAGACCTCCCGCCAGCGCGCCATTGTGACCGCGCACTCTCGGGAGATTCTCCTCGATCTGGAGATCGAGCTCCATGTTGGGCGGAAGGCAGCTGCGCGCGGTGTAGCGCACCAGCTCCGCCATGTCTATTTCCGACGGAGGTCCTTCGGGCAGACGCCCGAATTCGGCGAAGCTCTTCGCCATCCGATCGAGGCGATCGGACTCCATCTCGATCACACCGACATCCTCCTGTAGCTCGCCCGGCGCCTCCTTGCGCAATCTCGCCAGCGCGAACCGGATTGGCGTGAGCGGATTCTTGATCTCGTGGGCAACGCGCCGCGCGCTCTCGCGGAATGCGCGCAACCGCTCGGACTCCACGGCCTGCTGTCGCCCCACCTCAAGCTCCGACACCATCTCACGCATGCTCCGGCGCAGTGTCTCGAACTCCGGGGCACCGCGAACGCGACTCGTCGTCACCTGGATCGTGGTTCCGCTCTCGTCGCCATTCTTCCCTGCGGACGAAGCGACCGCCGGCTCCGCGGGTGGAGGAAGGGGCTGGCCGTGACCTATCAGCTCCGTCCAGCGCACTAATTCGTCGAGCGGGCGGCTAAGCTGGCGGCTGAGATGCCCCGCCACCCGCGACGCCACGCCGGTGAGCACGAGGAGCGCGATGATGCCCGCGATGGCGATCACTCGCACGGTGCGAGCCGCCAGAAAGCTGTAGCGCCGGGCCTGTTCCACCGAGGTACGCAGCTCGCGCTCGTGCGCGTCGATCGCCCGCTTCTGGGCGGCGGTGAGAGGAGCCTGGCGGGCCGCCGCGATCGCCCTCTCCCCGCTTGCCGCGGCGCTGTCCCACGCTGTTCGTCCGCTCACGAAGGGAAGGGCGGTGCTCACCGTTCCGCTCCACAGCAGCGTGAGCACGAACGCCGGCACGATCGCGAACAACGACAGGATCAGAACCAGGCGCGTACGGAACCGGAGTTGATTCATGGGGATTCCTCTATAAATTACACCCGTACGGCGCGACTTCGAGGATTCTGCGACCGGTCAACCAAGGGTTGACGCGCTCGCATGGACCTGAAGACGCACCGCCTGCGGCATCCGTCGCAGGATCGACACGGCGTGCAGCCGCCCAAGGCAAAGCCTCGCGGGTCCGCAGCCCAGGCACTTGTAATCCCACAGATCATGAATCCTCGACCACAGCGGTCCGCGCCACCGAGCGCGCATCGTCAGATCGCCCCGGTACATCGCGGGCCGCAGGCAGTACCCCACAATGCACTCGGCGCCCCCGTCCACCACGCCCCCAACGCCGCTCTCCTCATCGACTTCGACAACGTCACGATGGGGATCCGCTCGGAGCTCCAGACCGAGCTGAAGAACCTCCTCTCCTCCGACATCGTAAAGGGCAAAGTCTCCGTCCAGCGCGCTTACGCAGACTGGCGGCGATACCCGCAGTACATCGTCCCACTCGCGGAATCGTCGATCGACATGATCATGGCCACCGCCTATGGATCGGCCAAGAAGAATGCGACAGACATTCGCCTCGCCGTCGATGCGATGGAGCTGGTCTTTACCCGCCCCGAGATCGGAACGTTCATTCTCCTCTCCGGCGATTCGGATTTCGCCAGTCTCGTCACCAAGCTCAAGGAATACGGCAAGTACGTCATCGGCGTCGGCATCCGCGAATCATCGAGCGACCTGCTGGTGATGAACTGCGACGAGTACTACAGCTACAACGCGCTGGCGGGACTCGTGAAGAGCGGCGAGGACGAAGTCGTGAAGCGCGATCCGTGGGAGCTCGTCTCCGAAGCAATTGCGCGCATGAAGCGCAATGGCGACGTGATGCGCGCCGACCGGCTCAAGCAGGTGATGCAGCAGATCGACAGCTCGTTCGACGAGAAGAACCTCGGCATGTCGAAATTCTCGAGATTCGTCACCGAGGCCGCGCACCGAAACCTGTTGTCCCTGACCAAGCTCGAGAACGGGCAGTTCGAGGTTGGTCCTCCCCGCGCGGCGGGTGCGGCCGGAGGAGCGGAGCATGCTCCAGGCGAATCCCGCGCGGCGAGATTACCCGCCGGCCAGGAAGCCGAATCATCGGACCGCACGCGCCGCGGAAGGCGGGGCGGAAGAGGTCACTCACGGGATCGCGATGGACGTGGCCAGCGCCCGGCCGCGGTCGCGCCTGTGATCACGCCGGAGGAGTCGGCGGAAAGCGATGCCACGCCAGCAGCAGCTCCAGCGCGAACCGCTCCGGTTGCCGCGAATGGTGATGGGATCGGCACTAGCGGTCTCCGTCTCACCCGCGATGAAGCTTTCAATCTCGTTCGCCGCGCCGTGGCGGCCGGCGGGAGCGCGAGCGTTCGCGCGAGCCAGGTGCGTGCCACCGCGCGTGATCTGCTGGGGCGGGACAGCGAGAGTCTGAGCGAGCGCAACTTCCTCAGGATTCTCCAGGATGCGCACGACGCTGACATCGTGGACCTGCGAAGGAGAGGCTCCGACTACGAAGTAGCCCCGGCGGCGGCAGCAGCTCCGGTCGGCGAGCAGCTCGCCGCCACGGAACCAGCCAAGGTCGCGGCTCCGGCCGCGCCGGCGGCTCCGATGGGAATGGGAGCGCGGGGTGGCGGTACGGCCCGCGGTCGCGGCCGCGGTCCGATCGGGGCGAGAGCCGGTGCTCCACCGCTGAACCTCCTCTCGGTTGGAGTCGTGGAGACGAGACCGATCGAGCCTGTGTTCACGGAATCAGTGGCGGATCTCCCGGTCATCGGCGAGGATGCGCTCTCCGATGGCGAGGCCAAGCCGCGCAGCGGCAGAAAGCGCGCGTCAGCGGCGGACGGCGCCAAGCCGCGTCGCGGCAGGAAGTCCGCGGCCGCCTCCGGTGATGAGGCGGAGAAGTCTGCTCCCCGGCGCGGCGCGAGAAAGAGCCGCAGCAAGTCGGCCACAGAATAGCGTGAAGAACACTTCGAGTGCAGAGGACTCCGAATCGAGTCTTCTGCACCCGAGGCCGCGCTCGGCGTTTCGCAGGGGAGGCGTCCTTCCGCGCAGCTTCTACGCGCGCGAAACCGAGCTGGTCGCGCGGGACATGCTGGGGACGGTGCTGGAGTGCGAGACTGCGGACGGACTGACGAGCGGTATCATCGTCGAGACCGAGGCGTATCTTGGTGAGCACGACGAAGCGTGTCACGCGGTGGTCGGCCGGACGGCGCGCACGGAAGCCCTCTACGGACCGCCGGGCGATTCGTATGTCTATTTCATCTACGGGATGTACTGGTGCTTCAACGCGGTTACGCGTGAGGAGGGATTGCCGAGCGCCGTGCTCGTGCGCGCGCTCGAGCCGCTCGATGGAGTCTCGCTCATGCGCCGCAGGCGTCCGTGCGCAAAGACCGTCACGGATCTCACCAATGGACCGGGGAAGCTGTGCGCTGCTCTCGGAATCGTCGGGTCCATGAGCGCCAGGAGCCTCCAGCGAAAGCCGCTCGTTCTTCGCGAGGGTGAGCGCGTGCCCGAGGGCCGCGTCAGTGTCACGACCAGAATTGGAATCACGCGCGCCGCCGATTGGCCGATGCGCTGGATCGTGAACGGGAATCGGTTCGTGTCGAAGGGGAAGCTGTCGGGGTAGACGAGAATGCTGACAGACTGCAACTGAAGAACTGCAAGCCGCGAGCTGCCTGCTTCGAGCTGTCAGCCGCGAGCTGCCTGCGACGCTGACCGTTCGGACCGCACGAAGCGCTATCGCACTGGCACACGCGTCGTTGCGCAGACTCAGTTGCGTTTGCCCAGACCCGCTCCGCTGACGTCCCGGCGTCGTGAGGCCCGCGGCTAGTAGCGGGTAGCTGTCCGCTCGCAGCTTGTCTTTTCTCTGTTGCAGTTTGCCAGGACACGCCCCAACCTTGAGGCCGCCCGTAAGAAGAGAGAGGTCGACCGCGAGCCAGGAGAAAAGAAACGGCGCCCCGAAGGACGCCGTCCATTAATCAACCGGCTGCGCCGAAAGCTGCTATCGCCGGTCGATTGAGCTTCCAAAGTTGTAGCGAATACCGAACTCGAAGAATGAGAGCGTGCTCGGGAACAGGAAGTTCCTGTTGCTGGGCAGGAGTGTCTCCTGAACGAAGATTGCTGCGCGACGCGTCTGGATCTGAACGCCTAACATCCCGAGTACCGACCCGCGACTCCGCAGCTCGTCGACGTCGTCGATGAACCCGTTGCTGGGCACGGTATTGACGCTGTCGACAAGAATTCGGGCGTCGCCAGCGACGGCGATCATGTAGCCGATTCCGGCGTAGGGGATGATGCCGCCGAAGCGCTTGGGAAACGCGACACCGGCAAAGGTCAGGCGGCGGAGGTCGTTCACGCGCACCGTACGCTGACCCGTCGTCGCGGCCGGGTCGAATACTTCGATGTTGTGCTCGAAGATCGACTGGTCGGCTGAGACGTAAAGGCCACCCTGCTTGCGCGTGATGAGCCAGTCCAGACCCAGATTCGCGGTGGATGTGTTCCCGTATCCAGGTCGCGAGAAGGTGTTGATTCCTGCTTTCGCTCCCCAGAACCAGGAGTCCTCGAAATTGCGCGAACTTTGTGCGTTCGCTTGGGCGGTGGCGACTGCCGTTGCGATCACTGCCACAGCGACTGCTCTGAGCTTCTGCATGAAGGCGTCCTCTAGATTATGCCTAGCTTCGTCCCGACGGTCCTGAAGGCCGCGATGGCCTCGTCCAGATCGTCCCGTGAATGGGCGGCGCTGAGCTGACAACGCACGCGCGCCTGGCCCTCGGGCACGACCGGAAAGCCGAACCCTGTCACAAAGACGCCTTCGTCCAGCAACATGTCACTCATTTTGATGGCGGTGGCCGTTTCCCCCACGATTATTGGCACGATGGGGGTCTCTCCCGGCAGCGGCTTGAAGCCGGCCTCGGCGATGGCCTCCCGGAAATAGCGGGTGTTCTCGTTGAGCTTCCGAACCAGACCGGGGTTGTGCTCGAGATGCCTGATCGCCCCGAGCGCGCTGGCCGCTACAGTCGGAGGCAGAGCGTTCGAGAACAGCTGCGGGCGGGATTTCTGGGTCAGCATGTCGCACAGTGAGCCGGGCCCCGCGACGAATCCGCCGGCCGCGCCGCCCAGCGCCTTTCCGAGCGTCGACGTAATGATGTCCACCTCGCCGAGCACCCCGAAATGCTCGGCCGTTCCACGTCCGGTGGCTCCGAGTATGCCGGTCCCGTGGGAGTCGTCCACCGCGACGATGGCGTCATGGTCCTTCGCCAGCTGAAGAATCTCCGGGAGCTTCGCGATGCTCCCTTCCATGGAGAAGACGCCGTCGGTCCAGATGATGCGACGCCGCGCGCTCTTCGCGCTCTCCAGCTTCGCCTTGAGGTCGTCCAGATCGGAGTGCGCGTAGACCGCGGTCGTGCACTTGGTGATCGCCTTCGCCAGCCGGATGGAATCGATGATCGAGGCGTGGTTGAGCGCGTCCGATACCACGAAGTCATTCTGCTCGACGATGGAAGCGGTCAGGCCCTCGTTGGCATTCCAGGCCGAGACGTAGCTGAGCGATGCTTCGGTTCCGACCAGATCGGCGATCGCCTGCTCGAGCTCGCGGTGGATCGTGAAGGTGCCACAGATGAATCGGACGCTCCCCGTTCCCGCGCCGTACCGCTCCAGCCCTCCCCTTCCCGCTTCGACTACGCTCGGCTCGTTGCAAAGGCCCAGATAGTTGTTGGACGAGAGGATCAGGACTTCGCCGTGTCCCTCCATCTGAACGCGTGCGGCTTGCGGCGAAGCGAGATAGTTGAGCCGCTTGTAGACGCGATCCTGTTTGAGCTTTTCGATCGCGGCCCTGAGCTCGGAATCGAACTTGGTGTTCAGCCCCACTGCACCCTCGTGAATTGAAGAGAGAACGGTCGTCAGGCGATCTCGAAGATGACTTTCCCTGCCTCCCCCGACTTGATCACGCCGATCGCGGCGTCCGCCTCCGAGAGAGGAAAGCGATGCGTAATGACAGGAGTCGGGTCGAACTCGCCGGAGCGAAGGAAGCGCGTCATCTGGTGCCAGGTCTCGTACATCCGGCGTCCGACGACGCCGTAGATCGTCAGACCCTTGAAGATGACCTCGGTCGCCAGATCGAAGTCGATTTTCTTCGAGGGGATGCCGAGCATCTGCACGCGCCCGCCCACTCTGACCAGAGCGAACGCCTGGTGGATCGCGGCGGGGTCGCCGGACATCTCCAGCACGACGTCCACACCCAGTCCGCCGGTCGCTCCCTTCACGAGACTCTCGGCCTGTTCCGGCCGCACGGCATCGTGCGCACCCATCTGCCTGGCCAGCGCGAGCCGTGTCTCATTGATATCGGTCGCTATGATCCGCGATGCGCCGGCCGCCCTGCAGATCCCGACGGCAAAGATTCCGATCGGTCCGCACCCGGTCACCAGTACCGTCGCGCCGGGAATCTCGGCGGTGAGCGCGGTGTGGAACGCGTTTCCCATCGGGTCGTGTATTCCGCCGACGTCGAACGAGATCGCATCGTCGAGGTGCCACACGTTCGTCGCCGGCATGGAGATGTACTCGGCGAAGCAGCCGTCGCGATCGACTCCGATGATCCGGGTGTAGGGACAGACGTGCGCGTTACCGGTTCGGCAGAGCAGACAGCGGCCGTCAACGATATGTCCCTCGGCCGTGACGCGGTCGCCTTCCTTCACATCCGTGACGAGGCGGCCAACCTGCACGACATCTCCGGCAAACTCGTGTCCGACGATGAAAGGCGGCTTGCACCGCCCCTTCGCCCATGCGTCCCACTCGTAGATGTGGACGTCGGTGCCGCACACGCCCGCCCTGCGAACGCGAATGAGAACTTCGTCCTCACGGATTTTCGGCTCCGCGACATCCTTCAGCTTGAAACCTGGCGCAGCGGATTCCTTTACCAGCGCTTTCACTTGCGGCTACTCCGTTGAGAGTCGGAAAAACTTTCCGTGAGAGAGTTTCTAACCTGCCGATTGCACGGCGCTTTTGGAAGTCGGAGTCATTTCGAGCGAATGCACGACGGAGAAAAGTATTGCTCGCACATCTCTTGCATTCTATATTCGCGACCGGTCAGCAGGACGGTCTGCATACGTCGTCGCATTGAGTTCCTTTGTAAACCGCGTGCCAGTCAGGACGCGATGCGGGACTTGCCGGTTCCATCAGGGGGGCGGTGAGAGTTTTACTTCATCGTGGAGAGACAATATGGCAGCAGCGAGGAAGCGTGGACGCAAAGCCGCCGCTAAGAAGGGCGGTCGCACACGCGGGAGAAGCAAGGCAGCTCGTAGCGCCGCGGCGCGCAAGGGTGCTCGCACGCGCGCAAGAAACAAGGCCGCCCGTAGCGCAGCCCGGAAGAAGCGCAGGTAGGTTTCTCACTGAGAGAACGGAAAAGCCGGCGAGATCGCCGGCTTTTTTGTTTGTGCCGGCTGCCGCGTCGATTAGCGTGAGTAACGCGCGCTGGCCAGGTCCACGATCCGCGCGATGAGCGCCGGATACTCGAGCCCCGCCTTCTGCGCCGCGCGGGCGAATTCGCTCTTTTCCTCCAGGTAACAGTTGGGGTTCGCCTCGATCACGTAGATCTCTTCTTCCGCGGTTACGCGCAGATCGATGCGCCCGTAGTCGCGGAGACGCAGCGCCTGGAATGAGTCGATCGCGACCTGCTGGATTTTGTTCGTCAGGTCCTCGGGAAGATCCGTCGGGAAGATGGACTCGGTCCCCTCGAACTGCGCGCCCTTCTCATCACCGTCGTCGCCCCATTTCGCCTCCCAGCTGGCGATCTTTGGGAGATCCTTCGGGAACTTCGAGAAATCCAGCTCGATGATGGGCAGCGCCTCTACCTTGCTGTTGCCGAGGACGCCCACGTAGAACTCCCTGCCATCTATGAACTCCTCGACCAGCACCGGCGACTGATACTCCTCCTGGGTGCCGCCCATCACGTCGAGCAGCTCCTTGACGTTGGTCACGATGGATTTCTGCGTGATGCCGAGTGATGCGTCCTCCTGCGGAGGCTTTACCAGCAGCGGGAACTTGATGTCGCCGGCCCAGTCGACCTGACCGCGGTACATCGTCGCGAACTTCGCGCTCAGAATGCTGTGGAACGCCAGCACTTTCTTCGTCAGTGTCTTGTCGCCGGCGAGGATGAGTCCCGCCGGGCTGGATCCCGTATAGCGGAGATCGAGAAGATTGAGCAGCGCGGCGACGTTGGATTCGAGCGCGCTCTTTCCGCGAAACGATTCGGCGAGGTTGAACACGAGGTCCGGCTCCTCGCGCGTGAGCTCGTTGATGAGCGGCTGCACGGTGTCGTCCACAGCCAGTCGGCGCGTCGTGTGACCGGAAGCGGCAAGCGCGGCGTCGAGCTGGTCGAGCACGGGATCCACGGGCGGCTCGAGAGCATCGGCGCTGTGCAGGACGGTGACCTTCAGCTGTCCTCCACCGTGTCCGTGCCGTCGATCGCGTCCGTATAGCGATAGTTCATTATGACGGCCGTCCCGAATGCGGTGAGCTCGATGAGAGTGGACGCTTCGAGTCCGCCCAGCTTGAGATCGAGTAGCGCGACGCGCTCGGTGAGGAATTCGACGAACTGTCGCACGATGGACGGGCTTTCGCCAGTCCAGTACGAGATGCGGGTCACGATCTCGCGGCGGTGACGACCGATGAAATCGGCGGCCGAAGGTCCACCCGGCGCCTGCTGCTCCGTGACGAAGATCGTTCGAAGATCGCCATCGAAGATGCGCGGATCGCGGATCGGAAGGGTCTCTTCGTTCTCCTGGTAGTGCTCGGCGACCGTGTACTGCATGGCGGTGACGGGGAGATCGTCCTCGGACGGCTGGGGAACCACCGGGACGTCCTGCGCGATCTCCGACATCAGCCGGTCGACATACTCGAGCTTGGCGAGCGCCCCCCAACCGTCGTACGACTGCCGCCAATCGAGCGCGGGCGTGAGCCACACCGCGAACGTCTCCGCGAAATCCTCGTCAGGGTGCTTCTGCGCGTACCAGCCGAGGATGTGGCGCACGTAGTCGTGCGAGAAGGGATCCGCGCGGTAACGCTCACGGTACGGACGCGAGTATGGTCCGAACATCTTGCGCCAATCGGCGCGGTCGTACAGGCGATACGCGTAGTTGAAGGCATGACCAGCCTCGTGCCTGAGATAGCGCATGGAGTCTTCGGCCGATTCAACCGCCGAGGAATAGTCCTCTTCGATGCGCGAGAGGCGCGCGTCAGCGAGATAGAACGGGACGCCGATCAGGGGCGTCCCGTCGGGGCATCCCCATTGGTCGCTCAGATAGACCGGGGGTCGGAACGCCAGACCCCTGGCGGCCAGCTCCTCGTACAGCTGGTTGACGAGCTTTTCGAGCAGCGTTCCCCGAATCTCCAGGCCAATATCGGAGATGCGCTGCGCGAGCAGCGCGTGACGCTCGCGTTCCCAGTTGGGAGAAGAGGAAGGGGTTGGGGGTGTGCCGTGATGTTCCACTCTGCGGGGAGGGGCAAAGCGCGTACCGGGTTCGGATCGTCCGGCGCCAGTTGGAAGGCGGTTTGGCCAGCCTGGCTGTCTGATGCAAAAGGCTCCGCGGCTTAGACCGCGGAGCCCCCGGGGTGGTTCAGCTCTCGAGCGCTACTTTTCTTATAGTAGCGGGAAGCCTACGCGGCGCGGGTCGCCGACTCGGCGACAGCGTCCGGTACCGGGCCCCCGGTACCGGGCCCCAGATGTAAGCGGAGAAAACCGGAGTGGGCTCCGTCGTGTCTCCGCGCGAGATGATGATTCCGAGCGGCTCGCTCGAGCCGTTAGTCTTACGATCCTTCTTCATTACAGCTCTCACTTTGGGTTTGCCACACCGTGGCGCGGTACCGACAAAAGCACCCGACGTGCCAGGCTCGAGGCTGAGCGCAACTGCCTGTTAACAAAGCAGTTGTGACTGTAGAGCTTAGATTGGAGGGTGCGATCTGTCGCAAAAGGACACAAGGGAATTGGACACCTGTGTCATTACGACACGCGCCTAGCTTGCGATTTTCCTGGCCAGGAAGCTCTGGGAGGAGGCGGAATCCTCCTCGACCGAAATCGTCCAGCCCTTGTACTGGCGACGGAGCTCGGTGACGGAGGCGCCTCTCTGTCCGCGGACGATCGTGCCTACGAGGTGGACCCCGCCCTCACGGGTTGCGCTCTGCAGAACTTCGAACACCCGGATGCGCTCCTCTGCGGAGAGCCCGGCGAACGCAGCCGGCGTGCAAACGACCGCGCTCAAGGGGGCATCGGGGAACCAGCTCGCCAGGTCTGCGAGGCAGCCCTGGATTTTATCGGTGAGACCCGCCGCGTGCGCCGCGTTCATGACACGCTCGATTTTCACTTCGCTGTCGAACGCCGTGACATCGCACCCGTGGGCGGCGAGATACAGCGCGGCACTCTCGACTTCTCCACCGGCGACAAGCACCTTCGATTCGGCGGGAGGATGGATCTCGCGCGCGAGGATGCTGTCGGATCGTAATCCCCAGTGCTCCGGGCGGCGATATTCCTCGAGGATCTTGAGACGCTTTCTTCGCCAGGTCTCGTAGACGGGGATGCGAAGGCGTTTCCTGATGATTCGATCGACTTCCGCCCAGAGCACCAGCTCGTCCATCGCGAACTGTTCCTGCGCCCGAAGCACCGCGGCTGCCTCGTCGCCAATCTTGAGAATGGCGGGGCGCGATACGGATTCCTTGTAATTCTCGATCTCGTTCTCTACGTAGAGCTCGTATTCGTGCTTGAGAGAGCGAGGGATGTGTTGCGCCATGTCGGAGGGCAGGGGACAGGTGCCGGAGTCAGGCGTTTAAGCTAGACCGGTATGGGGAACCCGCAAGAGTCAATGACGGAGCTCAGCAGCGGCGCAGTTCGGGCACCATTGCGACAGCAATCGGGCGCGGACCTCCGGAGCGCTCGTCCGGAAATGCTCGACGTACTCCTGCTGGACGTGCGGGACGCGTTATCGTTACGCGGAGCAAATACCCGAATACCCGAAACGCCCATTGGTAAGACTTGCCTGAATTACCTGAAGTCGAAGCGGCAGCGCGCCGGCTCACGCGCGCCGCGCTGGGTAAAACGATCGCGTCGGTGAAGGCGATCCATCCAGCCCTCAGGAGGAAGCTCTCGCCGTCCGAGTCCCGTGCCGCCAGAGGGAAGCGCATCGAGCGCATCGAGCGTCGGGGCAAGCACCAGCTGGTTCACCTGGATAGTGGCGACACTCTCGTGATTCACTTCCGGATGAACGGCGACTGGGAGATCGGAACGACGGACGATCCTCTCGACCGCTTCGCCCGCGCCGTGATCGAGCTCACCGACGGCACGAGGGTCTCGTTGGTCGATCGCCGCGCGCTCTCGTTGATCACGCTCGACCGGAAGGGATCGTCGTCGCTGCCGAAGCTCGGTCGTGAAGCGAGCGATGCCACGCTCGACGCCAGCTATTTCCTCGAAACGCTGAAGCGAAAGAAGATCGCCATCAAACCGGCGATCATGGATCAGGGCGTGCTTGCGGGACTAGGCAACATCTACGCGGCGGAGGCTCTCTGGGAAGCGAAGATCGATCCGACTCTTGCCGCGTCCAGAGTGTCGAGGGCGAAGCTGGAAAAGCTCGTCGACGCGATCAGACACGTGCTGAATCCGAAGACGCGGCTACCCGGCCGATACACCGACAAGCGTGGGACGCGGAAATTCGCGGTATACGGACGCGAGCGGATGAAGTGCCGGCGGTGCGGGACCGAGATAGAGCGGATCGTTCAGGCGGGGCGCTCCACATACTTCTGTCCGAAATGTCAGCGCCCGTGAGCGCGGCGCTCAGTCCATCACTTCGAGCAGCGCACCCTTGATGTAGCCGGTCTCAGGGATCGTCAGCACCTCGGGATGATCGATCGGCTGACCAGTGAGAGCGCGAATCGTGACGCGCCGTCCGCTGTCAGCAGCGGCGTCCTGTAACATCTCGAGGAACAGCGGCTTCGTGAGATGAAAGCTGCAGCTCGCGGTGTAGAGCAGCCCTCCCGGCGCCAGCAGGCGCATCGCCCTCAGGTTGATCTCCTTGTAACCCCGTATCGCGCCGGGAAGCGCAGCGCGGGTCTTTGCGAAGGCGGGCGGGTCGAGGACGATCGTGTCGAACGTAGCGCCTTCCCGCTCTTTCTCTCTCAGATAGTCGAAAGCGTTCGCTTCGACGAAGGAGATGTTGTCCGCTGAGTTTAGGGTCGCGTTCTCCGCGGCACGCACCAGGGCTGGCGCTGACGTATCGAGCGCAGTGACGTGCGTCGCCTTCCGGGCGAGGTGAAGAGCGAACGAGCCGTGGTAGCTGAAGCAGTCCAGCGCCCGGCCACGCGCCACCGTGCCCACGAAATGCCTGTTCTCCCTCTGGTCGAGGAAAGCTCCCGTCTTCTGGCCGGTCCAGGGCGCGGCCAGGAACCTCACTCCGTACTCGTGCACCTCGATCTCGCGCGGCACATCCCCGTGCAGCACGACCGTCTCGCGGGGCAGGCCCTCCTTCGAGCGGAGCGGCACGTCGTTCCGCGCAAGAATTCCCGCGGGCTCGACGAGCGACCGCAGCGCCGCGAGAATCTCCTCCCTGAAGCATTCGAGCCCGGCGCTCATGAACTGGACGACGAGCCATTCGTCGTACCGGTCGCAGACGAACGACGGACAGCCGTCAGCTTCGCCATGGACGAGGCGGAACGCGTTGGTGTGGTCCTCGAGCGAGACTCTCCTCGCGATCGCGAATGCGATGCGCTCGTCCCACCAGGCCTGATCGATCACGGCATCGGGGTCGTCATCCAACAGGCGGAGCGAGATCTCGGAGAGCGGGCTCCAGAGGGCCCAGCCGAGCGGTTTGTTGCGGTGATCGTGAACGAGAACCGCGCCCGCATTGACGAGGGGGCGCTCGGTCACGTCCGTGCGATAGATCCACGGATGTCCGCTCATCCATCTGCGTGCACCCTTGGCGTTCACTCGTGCGACCGTCATGCGGGTCAATTTTACCGTCGAGCGATTCGTTTCGCTTCCGATCGATCTCTGTTTGGGGCGGCCAGGGTGTCCTCTTCGTCACGCTGCCCGCAAGCGGGCACCCGCGCTCGCTCGGGCGGAGCCCAGAACGCGGTCGCCCGCTCTGCGGGCAACCGCTGGTCTCCTGGTCGCTCGCTGAACGCCGACTGCGAGGACACCCTGACCGCCCGATACAGACTCATGACTCGCGCGAAGCGCTCTCGCTCGCCGGATTTCGGCCGCGCTTCCGTGCGCCCGCACCGCGCACGCCAATCGGACACGGCGATGACTCCCGCGCCGCGGCGGCGCGTGGCTAGATGTGTGCGGACGACGTGCTGCCCGGTCGAAACCCACGCCCTCAACTGCATCGTGGCTCACGGGGAGTCGGAGGGGGTCCTGCGTTAGCGAGTTTCAGCGAGCGACCAGGAGACGGGCGAGTGCCAGCGGAGCTGGCGCTCGCGTAGTTCGGCTCCGGGTGCCCGCTTGCGGGCAGGGAAGTGAGCGTACTCGCGAAGCAGGACCCCCTCCGACTCACCCAACGCACAGATCTCAGAGGTAGGGCGCGATTACCAAGCAGCGGCGCGCAATCGACTCCGTACGGTTCTTGCGAATGAGGCGGACATGCGTGGGATTCTGCCGTTTTCGATCGGGGTCGCCGCGGGCGCGCTTCTCTTTCGGGCGCACCGCGAGCGCGCGCGCACCGAGAGACTCGGCGCGGCGACTCTCGAGACGCTGCTCGATGCGATCGAGGCCAACGATGCCGTCGCCGGCGCGCACGTGCGCCGAGTCGCGGCCTACTCCCTCATCCTCGCAGAAGCCGCCGATCTCGACGAGCACCTTGTTCGCAGCATCGAGCGCATCGCGCTCTTCCATGACATCGGCAAGCTGCACGAGGCGCTCACCGACATCTTCCACGACATGGGCAAGCTGACGCCCGAAGAGAGACGCGCGGTGAGGACTCACCCCGACCGCGGCGCCAAAGTCCTCGAGCCGCTCGTCGGATTCTACCCCGACCTCGGAAAGGGCGTCGCCGCGCACCACGAGCGCTGGGATGGAACCGGGTACCCGCGCGGGCTCAAGGGAGAGCGGATCCCGCTGGCGGCGCGTGTCGTCACGATTGCCGATAGCTTCGACGCCATCACGCACCGGCGGCGGTACAGTCACGCCAAGAGCTTCACCGAGGCCACCACGGCGATCGCCGCTGGTCGGGGAACGCAATTCGACCCTGACCTGGTCGATCTGTTCCTGAGCCCGCCCGTGCTCTCGGATATCGAACGGGAAATGCGCGAGGCGAACGCGCCGAAGAAGAAGCGCCGAAATCGGAGGCACGGCGAATCTCAGCGTATGCCCGACATCACGTTCCGATGGCGGCAGCCAGCGCACGCGTCGCGCTCTCGGGATCGCCAGTCCTGAAGATCGCGTTGATCACCGCGATTCCGCACGCGCCGGCCGCGATGATCTGAGGCGCGCGGTCGGCCGTGATTCCACCGATCGCGACCGCGGGCAGCTTCGACAGCGCGGCGAGACGCCTGAACCCGTCAACCCCGATCGCCCCGCCGGCATCGGTCTTCGATCCGGTCGAGAACACCGGTCCGATCCCGACATAATCGGCGTCCTTCGCGTTCTCCAGCTCGTGGTCGCCGCCGAGTGATGCTCCGATGACGAACGTGGCGGGAGCGAATCGCCGAATCGCGACGACGGGAAGATCCGCCCCGCCGACATGAACGCCTGCCGCCCCGGCGGCAAGAGCGATGTCTGCCCGGTCGTTGACGATGACCGGAACCCTTACCGCGCTGACCAGCGCGCGCGCGACCTCGACGACTTCACGGGGCGTCGCATTCTTCATTCTCAGCTGAACGCTCGTCGCTCCGCCACGCACCGCCGCCGCGACGCGCTCGATCAGAGCTCCCTGCTCCTCGATCGCATCGTCGGCGATTGCCACGAGACGCAGGATCCGCGGATCGAGCATGGTGCTACCTGGCCGTCGTCTTCTTGGTCGTGGAAGTCGGAGACTTCGTCGTCGTGCGCTTCTTCTTCGACTGGGTAGTCGGCTTCGCCCGGGTTCTGCTCGACACCTTTGCCGTTCTCGCCGGCGTTCTCGTCGCCGCGCGTGCCACTGCCTTGCGCGCCGGGGAATCCGACGCTCGGGGCGGCAAGCCACGCACGTGGCGAATCGCGTCGAGGTGCTGGTCGAGCGTCATGCGGAATTCGTGGTGCCCGTCGGCGGCGGCGACGAAGTAGAGATAGGGCACGTCCGCCGGATTCGCAGCGGCCGCCAAACTCGCTGCTCCAGGTGACGCGATAGGACCAGGCGGCAGGCCGGCGTGGATATAGGTGTTGTACCGGGACCTCACGGCGAGATCCTTGTACAGAACGCGGCTCACGTGGCGACCCAGAGCATACTGCACGGTTGGATCGGCCTGGAGCAGCATGCCCTTCCGAAGGCGATTGTAGTACACGGCGGCGATGGCCGGCCGCTCCTCAGGGACCCGCGCTTCCTTCTCGACGAGTGACGCCATCGTGACCAGGTCGTTCCGATTGATCTTGAGCAGGGCGAGTCTGGCGTCCCACTCCGGCTTCCAGCGCCTCTCGAAGCCGCGGACCATCTCGCGCACAGCCTGTGATGCCGTCGTCCCCGCCGGAAATGCGTACGTATCGGGGAAGAGATAGCCCTCGAGCGTAGGATTCGGAATGTTCAGTCGCGCGAGCAACGCCGTGTCGCGTACCGCGGCCTCAACCGATCCCACCGGCACGAAGAGAGCGCGCGCAAGGAGCGGGGTGATCTGCTGGATCGAGTAGCCCTCGGGAATCGTGACCGTGTTCACGAGACCACGGCCTCCGTTCAGGGCGCGCACGATATCGCCCCACGGGGTGCCGTGCTTGAGGAGATAAGTGCCCGGCTTGATCCTTCGATCGCCGCCCATCACGCGTCCATAGAGCCGAAAGAGTCTGCGCGATCCGATGAGCCCGGCCTTCCCGAGGGAATCGGCCGCCTCACCGAAGCTGGCGCCGCGGGGGATTATTACGCGAGTCGGGGATCCATGCGGAGTCGGTCCACACGCGGAGAGCACGAAGCATCCCGCGGCCACCGCCGCCCGCCGATCAATCCGGAACATTGAGTGCCTGCTGGAGCAGTATCGTCGCCGCCAACGCATCCACATAGCCCTTGCGGCCTCTCGTTGATTGCCCGAGCTCCCGCATCGTCCTGAGCGCCGCGGCGGTCGTGAAGCGCTCGTCGATGAACCGTACCGGCATGTTCGTTCGCTTCGCGATCTCCGCGCCCACCGCGCGCACCTCGGCGGTCCATTCCGTCTCGTTCCCTTCACCGTCGAGGGGAAGCCCGAGTACGTACCCCGCCGCCTCGAGTTCGGTCGCGCGCCCGATGATTTCCGCGATCGGAGGACGCTTGCCTTCGCGTCGCGCGATGAATCCAGCCGGGGACGCGAGCATGCCAAGCTCGTCGCTGATCGCCAGCCCGATGCGCTTGCGGCCATAGTCCACAGCCAGATAACGGCTCAATGCGGTGTTCACATATTAAAGACTAGCCCTGCGCCATCTGGGTAAAAAACTCCTTGTTGTTCTTGGACTTAGCCATTTGGCGGAGGAGGAACTCGACCGCCTCTGCCTCTGGCATGTCGGCCAGGAACTGGCGCAGCAGGATGACCCGGTTGATCTCCGCCTGGCTGAGGAGCAGCTCTTCCTTCCGGGTGCCGGACTTCAGCATGTCGATCGCGGGGAATACGCGCCGGTCGGCGATCTTCCGATCGAGCACCAGCTCCATGTTGCCCGTGCCCTTGAACTCCTCGAAGATCACGTCGTCCATGCGCGATCCGGTCTCGGTGAGCGCGGTCGCAATAATCGTAAGTGAACCCCCACCATCGATATTGCGCGCCGAGCCGAAGAAGCGCTTCGGCTTGTGAAGGGCGCTGGCGTCCACTCCGCCGGAAAGAATCTTCCCTGACTGTGGGGCGACAGTGTTATGGGCGCGGGCGAACCGTGTCAGCGAGTCGAGCAGGATCACGACGTCCTTGCCGGTCTCCACCAGCCTCTTCGCCTTCTCCAGCACCATGTCCGACACCTGCACGTGGCGCGCGGCGCCCTCGTCGAAGGTCGAGCTCACGACTTCCGCGCGCGTCGTGCTGGCGATCATCTCGGTCACTTCCTCCGGCCGCTCGTCGATGAGGAGGACGATGATCGTCACTTCAGGATGGTTTTCAGCTATTGCATTTGCCATCTTGTGGAGGAGGATCGTCTTGCCCGCTCGCGGAGGTGACACGATCAGTCCGCGCTGGCCCTTTCCTATCGGCGCCATGATATCCACGACGCGCATGCTGAGGTCGCTGTCCCTGGTCTCGAGGCGGAGGCGCTCATCGGGGTAGCGCGGGATCAGGTTGTCGAAGGGAACGCGATCCTTCGCCTTCTCGGGATCCTCGCTGTTGACGCTCTCGACCTTGAGCAGAGCGAGATAACGCTCCCACGGCTTGGGCGGGCGCACCTGGCCGCGCACTTCGTCCCCGGTTTTCAGGCCGAAGCGCTTTATCTGTGACGGCGAGACATAGATGTCGTCCGGTCCCGGCAGATAGCTCCAGTCCTGACTGCGCAGAAATCCGTAACCCTCGGGCAGGATCTCGAGCACGCCATCACCGTGCAGCATGATGTCGGTGTCGAGGAGATTCTGCTCGATCTGGAAAATCAGATCCTGCTTCCGAAGACCGGACGAGCCCTCAATCTTGAGCCCGTCGGCCATCTCCTGAAGCTCGGTAACGGATTTTCGCTTCAGCTCGGCGATGTCCACGCGGAGAGGCTGGAAATGGAAGGAATGAAGAAGAGCGAAGTCGGGGCGGAGCCCGGATACTTTCGCGCGGGAGGAGGGAATTATTGCGTTGGTGGCGTCGCTACGCCGGAAGATATCCGAAGGTAACTGCACCTCCGGGGAGGGTCAAGTCAGAAATTGATGTAGCGAAGTGGACGACTCTTGATGTTTCGTATGAGAGAATCCACGAGGCTGCGAGTGCGGGCGAGCTCGCGCAGAAGCGCGCTGTCGGGATGCGCTCCGCCAATCGAGCCGAGTGGATCGGATGCAAGACGACGAAGTGTGTCGACCTGGGCGAGAATTCCCTTCGCCGTGGTCACGAGCGTCGTGTCGCGGCGGAAGCGCCCGATGTTTCCCCGGCCCGACGACATGAAGCTCTTCATCGAGTCGGCTGCCGCCATCAGGCGCGATGCACGCCCCATCAGATCCGCACGCATCGCCAACCCAATGGTCCCCGGGCCCTGCGTCATCTTGGTGCCAATGCGTGACATGCGCGCGCTGGCGTCGGGCATCTCTGGGAAACCGCGAGTACGGAAGTTTCCCACCGTTCCCAGGGGGCGGGAGAGCTTTGTGTTGAGCTCCTTCACCGCCGAGGCGAGCGCCGAGAACTCGGGCCGGATCGATCCCACTTGCGAAGCCACATCAATGACCTGGGTCTTCTCCCGGGAGCGAAGCGTGTCGCCGTCGCGCAGCGCGGGCGACGCCGCGGAACCCGGCGCGATGTAGATCACAGGCATTCCGAGGAGCTTTCCTCCGGCCCGAACCTGAGCGTACGAGTCCTTTCGCACGTTGGGCAGCGCCTCCGCGAGAAACTCGGTCGTGATCAGCAGCCGCTCGACCGTATCGGAAACGGGCGGACGAAAAGAGATGTCCTTCACGAGGCCGGATTTCTTTCCGGCGAGCCAAACTTCAGTGCCCGTGAGAACCCCCGTAGCGTCGTCGGCGAGTACGTAGAGGGTTACTTTCTCGCCATGCAGCCCGCCCACGCGGGCGAACATCAGCGTGGCGATCACGAGCGCCGCGATCGTCACCGCCGAGATTATTCCCAGACGGAGCTCGGACCAGCGAAGTTCCTCGGGCATTCAACGTGAATATAAACGCGCGGTACGGGGACTGCTTATCTTATTGCGCATACATGACCGGATTGAACGGAACGGTTGAATGCTGATCGGGGTGCCCCGCGAAATCGCCAGCGGAGAGCGGCGTGTCGCGCTCGTTCCCGAAGTCGTGCAGCAGCTCACGCGCGCGGGTCACCGCGTCATCATCGAGCGTGGCGCCGGCCAGCGCGCCGGATTCACGGATGAAGCGTACCGCGCCGTCGGCTGTGACCTTGCCGACACCGCCGACGAGATCTACCGCAGCGCACAGATGGTGCTGAAAGTTCAGCGGCCCGGTCTGGAGGGATCAAACGAGCTCGATTTGATGAAGGAGGACTCCGTACTGATCGGGCTTCTCCAGCCATCTGGCGACCCAGCACTGTTCGGTCAGCTGGCGGAGCGGAAGATTATCGCGTGCAGCATGGAGCTAGTGCCCCGGACCTCTCGCGCGCAGATGATGGACGCGCTCTCCTCGCAGAGCACCGTCGCCGGGTACAAGGCCGTGCTGCTCGCCGCAAATTCACTCCAGAAGTTCTTTCCGATGCTGATGACGGCCGCGGGTACGGTTCGCCCGGCGCGCGTGCTGGTCATTGGAGCGGGAGTCGCGGGGTTACAGGCGATCGCGACCGCGCGTCGCATTGGCGCGGTCGTCGAGGCGTTCGACACCCGCCCCGTCGTGAAGGAACAGGTTCAGAGCCTCGGCGCGACATTCGTGGAGCTGGATGTGCACGCTGACGACGCGGAGGATGCGGGCGGCTACGCCAAGGAGCTGAGCAAGGATCACATCCGGCGCGAGAGGGAGCTGATTCACAAGCGCGCGGAGCAGGCGGACGTGATCATCACGACCGCTCTGGTTCCGGGAAAACGCGCTCCCTTGCTGATCGATGCGGCGACCGTGAAGGCGATGCGTCCCGGGTCGGTCATCGTCGATCTCGCGGGAGAGCAGGGCGGCAACTGCGAGCTGAGCGTGCCCGGCGAGACGATCGTCGAGCACGACGTGACCATTATCGCTCCACTCCATATCTCGAGCGACCTGGCGTTTCACGCCAGCCAGATGTACGCCAAGAACGTCGCCGCTCTCGTCGTGCTGCTCGCTCCCAAGGGGGAGATGAACCTCAACTTTGGCGACGACATCATCAGCGCCGTCTGCGTCACCGCCTACGGCGAGATTCGTCACGCGCCGACGCTTCAGCGGCTCGGCCGCTCCACTCCTCACCCAGTCACTGTGGAGTCCGCGAAATGAGCCAGGAGCTGGTGCTCGGCATCTACGTATTCATCATGGCGATCTTCGTCGGCTTCGAGGTGATCGCTCGCGTGCCGTCGGTGCTGCACACGCCGCTCATGTCGGGGACTAACGCGATTCACGGCATCGTCGTGCTCGGCGCCATGCTCGTCGCCGGCTCCGCGGACACGCCGCTGCTGCACGCGCTCGGCTTCATCGCCGTGGTGTTCGGGGCCGCGAACGTCTTCGGCGGCTTCGTGGTGACGGACCGCATGCTCGAGATGTTCAAGAAGCGAATGCCAGATACGGCACCGAAAGAGGATAAGGATGCTTGATCTCCGCGAGTCGGTGATAGCGTCGAGCTACATCGTCGCGGCAATCCTGTTCATCCTCGGCCTGAAGGGTCTGAGCTCGCCTTCTACCGCGAGAAGGGGCAATCGTCTCGCCGCGATCGGCATGGCGCTCGCGCTCGGTGTGACGCTGCTCGATCGTCAGATCCTGTCGTTCTGGTCCATCGCCCTGGGGACGCTCATCGGCGCGGTGATGGGGATCTACTTCGCCCGAACGGTGCAGATGACGGCCATGCCCCAGATGGTCGCGCTCTTCAATGGAATGGGAGGAGCGACCGCCGCGCTGGTGTCGGTCGCGGAATTTCTCCGGCGCTCCGGCTCCGCAGCGGTTATCGGGAAGGGTGAATCGACCTCGATCGTGCTGGGAACCGTGATCGGAGCCATCTCCTTCACGGGCAGCATCATCGCTTTCGGCAAGCTCCAGGAGCTGCTGTCCGGGAAGCCACTCCAGTTTCCGCTCCAGCGCGCGATCAACGCGCTGATCCTGTTGTCCATCTTCGCCCTGGGTGTGTGGGTGGTAGCTGGAGATGGCGGCTCCACCGCGCTCTGGATTCTGTTCGCCGCGTCCCTGGTTCTGGGCGCGATGTTCGTACTGCCGATCGGCGGCGGCGACATGCCGGTGGTGATATCGATTCTCAACTCTCTCACCGGTCTCGCTGCCGCCCTCACCGGTTTTGTGCTGCACAATCAGATGCTGGTCGTAGCCGGCGTCCTGGTGGGAGCGTCGGGCACGCTGCTCACGCTGCTCATGAGCACCGCCATGAACCGCTCTGTCGCCAGCGTGCTCTTCGGAGCGTTCGGCGCGGCGGGGGAGAGCTCGATGGCGGAACTGTCGGCCGTTCATCGGACCGTCCGCCAAACGACGCCCGAGGACACCGCGATCGCCCTTGCCTATGCGCGGAGTGTCGTCATCGTGCCCGGTTACGGTCTGGCCGTGGCGGAAGCGCAGCACACCGTGCGGGAGCTCGCGACTGACCTCGAGAAGCGCGGTGTGAGCGTGAAGTACGCGATTCACCCGGTGGCGGGCCGCATGCCGGGACACATGAACGTGCTTCTCGCCGAAGCCAACGTCCCGTACGACCAGTTGCTGGAGATGGACCAGGTGAACGGCGAGTTTCCCCAGACCGATGTCGTGCTCGTGGTCGGGGCGAACGACGTCGTGAATCCCGCCGCGCGCGACGACCCGACGAGCCCGATCTACGGCATGCCGATTCTGGACGTGGATCGCGCGCGCAACATCATCGTGCTGAAGCGCAGCATGGGGCACGGATTCGCGGGCATCGACAACGCGCTCTTCTACCACGAGAACACGCGCATGCTGTTCGGCGACGCGCGGCAGTCACTGACCCAGATCAGTCAGGCGCTGAAGACAGCGTGAGGGCGCTCAGAACTCCAGCGCAGAGAGATACGCGTAGTTGCGACGAGCGCTTTCCAACGGCGCACCGGGATAGGTCTCCTGTTCGACGAACAAGAGCTTCTCGTCGATGTGGTCGATGCTCGCGAGCAGGCGGCTGAAGTCGATGATGCCTTTGCCGAGCTCCGTGTCGCCCGTGGCGCCGAGCTGAGGAACGTCCTTGATGTGGAACAGCCAGTACCGGGCTCCGAAGCGCTTCATGTACTCGAGCGGATCGTGGCCTGCCATCGCGAGGTTGCCAGTATCGAGCTGTAAGCGCACGACAGATGGATCCGTACGCTCGACGAGGAGGTCGTAAGGCACGACGCCATCAATCGAAGTGAAGTCGCCGGCGTGGTTATGAAATCCGATCCAGACCCCGCGCGCCAGAGCACGCCGGCCGGATTCGTTCAAACGGTCGGCCCAGTGACGATAGTCGTCGAGGGTGGGACGGCCCGCGATTGGGAGGCTGGCGACTACCAGGTATCGGTGGCCTAGAGTCTCGGCATCCTCGAGCTGCCGATCCAGACTGTCGAGGGCGCTTCCGCTCACGTGCGTCGACGGTGCGCGCAGTCCGTTGCGGTCGAGGATCGCGCGCAATCTGGCGGCCGGGATTCCGAAATTGTTCATGGACCCGAGCAGCTCTACGTCGCTGTAACCGGCCGCCGCTATATCGGCGAGGGTTCGCTCGAGGTCGCGCCGCGCGTCGTCGCGCAGGGTGTAGAGCTGAATCCCGACGCGACGCAGTCGCCGTGTCCGGCCGATGCTCCGTGCGCCCGACGCGCAGGCCAGTTGCGCAGCAGCGGCTGCGAGGCCGAGGCTAGTCAGAAATGTGCGGCGATGCATGCACAGTTATGTCGTTTCAGGGAGGGGACACGCAAGTATGGAAAGTTCGGAGTTGAGCGGAGGGGATCCAAGTAGTGAGTGTTCAGTTGGTTAGTTGGCCAGTTGACAGTGGTTGTCAGT
>CAYMKQ010000003.1:0-65981 GCA_964391175.1 uncultured Gemmatimonadaceae bacterium | reverse complement strand
GTCATAACGATGGCTAGGGACGGAATCGAACCGCCGACACGCGGATTTTCAGTCCGCTGCTCTACCAACTGAGCTACCTAGCCCATTTCCCTCGCGGAACAGGACAATTAATACGAACGCCGCTCCGTAATCAACGGTGGAGTACGCCTCAGGACGCACCGATGTACGCGTTGACCTTGGCGATGATCGAAGTGGGCGTTGGATACCACAAGGTGTCTACCACGTCCTCTCCATCGACGGTCACTCGCAGCTCATTGATGGAGCCTTTCTGCTTTTTTACGTCGAACCTGGGATCTTCCGCCAATCGCGCCGCCACACGGGCGGCGACAGCCGCTTTCGCGGGTCAGATGGGACAGTAATGGACCTCGACCTTATGCACGCTCCCTCCCGGGTGATTTCCCGCGTACCACCGTGATCACCGACTTGATTCCGCCACGCACGTTGAAATCGCCCACCACCCGCATCCACCTGGGCGACACGGCCTCGGCCAGATCGTCGAGTATCCGGTTCACCGCGCGCTCGTAGAAGATACCGTCGTTCCTGTAGCTCCACAGATAGAGCTTGAGACTCTTCAACTCGAGACACTTCGCGGCGGGGATGTATGTGATGCGAATCGTTCCGAAGTCGGGGGCGCCACCCTTCAGCAGTGCCAGCTCTTCCGCGTCACTCTCGATGCCACCGAGTGGACAGAGCGATGTGAACTCCGAGCAGTCCATGTGGACCTCGTAGTCACGGTCGGCGTACGGATTGTCGAATGTCTCGAGGAGCTCGGGCCTTGGCATCCCCGAACGATGCACCGATGATTCTCGCGGATCAATCCGCTTGGCAATCAGCTGTCGCGTAGCTTTCGCGACATCTCCTCGAGCAGTCGGAGCTCGTCCCTGGTCAGGCTCTCCATCCCCTGCTGCGAGATCTTGTCGAGGACCAGATTCACTCTCGCCGCGTACTCCTTGGGCGACTCTTTTCTGGGCACGTGCTGCAGCGGCTTGCTCTCCCGCAGGACGACGGCATTGCTGCGCGCCACCACCTCGTCCACCGCGCGCGCGCGATCGCGCATTGACGATCTCGTTCTCGGCACCGCACGTGGCATATCTTCCGGCTCATCGGGAAGTGGCGAGACCCAGCCTCTCACTCGAGTCAGCCCGCCGATGGAAGAGAGCTTGAGAAAGAGCCAGCCGAATGCCATCCCGCCGAGGTGAGCCGTCCAGCCGATGCCCGAGCTCGGCGAGAGCGCGAAGATAATGTTCATTCCGATCATCGCCGCCACGAGCCAGCGGGATTTCATCGGAATCACTCCGAAGACATACACTTCGTCGTCAGGCCAGCGGAGGGCGTACGCCACCATCACTCCGCTGATCGCGCCCGATGCTCCGATTACGGCCGAGTCTTGCGCGAAAAGTAGATGCGCTATCGCGCCACCAAAGCCGCACCAGAGATAGAACTGGGTAAAGCCCCGTGTGCCCCAGACCTGTTCCAGTCTGGGTCCGAACATCCAGAGCGTGAACATGTTGAACGCGAGGTGAGCGAGCCACGCGTGCACGAACATGTACGTGGCAACGGTCCACCACGTGCCGGGGAAGCGGCTGGGATCGAGGGCGAGCGCTGAGAATACGACATCCCGCCCGAACAGCGTGAGCTGGAGGAAATACACGCCCACATTCAGCGCGAGGAGCCACTGAACAGCACGGGTGATGCGGGAGGATTCCGGGGCGTCGTACAGCTCGTTCGACATACGGATCTGGGGCGAAGGCTACATCCTAAGACACAGGGGGAGCCGAAGGGTTCCTCTCGAAAGCTCAGTCGATAGCGAGTTTCACGATCCGCTCGCACAACTCCGGGAAGCCTATTCCCATCGCCGCTGCGCCCTGCGGTATCAGACTCAGCTCGGTCATCCCAGGCAACGTATTCGCCTCGAGACAGTAGAATTCGCCTTCAGTGGTCAGCCTGAAATCGATCCGGGCACAGCCTCTGAGCTTGAGCGCCCTGAAAGCCAGGAGCGCTTGATGCTGTACCTTCATCGCCGCCTCAGGCGGGATCTTGGCGGGGAATTCCTCCACTGCCATTCCCGCCGTGTACTTGCACTCGTAGTCATAGATCTCGTGCTTGGGGATGATCTCGCCCACCGGGAGCGCGATATCTCCGACCACTCCGACGGTCAGCTCGCGGCCGGGTACGAATCGCTCGACCATCACTTCGTCGTCATACTTGAACGCCTCGTCGATAGCAGGCTGGAGATCCTCACGCTTCTTGACGACAGAGAGTCCAACCGTCGATCCCTGCTTCGACGGCTTGACCACGATCGGGAGACCCAGAATGCCCTCGACCTGCTCGACCGTCACCGGTGCCATCAGCCAGTCCGCGGTTTTCACGTCGGCCACACGGAAGAGTTTTTTCGACAGATCCTTGTCCATCGCCAGCGCGCTGGAGAGATGTCCGCTGCCGGTGTATCTGACGCCCACCATGTCGAGAAGCGCCTGAATCGTTCCGTCTTCTCCCTGACCACCGTGGAGCGCGAGAAAGACGACATCCGCTTCCTTGATCTCCTTCATCGAAGTGAGGTTCGGAAGGAACGCCCCTTGAGCAACCTTGGAGAGAGACTCGAGCGATGGTGGCTCCGTTCCCACCGTGCCTTTGCTCAGCTCCCGCTCCCCCGCTGCATCCACCACCCCGCGCGCGGGATCGAGCGGAGTCACCTGGTGTCCCAGGCTGCGAAGTGCCTGCACTATGCGGATTCCCGACGCCAGCGAAACGTTGCGCTCGGACGATGTGCCACCCATGAGTACCGTAATCTTCATTTTGCTGTGCTTTCCTCTCGGAGCTTAGCGCGACATCATGAAGTGCAGCATGTCGGATCGCGTCACGATCCCCTGCACCGTTCCGTGTTCCTGCACCAGCACCGCCGGATTCGACTTCGAAAGCAGCTTCACCACGCTGTCCACGGGCTGATCGGATGACACCATCGGAAACGGCGAATCCATGATCTCGCTCACCGTGGTATCAAGCAGCTTGGGATTCTCCAGACTTTTCTGCGAGAGCGACCAGTCACTCACCGATCCCACGCAGTTCGCGCCATCCATCACCGGCAGCTGCGACACATCGTGCAGAGTCATGAGACCGATTGCCTGACGTACCGTCGCGCCCGGGGCCACGCTGACGACAGACGGAGCGACTCCATTCTTCCTGCCCAGGACGTGATGAAGAGCGACTCTGGGCGTGTCCAGCATCTGGTTCTCGCGCATCCACTCATCACTGTACAGCTTCGAGAGATATCTCTCGCCGGTGTCACAGAGGAATGTCACCACCATGGCCTTCGGATCATCGAGCTCCCGCGCGACCTTGAGCGCGATCGAAGTGATGAGACCCGATGATCCGCCGACGAACAACCCCTCTTCCCGCGTGAGCCGCCTGGCCATGGCGAACGATTCCTTGTCGCTCACCGTGTGGTACTCGTCGATGATGCTCATATCGAGCGTGCCCGGAACCTTGTCCTGTCCGACTCCTTCGATTTTGTACGGGGTGCCCTCGATCTTGCTAACCCCTTTGCTCCGCCAGTACTCCGCCAGTATCGAGCCGGCGGGGTCTCCGGCAATCACCTTGACCTTCGCGTTCTTCTCCTTGAGGTATCGACCAGCGCCAGTGAGTGTCCCGCCCGTGCCTGCCGAGACTACGAAATGTGTGATTCTGCCCTCGGTCTGCTCCCAGAGCTCGGGACCTGTGGTCGCGTAGTGCGCCTCGGGGTTCGCATCGTTGTAGAACTGATCGGCGAAAATCGCGTTCGGCGTCTCACTGGCGATGCGCTTCGCCATCACCACGTAGTTGTCCGGATGATCCGGGGGCACCGCTGTTGGCGTAACGATGACTTCCGCGCCGAAGGCCTTTAGCAACCGCACCTTTTCCTGCGACATCTTGTCGGGCATAGTGAAGATGCACTTGTATCCGCGAAGCGCCGCGGCGATCGCGAGACCAACGCCTGTGTTACCGCTCGTTCCTTCGACGATTGTCCCACCAGGCTTGAGCCTTCCCTCTTTCTCGGCGCGCTCGATGATCGGCAGGCCGATACGATCCTTTACCGATCCACCGGGATTGAAGAATTCTGCCTTGGCGTAGACCGGAGTGCGGATACCACGCGTGACATGGTTGAGCCGTATCAGCGGCGTCCAGCCGATCGTGTCAAGAACGCTGTCGTAGGGCCGGCGGTGCCGTTCGTGTTTCATCTGGCTTTCTTCGCAGAGTCCGCCGCGGTGGCGCTCACGGAGGCCGAATCACGCTTGATGATCGAATCCCCGGCTAGTGGCGGAGCATCCGGATGCCTGAAGAAGACCGGCAGCAGAATCGACACCGGGACTGCCTGGCCCTGCGTCTTTGCCGGCTCGAATCTCAGCTCACGTGACCCCTTCATGGCAGCCGAATCCAGAGCGTTGAAGCCCGAGGTCTCCGCCACACGCGTGGAGTCGGATACGATCTCTCCGTCCCCGTTGATGTAGATCCGCAGCGTCACGTTGCCCTGAACCCTTTGCACGTACAAAGCCGGTGGGTACCGAAATGGTAGTTCCTTGTTGAGCATCACCGGCGCGATGTCGGGTTGTCTGCCTACCGTCTGGAAGGGAAGACCGCCCTTCCCGTCGCCTTTGCACGCCACGATACCCGTGAACGCGAGCAGGCTTGCCCAGGCGCGAGATCTCGAGCTCATGGTAAGATCTCCCCCTTCTCGCGCTTCACTTCGTCCACGAGCAGGGCAAGCATTTCCAGAGCTTGAATGGGTGTCATCGTATTCGGTTCCACCTTTCTTAGTTTATCCACGACGGGGTGCGACATGAGCCCGAACAGAGGCAGCTGGTCGCTCATGGCATTCCGTAATGCAGGGGAAGCGTGCGCGGTTCGGGGCACGATCTGTTCCGCTTCGAGGAACCGTAGCAGCTCCTTTGCCCGGTCCAGCACGGTGGGAGGCAATCCGGCGAGCCTGCCTACCTCGATGCCGTAGGAGCGATCCGCGCCACCCGGCTTAAGACGGTGGAGAAACAGGATCTGATCCCCGACCTCGCGGACCTCCACGTTATAGTTGCGAACTGCTACTAACGCGTCAGCCAGTTGCGTCAGCTCGTGATAGTGCGTGGCGAAGATCGTCTTGCACCCCACCACCTCATGCAAATGCTCGCTCACCGACCAGGCGATCGAGATTCCATCGTAGGTCGACGTGCCGCGGCCTATCTCGTCGAGGAGCACGAGGCTGCGCCGCGTGGCAGTGTGGAGGATGGCGCTCGTCTCGGACATCTCCACCATGAAGGTCGACTGGCCGCGCACGAGATTGTCGCTCGCGCCCACACGCGTGAAAAGGCGGTCAACCACGCCTATCCTTGCGCGCGTCGCTGGCACGAAGCTGCCGATCTGAGCCATGAGCACGATCAGTCCGGCCTGGCGCAGTATCGTCGATTTGCCGGCCATATTGGGGCCGGTCAGGATGATCATTCGCGCATCTTCCGTAAGCGAGATATCGTTCGGAATGAACTTCTCACGTGGCATCATGCGCTCGACAACGGGATGTCTCCCAGCGGTGATCTCGAGGTCGAATGTGTCCGTCAGCTCCGGCCTTACGTAGCCTTCTCTCGTCGCGACTTCCGCCAGCGACGAGAGCACATCGAGCTCCGCGATGAGCTGCGCGATTGATTGAAGTCTCGCGACCTCACCGCCGACTCGCGCTCGTAGCTCCTCGAACAGCTCTCTCTCACGAGCTTCCACCCGCTCTGCCGCGGTAAGCACCCGCTCTTCGTATTCCTTGAGCGAAGGTGTCACATAGCGTTCCGCGCCCGCGAGTGTCTGGCGCCGCTGATAGTCGGCGGGAACAAGATGCAAGTTGCTGTTGGTCACCTCGATGAAGTACCCGAACACCTTGTTGTACCCGACCTTGAGCGAGCCAATCCCCGTCCGTGCTCGCTCCTCAGCCTGAATCCGGGCTATTCCATCCTTTCCCCCATCTCTCAGGGCGCGCCACTCGTCGAGCGCGCTGTCCACGCCTTCCCGAATGCTTGGCTCCTCCCCGATTGCGACTGGAGGCCTGTCGACAAGCGAGTCTCTGATCTTGTCGCACAGGTCCGTACAGCCGTCCCAGGACGAGGCGTGAGCGCTCAGTATGGTTCCCCCGCTCGACTTCGCGCTTGCTCTCTCGAGAGCGGACTGAACGGCCGGCAGGCGCGCCATCGAGTCGCCGAGCGCTCGCAGCTCTCTTGGCGAAGCACGGCCGGCTGCTGCCTTGCCGGCCAGACGCTCGACGTCACGCACTCCATCCAGAGACTCCCGCATCGCGCCACGAACTTGGGCCTCGCCGAACGCATCCACTGCGTCGAGTCTCTGTTCGATCGGTTCTCTGCTGACGAGTGGCGCAAGCAGCCACTGCCTCAGCAGTCTCGCTCCCATTGGCGTCAGCGTTCTGTCGAGCACGCTGAGCAGCGTTCCCGATGTCTCGCCACCTCGCATTGATTCGACGAGCTCGAGATTGCGTCGAGTCATCTCGTCAAGCGGCATTGCCCCGCCCGGCCGTTCCATCCTGGGCCGCGCGAGGTGCGGCGTACCCGATGGCTGGAGCTCGTCGAGATACCTGAGCAACGCGCCAGCGGCTCCCATTGCTGCCGAGTCACCCTCCTCGATTCCGAACGCTTCCAGAGAGCTCACCCGGAACCGTTGCGCCAGCAGATCACGCCCTAGTGCCGGATCGAATTCCCATCCTTCGCGCTCGGTGACGAGAGGACCTTCTCCTCCGACAGGAGATTTCAGGACCTGGTCGAGGTTCCCGGCGCGGGCTACGATCACCTCGCGTGGCGAGAGTCTGGACAGAATCGATTCCGCATCGGCCAGTCGCGATTCAGCGAGTCGGAGCTCACCGGTGGAGAGATCGGCGGCGGCGATACCGATGACATCGCCACACCGGTTCAGCGCACATAGATAGTTGTTGCGGGTTCCGTCGAGCAGGTCGTCGGAGAATGCCGCACCGGGAGTGATCGTCTCCACGACTTCGCGCTTGACGATGCCTTTCGCGAGCTTTGGATCCTCAGTCTGCTCGCAGATCGAGACTCGAAACCCCTGCTGAACGAGACGCCGCAGGTATTCACCGGCTGCTTTGACGGGAACGCCGGCGAGAGGCACCTCGCTGGCGCCTCCACTGTTCCTCGAGGTAAGCGTAAGACCCAGTGTTCTGGAGGCGACTTCCGCGTCCTCGTAGAACATCTCGTAGAAGTCTCCCATCCGGAAGAACAGAATCGCGTCCTGATGACGTGATTTGATCTCCCGGTACTGCTGCATCAACGGTGTTGATGCGCCGCTGCTCACCTTTCCGGGGCCCGCACCACGAAACCGGCCATGCCCTTCGCTCTTATCTGCTTCAGCGCGGCCTCGGCTTCCCTCGCGGTGGGATAACGGCCAATTCTCACTCGGAAGGGTGCGACGCTTCCGTCAACTCTTGTCTCGTAGCCGCGGGTGCTCAGTGTCGAGGCGAGCTTGTCTGCCGGGGGCTTCCGGTTATACGCCGCCACCTGAACCGAATAACCGCTTCCGCCCGAGGACGACGCGGTTGTGGCACTCACGGGGTTCGCAGGCGCTTTCTTCGCCGGCATGCTAGGCTCGATGACGCTAGGCTTCGTATCCATTTCTTCGGTGGGTGGCTCGGGCGCGACTGCTTTCACATCGACGTTGGCAGGCGTCCCCAGCGTGGGGGCAGGTGTGGCAATTACGCTCGTCGGCGTAGACGAGGCTGACTGGGTCGCCGTCGCTACGGTTCTCGATGCAGTATACGCCGCGCACCGTTGTCCCTGATACAGGATCTGATTTCGCAGCTCCACTTCGCCGGCGGTAGTCTGGGACAGCGCGCTCACATTCGCCGCACACGCGTTCGCGATATCGTTCTTCTCGAACAGCACGCGCGCCATCCAGTAACTGGCACGGGCGAGTGACCTGCTTCGCGGGTAGTCGCGGGGTATGCGCTGGAGATGCGTGAGCGCATCATCGCGATCTCCGCGCGCGAGCTCGAGCTGAGCGAGCCGTAACAGCGCGTCTTCGGCCTGTGGCGCCAGCGGGTAGTCCACGAAGATGTGTCTGTAGTCGCTTTCGGCATCCGCGGCGTTGGTCGCGAGTGTCGCGCGCCAGAACAGCGCCTGCGGATAGAGGGGAGATGTAGGTGACGTCGCTCTTATGACAGAATCCACCAGTGCTCTTCCCGCCGTGCCGTTTCCGTCACTGACCAGCTCCTGAGCCCTGGCGAAAACCGGGTCGATGGAACGAACGGGACCCTGCGCTCCTGCGATCATCGCGGCACAGAATGTCAATGCGCCTGAATAGTATGCCCATCTGAACATCTGACTGCTCTCCTGTTAGGCTCATGCCGCGGCACTTCTTTCGTCCGCCGCGCATAGGCTGAGTACTACTGTAGCCAATAATTGTTCTTCCGAGGAGACCTTGCTTTCCTTGAGGGCAATGTCTGCCTCGAGAAGGGAATCGAGTGCATAATCGATCGCTTCCCGGCTCCATCGCTCCGCCGCCCGGGCCCATGTGGCCGTCGCGGAGCTCCAGGATCGCCCGGTAAATGCGCCGGTTTCCTTGAGAAGGTCGAAATAGTCCTGGGCCAGCCGGCCTCTCGCCGTGCCTTCGTCCAGCCTGGCACGACCCCACGAAATCGCGAGCATCTGAGTGGACAATGCCATGACGATCGAGACGCCTGTGGTTTTCGGCTGCGCGAGGATATGAGAGATCAACTCGATCGCTCGTGATGCGTTACGATCGGCCACAGCATCCAGAAGATCGGCCTGCGTCTCGCCTCGCCGGACGCCTACGATTGCCGCGACAGCATCTTCGCCTATCTCTCGCCCCTGGGTATAGCTCGCCAGCTTATCGAGCTCCGCCGCCAACTGATGGAGATCATTTCCGACCGCGGCTTGAAGAAGCTCGACAGCGGGCTCACTGATCCTGACGCCCAGCTCGCTGGTAGCGTGGTGCGCAATCCATTTCGGAATCCTGTCCCCGGTCAGCGGATCGAACTGGAGAGGCGTAGTCGATCCGGACAATCCTGTATCAGCCTTCCCGCCGCTTGCCACGGTGAGAATAAGGAGGAGGTCGGGTGCGGGCTGCTTCAAATACTGATCGAGAACTTTTCGCGCTTCCTTTTCCAGGCTCCCTACCTCCCGCACCACGACTACTCTCCGCTCTCCCATCATTGGGGGCGTGCTCAGCAGAACACCGAGCGTTTCCACATCGAGATCAGCGGCTCTTCTAATGTCGAGGTTGAAATCGCGGGACTGGGGATCGAGCGCGGCTTCTACGAGCTGCTTCACCGCGTCGTCTTTCTGGTAGTCGTCCTCGCCCGAGATGTAATAAGCGCCGTCGAAAGAGCGGCGCTTGAGAGCATCACGAAGTGTTTTCAGCGAGGAGACGGACATTCTCGAAATATACGAACCGCCTCACGGACTGCCGATGGCAGCGAATACCGCTAGCGAGATTAGTCTGGGAGCTCGAGCCTGGAGTGCGCGAAGCGAACTGGGGCCTGCTCGGCGAAGAGTGCTGCCGGCCAGATCCAAAGGCCAGCCGGGACGGAGGCGACGATCGCCGGCGTTGGGGTGGTGATCGGTGTTAGCTCTGCCTCGGGAGCAGTGGCGATTACCGGAGGCATAATCACATCACGAGGCGTATCAGTGCGATACAGCGTGCTCCCGATATATCCCAGCATGATCGCGCTGACTACAGTAGCGGCGATTGCACCTCTTCTCAGGTTGCGCTGGGTTGTAGCCAGCAGGAGGTCTTCGTGGTGCGCCTCCCGGAGACGCGCCTCGAGACGATCGTAGAAATCCGGCGAAGGCTCGATAGCGGGGAGATTTCTGAACAGGAGAAGGGCACGCCGGATCTTGGCATCGTGCTTGGCACAGATCTCACATTCAGCGATATGGCGCTGCATGCGAACCAACTCGATGCCGGCGAGGGTATCGTCTACAAAAGCAAGGTGCTTATCACTGAACTCGCGACAATCCATGGAGATAGGTTGAGGGTCCGGCAACTGGTACCCTTGAGCGGGGTGCCTGTTCCCGAACCGTCAGGCCTAATCTACATATGGGGCAATGATTTCCGCGAACGAGTTCCTTGCCCTGTTGAGGCGCGATTTGACCGTCCCGAGGTTGCAGTCGGTAATTTCGGCGATCTCCTCGTAGGACTTGCCTTCGAGCTCCCGCAGAACGAACACGTTTCTGTGGTGCTCGGGCAGTTTCGCGACGCTCTCCTCGACGATCTCCCTCAGATGACGCTTCCGGTACATGTCGTCCGGACGCGAGCGTGTATCCTCAAACTGAAGAGGGCGATCCTCGTCCTGGAAGTTCTTCTGTACCGTCTGGAAGAGAACGAGCGGATTACGCGATCTGTTGCGCAGCTCGTTTTTGGCCAGGTTCGACGCGATTGTATAGACCCATGTCGAAAATTTCTTCGAGCGGTCGAAGCGATGCAGATGGCGGTATACGCGAATGAATACCTCCTGCACCAGATCTTCAGCCTTTTCGCGGTCTCCGATCGTGCGATAGACAAAGTTCAGCAGACGCGTCTGGTACCGCGTCACCAGCTCCGAGAAGGCACGCTCCTCTCCACCGAGGAAAGCAGTCACGACGGCTGAATCATCCATCGCCTGTAGCCTTTCCCTGACGGTCGGCCCTACAGCTGGAATCACCTGCTTACGGACGATGTTAGGCATTCTTCTCTCCTTATGGATAAGAGACGTTCACGACATATAGGCATGCACAGCTCTGATGGAACTTTCTGCACCACCATATAATGCAGAGGGTGTGCCGAATGGGGTCGGAAACCAACCTGTTGCAAATCAATGACTTATGGGCTTCAGCTTATGCCAGAGCTTGTCCAGATTCCGGAATTTCTGTCCTTTTTACATGACATGTCAGGCGTCTTTAGTTGATTAGACGCCATTTTAGCCGAAATGGTTAACGGCCTGAGCGAAATCCGGCTGCGAAGAGAAGGCCGAGGGCGGTTTTCGCATCCTGGATGGCGCCTGTCTCCACCATCTGCAGAGCTCGGGAGAGAGGCATCGGGTGGAGTTCGACAAACTCATCCGCTTCGTGTTTCGGGGCCCCTCTCTCCAGACCTACCGCCATGAAGAGGTGGATTTTCTCGTCCGTGAATCCGGGGGTCGTGTACATCGTGAAGAGATGGTCTACACGCTCGGCGGAACAGCCGGTTTCTTCCTTCAGCTCTCGCACCGCGCAATCCTTGGGATCCTCACCAGAATCGAGCCGTCCGGCGGGAATCTCGTAGAGGTAGCCCCCAGCGGCATAGCGATATTGCCGAATCAGAAGGAGCTGCGGATCTTCGCCGGCAGGGTCACTGAGAAACGGGACCACAGCACTCGCGCCGGGGTGCCTGATCATCTCCAGCTCCCCGATCGAGCCATCGGGAAAGCGGACCTGATCCACATCGAGAGAGATGACCTTTCCCGTGTACGCGCGGCGCGAGGCTATCGATCCCGGCGCTGTTGGCCCCTCTTCCCCACTTCGGGAGGTAGTCACTCCGTCACCCGTCGTGAACCTGCACCTCGCCCAGCTTCAGCTCCGCGAGAGGGCCGCGAATCAATTCCGCATCTCCGACCACGACGGTTTGCAATGCACTCGGATGGACGTGTGAGCGCGCTGCTTCCAGCACGGTGCCGGAGGTGACGCCGCTAATGTTCCTCCGGTAGAGATCATAGTAGTCCGCTGGAAGGTCGTAGATGACGAGACTGGCGAGGGCGGAGGCAACCGCTGACGTAGTCTCATATCGGATCGGGAACACGCCCTCCAGATAATCGGTCGCAAGAGAGAGCTCCTGCGCGGAAATCTCCTCCGCGCGTATGCGGTCTATCTCGAGAAAGACCTCGCGCAGAGCCAGCGCGGTGACATCGCTCTCTACCGCGGTCGACACCACGAATGGCCCGGCGCCGCGCCGCCACTCGTAATACGAAGAGGCGCCGTACGTATACCCGTGCGCTTCACGAAGATTCAGATTGATTCGCGAGCCGAAGAGTCCACCCAGTACCGCGTTCATCACCAGAGTCGGAAAGAAATCGGGATGCCGGCGGGGAAGGCCGACATGTCCGACGCGCAGCTCGGATTGAGGCGCCCCGGGCTTGTTCACGATATGGATTCTTCGCTCCGTGCTCCGCGCCGTAATCACCAGTGGCTTTGCGGGAGCCGATTCGCCTCTCGAGCTGCCGAAGGCTCCGCTCACCAGCGCACGCGCTTCATCGATTCCCACATCGCCCGCGACGATCACGGCAGTGCGGCGGGATGTAAAGCGATCGCGATAGAACTTCTCGGCATCTTCACGCGTGAGCTTGCTTACGCTCTCGGTGCTCCCGCCATCCGGTTTCGAGTATCGTGAGTCGTCGGCGTAGAGAAAGGACGAGAATCTCTCATCCGCCAGTCCTCGTGGCTCCGCCTCTGTTTGCAGAATCTCAGCGAGCCGTTCTGCTTTCAGTCTCTCTATTTCCCGCTCGGGGAAGATCGGTGTCGTGATCACCTCGCCGAGCAGGTTGAGAGCTTCGGCTAATCGGCTGGACAGCACGGTGATCTTGACGAAGGTGCTGTCCCAATCTGCTCCGGATTCGAGAGAGGTCCCGAGTTGCTCGAACTTCTCGGCGAGCTCTGCCCCATCGTAGCGGTTGATACCCTCGAGCAGTGCCCTCGCCGTGAGGGTGGCGATTCCCTCCTTCCCGCGGGGATCGTTGGTCGAGCCTGCATCCACTATCACCAGCACTGTCACTACCGGAAGTTTCGCGACGGGAGCCACTACCAGGCGAATTCCGCTCGGCAGCTTTTCATCGTGAAACCTTGGAAACTGGTAGCTGCGGGCGGGGCCTGCTTTTGGCCGGAGTGCAGTAACCATCAGCTCGCCCCAGCAGCCGCGGCAAGGACCTCCTCAGACTCTATTCCTCTCCGTGGAACATAGAGGAGAGTTGCCCTGTTTTCCTCACCGCATCGGTCGGCGATGAACTCGTTCACCGTCTCCGCGGTCACCGAGCGATACCGCTCGGTCTGCTCGTTGACCAGTTCCGGTTCATTGAAGTAGGTGGCGAACATCGACAGCCTGTCAGCACGGTCGCCTGCTGACTGCATTGATGTCACCAGATCGGTCTCGATCAAGGCGACTGCTCTTGTCACTTCGGCTTCAGACACACCGTCCCGCTGAAGCAGATCGATCTCGCGCTCCACTTCCTCCTCGAGCTGAACAGCCGCAGTCTCGGGCCGTGCCATGACATCCAGGACAAGGAGATCGGTTCCCTTCGCCAGATCAAAGGTAAAGGCTCCTGCCTCGGTGGCGATCTGGCGCTCACGCACGAGCGAGCGGTGTAGACGACTGCCCTTTCTCATGCCCAGGAGCGCGGAACATACGCTCGCCGCGTAGTACTTCTCGCTCCCGAAGACAGGAGAGCGAAATGCCATGAACAGACGAGGAAGGCTTACATCATCGGGCACGACCTCGCGCAGGCTTCTTCCAAACACCGGGGGAAGATTCATCGGCGCCAGTGATGGCTTGCCTTTCCCTCTCGGAATTGGCCCGAAGAACTCCTCCACGAGGGTGCGCGCTTCCGCGGAATCAAAGTCTCCGGCAATCGACAGGACCGCGTTGTCGGGCGTGTAATACGTCGCGAAGAACTGCGCCACATCGTCGAGCGATGCCGCGGAGAGATCCTCCATCGACCCGATTAGCGAATGGTGGAACGGGTGGGGCGGCGGAAATACCAGCTCCTGAAGCTTCTCCAGCATCGTCCCGTACGGCTGATTGTCCACCGCCCAGCGCCGCTCATTCTTCACGACATCGCGTTGCGTGTCGAGCTTTTCCTGCGTCATCGCCGGAAGCAGCTCGCCCATACGGTCGGCCTCGAGCCAGAGCGCCAGCGCGAGCTCGTTGGACGGCACGGTCTCGAAGTAGTTCGTTCGCTCCAGCCAGGTGGACCCATTCAGTGTCCCGCCTGCCCGTTGTATAAGCTCGAAGTGCTCGTTGGAGCCGACGTGAGCCGAGCCCTGAAACAGCATATGCTCGAACAGGTGCGCGAATCCGGTCCTTCCGATCCTCTCGTTCGCTGATCCAACGTGATACCAGAGATTCACCGCCACGATAGGGGCAGTATGATCCTCCGACAGGGTGACAAAGAGCCCGTTATCGAGGTGAAAGGTTTCTATCGGAATTCGCATTATCGTAAATTGCCCGCCATGCAAAGCCACAGGAACCCCCTTTGCACTCGCGCATGATTGCGGCATTCGTGGTTCTGCTCCTGTTGAGCAGCTTCCTGTTCATGCTCTGGTGGGGACAGGAGCGAATCCTTTTCCAGCCACCGAGGCTGTACGGTTCTCTCCCCGAGGCCGGACGGGTGGAGTACAAAGCCGCCGACGGACAGCAGCTCGCCGGATATATCGTCGGTGATCCGCAACGCACACCTGGCGTTCTGCTCTGCTTCCACGGAAATGCCGACCTCGCTGTCTGGCAACTCGACTGGGCTCGGTCGGTCACGGAGCATACCGGGTATTCCGTTTTCCTGGCTGAGTATCGCGGCTACATGTCACTGGGCGGCACTCCCAGTTACACCAGCAGCAAACTCGACGCACAGGCAGCCTATGACTATCTCCGGACTACACTGGGAGTCGACACAGCGCGCATCGCCTACTTCGGCCACTCGCTTGGCAGTGCCGTTGCAGCCGAGCTCGCGGAGATTCATCCCCCACGCGCGCTTCTGCTTCAATCGCCCTTCACTTCCGCGCGCGCGATGGCAAGACTCATCGTATCACCACCTGTGGTTCTTGCCTGGAAGACTGTCTCCCGCATTCACTTCAATACCGAGGACGTGGTATCCCGCCTCGATGTTCCGGTGTCAGTGGCCCACGGTAAACGCGACCGGGTTGTTCCGTTCAGAATGGGACTCGAGACATACAAAGCCGTAAGACGAAAGGGTGAGCTTCTGATCGTCGAGGAGGCGGGCCATAACGACGTGGGCGAGGTGGCCGGGGATGAGTACTGGAAATGGGTTATAGCGGCGTTGGCTCTCCAACGCTAACTGATCCACATGAAAGGGAAAGAGGGCATGGTCCGCGTACGGATCATGCCCTCGCTTCCCAGGAAGCGTCTTACTACTGAATCGCCTGGCCTGTCATGTCTCTGATGGAAATCGGTCCGACATTCAGGGACTTCAGGCCCTGCTCGATGGTCTTCCTATCGCCGACGATTACGATCGCGAACGAGCCCGGATTGATATACTGCTGCGCCACACGTGCGACATCGGCCTGAGTGATAGCTTCGATGTTTTGCACGTAGTTGTTGAAGTAATCGAGCGGCAACCCGTACAGTGCTACTGGCACGAGCTGGCTGGCGATCTGCTGCGTAGTCTCGAACCTGCTTGGCAGCTGGAGTTGAAGGTATCGCTTGGCACGCGAGAGCTCGTCGGCCGGTACCGACTGACGAATCGCGTTCAGCTCCTTCATGAATTCTACCAGCGCGGAATCGCTCTTGGCGGTGACGATCTCCGCCGAGGCGGAGAAGGGGCCTGCCGCGCGTCTCATGTCGAAGCGTGAGCCCGCCCCATAGGTATACCCGCGCGTCTCACGGAGATTATTGTTGAGCCTGCTGGTGAAGGATCCGCCGAGAACCGTGTTCATCACCGTGAGGGCAAAGTAATCCTTGGTGGACCGCGGAACTCCCACCGTCCCGAGGATGAACGACGATTGGGCGGCACCGGGTTTGTCGATGAGATAGATCGTAGTCGACGCCGATTTCGGCGGTTCACCGTATGTGAGCTGAGGAACATCCTGGCGCTGCCAGCTACCGAACAGGCTGTTGATCCTGCGCTCGATGTCGGCAGAATTCACGTCGCCGACAATGATTAGCGTCGAGTTGTTGGGTCTGAAGTTAGTACGGTAATAAGCCTGGAGATCCGCGGCAGAGAGAGACTTGACCGATGCTTCGGTACCAATGGCCGGAGCCCCGTATGGATGTCCGCTTCCATAGATGATCGCGGGGAAGGCCAGGTTAGCGATCGCCGGCCCCTCGTCCTTCAGCTGGAGCAGACGGGTAAGGCGCTCCTTTTTGATCCGCTCGAAGTCCTCTGCCGGAAATAAAGGGTTGAGCGCGACATCGGCAAAGAGCACAAGGGCACTATCCAGCTGAGCGGTGGGAGTATGGAGCGATAGGGTCGTCGACTCCCAGCTGCTTCCCGGCACGAGATTGATTCCCAGAAATGCGATCTGGTCCGCGATCTCCAGACTCTTCCGGGTTGTCGTTCCTTCGCGCAGCATCGCAGATGTGAGGCTGGCCAGCCCCGTCTTGCTTGTCGGATCCGCGGTGCTTCCGCTGCCCACGACCAGAACGAAATCAGCCATCGGCAGCTCGTGGTGCTCGACGATCATGAGCTTGAGCCCGTTCGCAAGCTGTCTGGTCAGAATGGGCGGCAGTGCAACACGAGGCGGCGGTCCAGGCTCGGGCGGCTTGCTTCGATCGAACGTTTCCTGCGCAACGGCAGCCGATTGTGCGGCGAGCAGGCCGACGATCCCGAGCGCAGTAAGGACGCTGGTCTTCCTGAACGATCTCATCGGTCGCCTCCGCTCGCTATCAACATCATCTCTTTCTTTCCCTCTGGCACGACGGTCAACACGATTTTCGGGCGCCCCAGATAGGTTCTGGCGACCCGCTGGATATCGGCGGCCGTGACGCCTTCATACCGAGCGGCATCCTGCTGCACATAGTCCGGATTGCCGACCAGATAGTTGTAACGGTTGAGAGTCTCGGACTTGCCGAACACGCTTGCCAGGCGATTCAGAAAATTCGCCTTGATCGAGTTCTGCGCTCTCTGGAGCTCGCGTGCGGCGATGCCACGGTCGATGAGTCCCCTGATCTCCGCCTGGACGAGACGATCAATGTCGGCGGCTTTCTGACCGGGTTTTGGCGTTACTTCAATCTGGAACTTGCCATCCAGGCGTCCAGCGTCCTGAAACGCGCTCACGTCCTGCGCCACCTGAAGCTCGTAGACGAGCTTTTTGTAGAGCCGTGAGTTCTTGTCGTTGGCCACTATCTGGGCAAGAATGCCGAGCGCGGCGTCGTCCTTCGAGAATCCCTTCACCGAGTGCCACGTGTAGTAGAGGCGTGGCAGCTGAACGCGATCCTCGAGGACGAGAAAGGTATCCCGTGGAATCACGACTGCCGGAACTGTGGTTCTTCTCTTCACCTCTGGACCACGGGGAATCGGGCCGAAATACTGCGCAACCCGCTTCTTGACGGCACCGGGATCAAAATCTCCGGAAATAGTCAGAGTCGCATTGTTCGGCGCGTAGTAAGTCCGGAAGAAGTTCTTCACATCGTCGAGCGAAGCGGCACTGAGATCCGACATCGAGCCGATTACCGGCCATGAATACGGGTGTGCCTTCGGATAGAGTGCAGCGAGAATAGTCTCGTCGGCACGACCGTAGGGTTGATTGTCGACTCCCTGCCGGCGCTCGTTCTTCACCACATCCCGCTGAAGGTTGAGCTTAGCGAGATCCATGGTGGGAAGCAGGAATCCCATGCGGTCGGCGTCCAGCCAGAGCGCCAGAGTCAGGGCGTTCGAAGGCAGAATCTCGTAGTAGTTAGTCCGGTCCTCGCTCGTAGACCCGTTGTTGTTGGCTCCCGCCGCTTCGAGAAGCTGGTCGAAGGCACCAACCGGGACATTCTGCGAGCCCATGAACATGATGTGCTCGAAAAGGTGCGCGAAGCCGGTACGTCCCACCTGCTCGTCACCCGAGCCAACGTGATACCACGTATTGACGGCGATGATCGGAGTGGAGTGATCCTCGTGCAGGATCACCTGTAGCCCATTGGGGAGCGTGTATTTCTCGAAGCTGATTCGCGGTGTCGTCTGCGCTCCAGACGGCAGAGTCGCCAAAGTCCCAGCTATTAAGTAGCACACCAGAACTAAAGGATTTGTCTTCTTCACAACTTCCTCTCGAAAAAGAAAGCCAGCGGGGCTTTTACCGATTCGCTAAAGATATATTTCCATCGTTCTTCCCGGTTCGGATCGATTGGACTCGTCCTGGTGGGAGAGGTATACGGGGTGAAACCGAAGCGTCTCGCCAGGATCCGGAGCCTCAGCATATGGAACGGGTCGCTGACAAGCAGCGCGCTCTGGAGCCCCCGCACCTCGAGCATTCCGGCGACAGCCTTCATGGATTCACTCGTCGTCCGCCCTTCTATCTCCACCAGAATCGCAGTGTCCGGGACGCCGCGCTTCTTTGCATATGCTCTTCCCACGGCTGCTTCACTGGTCGTATCTCCTACCCCCGTCCCTCCCGTCAGGATCAATAGCGAAGCGAGACGGCGGTTCCAGAGTTCGAGGGCGTGATCAAGCCTTGCCCGCAGAACAGGCGACGGTTTGCCGGCGTACTGCGCCGCTCCCAGCACGACTATCGCCTGAGCCGGTCTTGCCTCATCACGAGAGCTCCACATGAGCACCGCTACGGCCGAGATTGCCCACAACGCGAAGACGGTCACGATGGTGACCGTCACTATTCGCCGGATGAATCTCACCGCACGCCGCATTTGTTGAAGCTACGCTAGAAAACATGCCGTGTGTGGGGCTCGGGGCATTCTACCGAGTACCCCTTGGCAACTAGCGCCGTCCTGAATTCGTCCTGCACCAGAGGCTCCCCATGCACGAGCCAAATGGGTCCCAGCTGCGGCGATTTATCCCTTACCCGTCCCAGCCACGTCGCCATTTCCGTCCGATCGGCGTGCGCGCTATATCCGTTGATGATCTCGACCCGCGCCTGAAGAGCGACTTCCTCGCCGAAGATCTGGAGCACTGGCCGCCGTTCCACCACGCGCCGTCCCAGCGTATGCTCAGCCTGAAAACCGACGACGAGGATCGTGTTTCGCGAATCGCTCGCTCCCTGTGCAAGATGATGCAGGATACGCCCGTTTTCCATCATCCCCGATGCGGCGATGATAACCATCGGACCACGCGCTCGTCCCAGCGCCTTTGATTCCTCGACGTCACGCGTGTAGTGCAGCAGCTCGAAGCGAAACAGCTCCTGGGCTTTCACGACCATGTTTTCCGACTTGTCGAAGATCTCGGGGTGCATCTCGAACACGGTCGTCGTGTCGATCGCGAGAGGGCTGTCCACATAAATTGGTATCGATGGGATCGCTCCTTCCTTCACGAGTGAGTGAAGCGAGTAGATCATCTCCTGCGTGCGTCCGACCGCAAACGCCGGGATGAGAACGCGTCCACCGCGAGCTGCGGTTTCGCGTATTACCTGAGCGAGCTTCGCCCGTGCTCCTTCCACGGACTCATGGTCCCGGTTCCCGTAGGTGGATTCCATGATCAGCGCATGCGCGCCCTCCGGTGGAACCGGATCCTTGACTATCGCGAGACCACTGCGGCCGATATCTCCCGAGAACACGAGCCTCTTCGTCTTCCCTCCTTCGGTGCAGTCCAGCAGAACCGACGCCGAGCCGAGGATGTGTCCGGCATCGACGTAGGTAGCCCGTATTCCCGGAACCACATCGAACGGCTTGTTGTACGGAACTCCAACCATGAGATCCATGGTGCGGACGGCATGGCGCAGCCCGTATAGCGGCTCTATGAACTCCTTCTTTCTCTTGGCCAGAAATTCGGCGTCTCTCTCCTGGATGTTCGCCGAGTCGGCAAGCATGATCGCGGACAGGTCACGCGTAGCGGATGTCGCCCAGATCGTCCTGCCATATCCTTCCGCCACGAGATAGGGAAGCCGCCCGGAGTGGTCAATGTGGGCGTGCGACAGCACGACGGCATCCAGGTCCTTAATGGGCAGCGGAAGAGCGCGGTTCTTCTCGGCTGATTGCTGGCGTTTGCCCTGAAACATTCCACAGTCGAGTGCAACCGTGTGTCCATTGACGTGGAGCAGGTGACAGGAGCCAGTGACTTCGCGCGCGGCACCGACGAAGGTGATCTCCAAACAGCTACCCTTCTGCTACCGCATCACGCTGGAACAGAATGATCAGGCGCTGCTCGTCCTGCGACATGAGAGCGGGCTCCCAGCCTCCTCTGCTTCGCTCATTCAGAAGGTCGGTGAGAGTGTCTTCGTCTTCGCGCGTGTGACGCGTGAGCTTCACCACGACAGCCTGGTATTCTTTCATCAGAAGTTAGAGATTATGAGTCGGTGAGCATCCACTGCGTCGACGCCGGAATGCCGGGAATGGAATGATCGAACGAGTCAAGGAATTCCCCTCTCTGACTATTATCCGGCATCCTCTTATCCAGCACAAGCTGACGATACTGCGGGATCAGCAGACCGAGACGAAGCATTTCAAGGAGCTTGTCGACGAGATCGCGATGCTCATGGCCTATGAGGCGACCAGTGAACTCAGCCTGGAAGCGAGAAACGTCGATACCCCGCTTGAGCGGGCATCCGGTTGGCACATCAGCGGGAAGAAGCTGACTCTCGTTCCGATACTCCGTGCCGGACTTGGGATGGTGGAAGGAATTCTGCGGCTCGTCCCATCGGCCCGGGTAGGGCATATCGGTCTCTACCGTGATCACAGGACGCTCCAGCCCGTTGACTACTACTTTAAAGTACCGAGCGATCCCGCGGAGCGTGACTTTTTCCTCCTCGATCCGATGCTCGCGACTGGGGGAAGCGCGGCCGCCGCGGTAGCATCGCTCAAGAAGGCCGGCGCAAATCGAATTCGGTTTTTATGCCTGGTAGCCGCACCCGAGGGGGTCCGCCATCTCAGCGAGGCGCATCCCGACGTGCAGATCTATTGTGCCGCTCTCGACAGGGAGCTGAATAGTCAGGGCTACATCCTGCCGGGACTTGGTGACGCGGGAGACCGCCTCTTCGGTACCCGGTAATCTCCTAGCCGAACCACTCCCTTGGGTTCAGCCGCTGCTGGTCGGCGGCATCCAGGACCCATTGCTGGCTCTGAGGATCGATGATTTCGCCCGCCACCGAGTCAAACCATCGATCCGCGGTCCTGATATCGCCAATTCTCCGCCACAGCTCACCCACGAGATATGTCAGAACGGCTCGCTCTTCCCGTGGTACGCCGTCGTAGCTCCTGAGCGCGTCCTCGAAGGACCACGCTGCATGGCGGCGGAAATATCTCTCAGCTTCGATATCTCCTTCGTCAACGCAACACCATGCTGCACGAAGACGGAGGTCGGCGATGTGCCGCGGATCCATCCCCTGCCATTGGGCTACCTTTGCCGCTGCCTCGTACTTCTCGGAGCCGCACACAGATGAAGGGCGCAGAGGCGCGAGCTCCTGGAGAACGTGCTGCTTCAGCACGGGGCTCACATTAGCCGCACCTCTGAAATCCGCTTCCGCGCCCGAGTAGCCGCACTCACCACACATATGGATGAGATACGCAAGCGGCTGGGTTCCGGCCGCTCGCTCGTGGAAGTCGGTTCGCTTTCCTCCAAACGAGTTCGTCGAGACCACACTCTGCGACTTGAACTCGTTGTCGCACACGGGACAGCGGAGCTCGATCTGACGAAGCGTTGTCATGGCCGTTACCTCCTTTTTGCGCTCTAAGCCTCTGGAAGAAGAAAGAGGGAATATTTGTGCCATGTTTGAGTTTTTTCTTGGAAGAGATCGGTCTTGTTGAGACTTTAAGGCGATTGTATCTTCTCGCATCGCAAAAACCGCGACAGGTCTCCCCACCCGCGAACTGGTCGTTGATGCTCATCAACCTGCTGCCTGACTTCTTCGCAGTTCACAACAGTACAGACCGTGTCGCCGCCTATCTCCGCTACTTCGAAACCCACCGCCGCTTTCTAGAAGCCTACTGGCATAACTACGTTCTCGACCCGGCTGGACCGCACTTTCTCGAAGTCGTTCGCTCTGCGGCACTTGCGAGTCGGGTCGATCTGCGGACGATGCTCGAGAGAATCGACGTCGTTTCGCTCGCCAGGAATACCGAGGAGCAGTGCAGAACCCTGCTCGACATCGACACCGATATCAACGTAGTCCTCATGGTGGGCGTCGGAGCCGCCAATGCAGGCGAGCTGGTCGTTGAAGGGAAGGGCGTAGCGTTTGTTTGCCTCGAGCATTTTACCAGCGTCACCAATCCCGAGACGCAGGGGTTGGGTCTCGACCCCGAGCTGATTCCACTCTGGCTGGCGCATGAGATCGCGCACACGGTTCGCTACACCTCGCCCACGAGCCGGAGCGAGATGAAGCAGCTCATCGACGAGACGGGCGGGTACTACTCGTACTGGGAGACAGGCAGGCGTGCGTCACTCCGCGAGCTGATGATCAATGAAGGATTGTCGACCCATGTATCGAGAGCGATTAGTCCCGGACATGCCGCCTGGGAGTACTACGGTTACACGAGACGGGAATACGCGACCGTTCGCGAGCTGGAGCCGATGATGACCAGATCCCTGGGCGGCGACCTCGATCGCGCCGGACTCGGTCTCAGGCTTCGATATCTCTCCGGTGGAATGAGCGACGATGCCCGGACAGTCGATCGCCATGTCTTCCCGGAGCGAAGCGGATACTTCCTCGGCGCAAAAATGGTGGAGCCAGCGGTGAATGCGCGCGGATTCTCCTGGGCCGTGCGCGCCAGCGCCGCCGAGATCACCTCGATCTCCAGCTCTGCCGCTGCCTCCGCCTAGGTCTATTTCCCCACACAGAACGAGCTGAATACCCGGTCGAAAACATCCTCGATGTCGACCGTGCCGATCAGCTCTTCGAGCACCCCCACGGCAGTCCGCAGGTGAACCGAAGCGACCGTCGCTGGTAGCTTTTCCTCACGCCAGACCCGATCGAATTCCTCTAGCTCGGAGTAAGCCGCGCTGAGAGCATAGCGATGCCGGGCACGGGTAAGTATGGGCGCATCCGGGGAAAGCTCTCCGTGCTGACTGCTCAGGAGCTGATCGATCGCGGCCAACAGTTCCTGCAAGCCGGATCCTGTCTCTGCACTCACGGTGATGGTCTCCGTCCTGGAGCGATTTTTGTCGCCCACTGCTACTAAATCGCCCTTGGTGCGAACTCTGATAATAGACGCTGCAGATTTCGACGACACTGCGGATACCGTTTCCGCGAGCCCTTCGTTCGTCTCCGCACACACGAGAACCGCCTGAGCATCCGAGAGGTATCGCTCACTTACCTCTATTCCAAGACGCTCAAGCCTGTCATCGGTGCTTCGCAACCCCGCGGTATCCACCAGCCGCAATGGCCATGTGCCGCCGTCAATCACGGCTTCGAGAGCATCACGGGTAGTTCCCGGTATTTCCGTCACTATCGCCCGGGATTTCCCCAGCAGTGCGTTGAACAGCGATGATTTGCCGACATTCGGAGGGCCAGCAATCACCACCAGTGCCCCTTCGCGCACCAGCTCTCCCACTGGAGCAGTGGCCAGCAACGCTTTGATCGAGGCCGTGATTACCCGTACGGTTTCTTCGATTCTTTCCCTCGGAACCGGACCGTCGTCCTCTTCCGGGAAATCGATGTCGTAGGCGATCAATGCTTCGAGACCGATCACCTGTTCCCTCAGCGAGAGCAAACGCCGGGAGAGTCCTCCGTCGAGCTGCCCGAGAGCGGTGCGCTGCATCATGTGTGAGCGCGCATCGATGAGGTCGCCGATTGCTTCAGCCTGGAGGATGTCGAGCTTTCCGTTGAGGACGGCTCTTCGCGTGAACTCCCCCGGAAGTGCCTGCCTGGCGCCGGATGAGATCAGAGCTGCGACGATCGAGCTCGGAACCAGAATACCGCCGTGCGTAGATATCTCGACCGTATCATCACCCGTAAATGATCCGGGGCCGGGGAAAACGGTTACAAGCGCCTGATCCAGAGCTTCACCGGCATCCCATATCGTGCAGAGCTGAGTTACGCGCGCGTCGGTCTCCCACGGGATTACATGCCTCTGAGCGACTGCAAACGCATCCGGCCCACTCAGGCGAACGAGTGCTACTGCGCTACGGCCGGGCGGAGTAGAGAGCGATACAATAGTGTCTTCGAGTCGCCCGACTGGAATGGCGGGGACTATCTGCTTCACGACTTCGCTGTCGGTAGCACGAACGTTGTTCCCGGCTCCAGAATTTTTACCGAAGAATGACGCGGATCGTGCTCGAGCGCTGCACGGAGACGATCTATGGCATCGAATGCGGTCGACGTCACGTGGTTGAAGGTTCCCCAGTGATATGGAATGAGAAAACGGGCCTTCAGCTGATCGAAAAGTGTAAGCGCATCGGCACTGGTGAGATGTCCCTTCCGAAATCCCGGTCTCCACCACGGCGCATGGCCGATCGGAAGAAGAGCGAGATCCAGAATACGTCCACTCGGGACAAGATGATTCTCCACGAGGTGAGTGGTGTCGGAGGCCAGCGCCGTATCGCCGGCAAAGAAACACGACACGTTATTAGTACCAAGGAGATACATATTGGTAGCGCTTCTCCACCGGTCCACGCCATACCGGCTTCCTCTATGAGTCGCTGATGCAGCACGGATCGTGACGCCATTCACGTTCACGCTGTCCCCCGGCCCGATCGGTAGTGCGTGACGGTAGCCCTGCTTCACCAGCCACCGGGCGACGGCCGGTGGAGCATAGAGGGGGATGTCTTTCGGAAGCGCATCCAGCGAGTCGAAGGAGAGGTGATCCGCGTGAGCGTGCGTGAGGAGAATGGCATCGAGCTTGGGCAATGCCGTGAGCGCTATCCCCGGGGCACTCACGCGGGAAAGAAATTTGCCCAGAGCCGGATCGAAGTTAGGGTCGGTAAGGATCCGGCTTCCCTCGACCTCAATTAGTAGCGTTGCGTGACCAATATACGTGACACGCAGCATCGGATCTCCCTATCGGGCCACGCGCGCTTTGGCACGCTCGCGGGCCAGGAGCCACTGTTGTGGGAGCGCCGCGATATTCTGGGCCGTGTAATAAAGGTTGAGACCCGAAGCCATGTTGAGGAGCACCACCGTCATCATCACGGGGAACATATACATCATCATCTTCGCCTGGGGGTTCGGAGGAGCATTACGCATTCCAATCCACGAGAGGATGTACATCGATGCGCCCATCAGCAGCGGCAGTATGTAAAGGGGATCCTTGACCGAGATATCGTGCAGCCAGAGGAAGGGAACCCCCCTGAATTCAATCGTATTCTGGAACACGAAGAACAGCGCGAACAGAATCGGCATGGGAAGCATCGCCGGCAGGCAGCCGGTGAGCCCCGCGAACGGGCTCACACCCGCTTCCTTATAGACCTTCATGATCGCCTCGCGCTGCTGCACCGGATCTTTGTACTTCTTCTGCGCAGCGGCCAGTTTCGGCTGGAGCTCCTGCATTTTGAGGCTCGACCGCATGGTGGTCTGGTTGAGAGGCCAGAGAGCAAGGCGGATCAGGACACCCAGGATTACGAGCACCCATCCATAGCTGAGGTTGAGGCGGTTGTGCATCCAGAGAAGGGCACGGATCGCCTCTGATGCAATCGGATGCACTACGCCCTGGAGAAAACTCCATCCATAGGGGTTTACGTGATCGAATTCTCGGCCCATTCCGATGAGGCGCTGTGATTCCTGTGGTCCGGCGTAGACATCGAACTCAAAAGCATTGTTTCGGAGCGCCATTACACCAGTTCCTGAAGCATTTGTCGCAACTTTCGAGGTTCGGGGACCTCCAGTCAGTGACACCTCACTGAACAGCGTGCCATTCTGAGGCGGGAGAATTCCCAGAACGAAGTACTTGTTCTTTGCGGCAATCCACCCAAGCGGCCCGGGCTCGAGTATCCGCTCTCCCGGATCCATGCTCCCGAACAGTACGCTGCCGGCGTGATCGCGCTGTGGCTTGAAGCTGTACGCAAGGCTCTGCTGATCAGCGATCGTATCCGCTTCCGCGGATCTCAGAGTGCCGGGCAGATCCACCAGCACATATTCATCCCCTTGGCTACTCGCCACACGGCCATTGACATGCATGACATAACTGGCCGTCGTATCCTCAAGAATCGTATAGCTGATCGAAATGGCGCGGTCATTCACCGTGGCGTCGTAGGTGAGGATCTCTCCCTTCGCATCTTTCCTTTGCGTCAGCTTGAACGGTACGGCTCTGAGATCGACAGTGTCTGACGACGTTACCAGCCGGTAACCCAGGAGAGGGAATCCGGGAAGCGCCAGGTCCACCAGTCCACCTGATAACGATCGGTTTTCATAGCCGCGAATGACGATCGACACCGGTGCCGCACCGATGTTACCGAATTTATAGATCGCCTTGGGCGTACTGACTGTCGTCGTCTCGACCACCGCCGAGCTTACCAGACTATCGAATTTCGAGCCCTTGCTGATCCTGGTTTGTAGAGGAGTACTTGTTGTCGTTTGCCCGCTTGTTGCTACAGAAGGCGTCGACGACGCGGCTGGTGTCGCAACAATGAGAGTGTCGGGTGGAGCGGTGCGCGAAACGGGTGCCGGTTTGGACGACGGAAATAGCAGCTGCGAAATCGCAATGACGATCAGCGAGAGAAAGAGAGCCAGGAAAAAGCGCTTGTCCATTCAGGGAACCGGGTCGTAGCCGCCCGGCCGGAAAGGGTGACATCGAAGGATACGACCGATCGTAAGCCGCATTCCCTTGACGACTCCATATCGCTCGAACGCTTCGAGCGCGTAGGCCGAGCACGTTGGATAGTAGCGGCAACTAGCTGGGAACAGAGGCGATATCGCCAGCTGATAGCCGCGGATCAGGCGAATAAATATCGCTCGCATCATTGCTGTGACACGACTGCCGGCACCCACCGGGCAACAGCATCCACTTCGGAAGCGAGTTGTTCGAAGCTCGAGCTATAGGCGGCAGGCTTTGCCCGCAGAAGCACGTCGACGCTTCCAAGCACTGGGAGCAATCGGATCCTGGCGAGCTCTCGCAGACGACGCTTCACCCTATTCCGGTTAACAGTGTTCTGTTTGTATTTCGGAACGACCACGCCGACACGTGGATGAAGCAACAGGGAAGCAGATGCCCGAGCTTCGAGATGCTCGGTTTGCATCCGCTTCCCTGTACGTCTAACCGTTTCCAGCTCGGCTTCCTTCGTCAGCCGGCGGCTGCGAGGAAAACCGAGGGGGCTACGCGCCAGCGTATTTCGTCGGCAACTGGACTGTGAGTCGCTTGCGTCCCTTCTTTCGCCGACGACTAAGAACTTCACGTCCCCATTTAGTAGCCATTCGCAACCGAAATCCATGAGTACGAATTCGGCGCTTGTTACGGGGACGGTAGGTGGGCTTACCCATTACGAGAACTCCGAAAGCCAGTAATGATCTTGTTGCGGTACAGAACCGGTAAAACTATTCCAGCATTGAAGATAGGTCAAGTCAGATAAAGGAGTTCGCGTTCAGGCAATTTGACTTTTCCACATAAATGGGCTAGGGTAGCGCGTCATGTCGCACAGTCCTTCTGAAGTGTGGAAACTCCTCCTGGATCGCGCCCGCCAGGAGCTCCCCGACCAAACTCTCCAAGCCTGGCTCGAGCCGACCGAAGCCCTGTCTATCGAAGGGAACACACTCTTCCTCGGAGCCCCGGATCAGTTCACTGCCGACTGGAACGAGTCAAAACACGCCGAGCTCCTGTCGAGCTACGCGCCAATCGTGCTTGGACACCCATTGAACGTCGTATTCCGGGTCCCTGAAGAGCGGAAAAAGCGATCACAAATGGACTTCTTCGTAGCACCTCCACCCACTCCACCGAAGCCAGTTCAAGCTCAGAACAGTAGTAGCTCAACGCCATTGAGCGAGAGATATACGTTCGACCTTTTTGTGATCGGCAAATCCAATGAGCTGGCTGCCGCAGCAGCACACGCAGTCAGTCAGGCACCGGGAAAAGTCTATAACCCACTCTTCATCTACGGCGATACAGGCCTGGGCAAAACACACCTAATGCAGGCAGTAGCACACGAAACCCTGGTGCGTAGCCCCAATACACGGATTATCTACGTTGGCACCGAGCAGTTCATGAACGAGCTGATTGGCTCGATAATGGACCGAACCGGTGCTGAGTTCCGGCGGCGATACAGAGAGACAGATCTGCTGCTCATTGACGATGTTCACTTTCTCAAAGGCAGAAAGGAAACGACTCAGGAAGAGTTCTTCCACACATTCAACGCACTATATGAGGCAGGACGGCAGATCGTGCTTACAAGCGACCGGCCTCCTTCAGAGATAGCAGGACTGGAGGCGCGACTCATCAGTCGCTTCCAATGGGGGATGGTCGCCGATATAAGCCTTCCGGACTTCGAGCACCGTGTTGCCATTCTAAAACAGAAAGCAAAGCTTGATCGTCTCGAGCTCACCATTCCAGACGATGTCATTCACTTTATCGCTGAGCATGTACGGTCGAATGTTCGAGAGCTGGAAGGATCTATCATCAAGCTCTTGGCTTATGCCTCGCTCAAGCACAAGGACATAACTCTTGATGTCGCTCGAGAAGCCTTACGTGACAAGCTCAGAACGATAGACACGGGCGAGGAGAATGGAGATGCGCCTCTCACTGTTCTCGTGATTCAACAGGCAGTTGCCAAAGAATGGGGTGTCACAGTTGATGGGCTTAGATCAAAAACCAGAACGAAGACTCTTACCACCCCGCGTCAGATTGCCATGTACCTAACGAGAGAGCTCCTAGCTACTCAGCTCGTAGAAATCGGAAATGCTTTTGGTGGACGTGATCACTCCACTGTAATTCACAGTCTCGAAAAGGTTCACCAAAACATCGCCCAGAGTCCTGATCTCAAAGGTCGCATCAATCGTATTCGGGTAATGTTGGAAAGCCTTGGCTCCTCTCACCAAAGAAATGTGGAAATATCCATCCCTGTCTGAAAAGGATACAGCCTCCTCACAGATCCCTTGTTATCGACGTGGAGCACACATTAAATAGCATAGCGGAAACCCCGCTCCAGTCATAACTTAGACCATCTACACATCACTCCACAGTACCTACTGCGACTACTAGGTTGAATCTCTCCTAGATAGCTACTAGTACCTCACCTGAACTCAACAACAGGGGAAGGGATGCGCTTCACGATCTCTCGCGAAAAGCTTCAGGAAGGCCTGGGTGCAGTAGCTGCCAGCATCCCGGCGAAGACAACTCTTCCAGTGCTTGCGAACATTCTTCTCGAGACGACCGATAGAGGGATTAAACTATCCGGGACCGATCTGGATATTGCCGTGAGCACGGAAGTCTCAGCTGATGTGGATGTAGCTGGTGCGGTAACAATTCCGGCTAAGAAGCTCACTGAAATCGCGCGTGAGCTACCTCCAGCTCCGGTGAAGATTAGTGCGGTTGGAGAGCAGCGGGTCACTCTTGAATGCGGGCGCTCACGATTTAAGCTGCTCGGCCTGCCACGTGATGAATTTCCGACATTTCCATCTGTCCGGTTCAATGAAAGCTGGAGGATTCATTCTGGAGATCTGCAACAGCTGATCTCTCATACAGCCTTCGCAGTCTCGGGTGAGGAGAGCAGGCCGATTCTCAACGGTGTATTATGGGAATTACGGCCGGAGAGAATGCGAATGGTCGCTACGAATGGACACCGTCTGGCGAAGATGGAAATGGCGATCGATTCGACAAATGCTCCTTCTGGTGATCTGATTGTTCCACCAAAAGCACTGGAGCAGGTGAGACGACTGTTTCCGGCGGAGGAAGAGCTCGAGATTGCACGTGGCGATAATCATATCGGCTTCAGATCACCGTTTACCGCGGTCTTCACTCGCCTCATCGAAGGTCCATATCCGAATTATGAGCAAGTCATCCCGAAGGACAACGATAGGGTGGCAATTGCTGACAAGCTCGCGTTGACCAGCGCGCTGAAGAGAATGTCAGTGATCGCTTCCGATCAGACGCATCGAATCAGACTGTCCTTCAATTCGGGAATGCTCAAGTTCAGCGTCCAGACGCCAGATTTGGGTGAAGCTCAGGATGAGCTACCTATTCGCTACACAGGCGACCAGCTCGATATTGGCTTCAATGCGAGCTATCTCCTGGAAATTCTGCGATACATCCCGACTGATGAAGTACGTATGACGTTCAAGGCTCCTGAACGAGCGGCGACGATAGAGCCGGAAGGGTGGAAAGACCCGGCGTCTTATATGTGTCTTGTCATGCCGTTACGGCTCGTAGACTAACGGACCAGCACGAACTCCTGCTTCAGATTCTGAGTGAACGGATACACTCGTCCTGAGGCAGTGATTGAAATGCGGATGCTGTAATCCGTCGTCAACCGAACGATTCTGCCGCTCGTTAAATCGAGATAGTAAAGAGCACTCCCCGTTCCCGTGCCTTCTATCGCAATTCGATGCTGTCCCTGAGCTCCTTCGCCATGAGCTCGAGAGGTATCGCTCCTCTGGACAGCCAGTAAAGGCTCACGCTCGTAAATAATTCCTGCCGACACAACAAATGTGCTGACAGTCTGTGTCATCGTGGGGATAGCGCCGTGACATCCTTTGGTTTCTGCTGAGTCACGCCATGTCATTCCCTTGGAAAGCTGTGATGGGAAACTCTCCAGGAGATTGTAGAGATCGGTTGTAATTATCGAATTAACGGGATTGCAGCTCCCGGCCGAATCTCGTTCGTTGATTGTCAATCCGGCTGCACTGAGTGTACCGGATAACCGAATTGGGAGCTGAACCGGTTGTGCCGCTCCGATCAGACCCTGAGTTGCCAGCGTGAACGTGTCGACCACCGCCCTGAAGCTGATTCCCTCACCCTCCTCGGACGGCTCGGTCGTCAAAACCTCATGAGTGATATTGCTCGAGGCTTCTTGGTGAGTGGCCAAATCAGAGCCGCTCGTGATTAACGCAGTTCTGGAGATGCGGTAAGCATGGATTCCGGTCGAAAGGCTGAAGCTCCACGGACCACCTGGCGAACCCGGGATTGTAGATGGCCGGACCCCTGATTGGTCAGGTGTTGTCGTTGATGTTCCTGGAGATGGAGCTCGCGAGCCGGCACAGGCTAGTACAAAAAGGGTTGGAAGCCACCGGGCCCGATTTCTAAACGAGGCTTTCACATAATCCCCGGTCAATCTCGACAGGAAGGCAAACGACCTCCGACGAAGCTTCGTCGGAGGTCGTCAGATTGCAAGCAATCGGTCTATAAGCCGGGTTTTGTCGGATCACTTGCGTGGTCCGGACGATCATTTGTCTACGAGCATGGTCGCCCATGCCCTCTAGCAGCCTACCCGCGGTGTCTTGATCGAGGTGGACTCCTCTCGCCGCATATTTGGCCTTGCTCCGACCGGGGTTTGCCGTGCCGTACGTGTCGCCACGAACGCGGTGGGCTCTTACCCCACCGTTTCACCCTTGCCACCCTGAGATGGCGGTCTGTTCTCTGTGGCACTTTCCGTCACATAGGCAGCTCTCGCCACCTGTGCCCAGGAGTTACCTGGCGGTCTGTCCAATGGAGCCCGGACTTTCCTCGAATTAAGTATCACAAGGGATACTTAACACGCGATCGCCCGACCGATTGCTCGTCGAAATATACTGGGAATGACAAACGAGGAATACCCTCTCTCCACGTGCGTGCGGAAACCGTGACGCCTATCTGACGGGCGCCTCTATTCTTGTCGGTGGAGGTCAGCAACCACCAACCGTGAGAATGCCATGTCGTCCAATCTGAAGCGCACCGGAATGCGGACTCCTGTATCAACGATGCTCACTCCGCTCGAGAGGTCAAGGGTAGATGCCGCCGCCCACGGACTGTGTGACGCTCTGCACCGCGAGTCACTCGAGGAAGTTCTCTGTGATCTCCGGCAGCAGAGGGCGAGCCTGGTCCTCATCTCGGTTACTCGCTACGGATCTCAGAGCTCAGCGCGGGTCGCCGCCATGGTGAGAGAGTTTCCAAGAATACCCGCTGTCGCACTGCTCACCGAGACCCAGAATTCTACGCCCCACTCGACGCTCGCTCTGGGACAGCTGGGTATTCGGACTCTGGTTGATGCCAGACTGCCGGCCGGATGGCAAACCCTGAGAAATCTCATCGCATCCCAAGGCTCCAACGACCTGCAGCGCTCAGCTCTTGCTCAGATCAGTCTCGATCTCCCGGGAGTATCCAAGGACTGCTGGCGGTTCTTTGAGCTTCTCTTCGATTCCTCTCCAAGAATCTCGACTGTCAGACAGCTCGCCCGCCACCTGAATATCCTGCCTAGCACTTTGATGAGTCGGTTCTTTCGGGCCAAACTGCCGGCACCGAAGCGATACCTTTCACTGGCCAGGCTCATCCGAGCGGCTCGGCTGTTCGAGAATCCGGGGTTGTCAGTAGCGAGAGTAGCGAACCACCTGGATTACTCTTCGCCGCAGAGCTTTGGCCGGCACGTCCGGACAGTGATGAGAATGTCACCTGTGAAGTTTCGGAGCATGTATGATGGACAGGGCATGCTGCAGTTCTTCAGAACCGAGCTCATTCTTCCATACGTGGAAGTGCTCCTGGTCTTTCGACCTTCCGCAGCTTATCCTGGCTGGATTCCCAAGCCGAAACGGAGCGAAGCTTCTAAGTCCTGAACGTTTCGACGATCTCGCTTGCGCGCACAAGGCTCACGACAGCGAGACCGACCTTCTCGATCGCTTCCCGTCCTCCTTCTTCCCGGTCGACGAGGGCCAGGACTCCCGTCACGATGCCCTGTGCCTGACGCACTGCTTCAACTGCTCGCAAGGCAGAGCTGCCAGTGGTTATCACGTCCTCGACGATTACAACTCGATCCCCCGGACTGAAAGGCCCCTCCACGAGCTTGCCAGTTCCGTGAGCCTTTGCCTCCTTGCGCACAGTGAACGCTCTCAACGGATTGTCCGACAGAGCACTTGCGTAACTGATTGCATAGGAGATCGGATCGGCGCCTAATGTAAGACCGCCGACCGCATCGACCAGCCAGCCCGTTTGTCGTAGTGTGGCCAAACCGATTGGACCGATGAGTGACAGACCTTCCGGACTCATCGTTGTCAGTCTCGCATCGATGTATACGGTGGACGTCTTTCCTGATGCGAGCATGAACTGGCCACGTTGGGTGGAACGGTCGGCAAGGAGTGTGATTAACGCCGAGCGATCGGTCATGGTGCGAGAGGTTAGGGACTCATATGATTGGAGTCAATGCACACTCTTCCGCAGCTGCGATTTGATCAGTGGACAGGACTCGTTGTCTGGATAATATCGCTAGCGACTGTACTGGGCCTTGCACTCGTTCTGCGTCACGAGCGTCGTCAGGCACGCAGTCTGGTGGAACGTTCGAAAGAGCTGGAACGGTTGTCGTCGGAACTTCTTCGCGTCAATCGGATGAAGAGCGAATTTCTCGCCAACGTATCCCATGAGCTAAGGACGCCGTTGAATGCAATCGTCGGATTTGTGGACCTTCTTCGTGAAGGCGTATATGGCGAGCTGGCTCCGCGGCAGGTGAAGCCCGTCGAGCGCATCGAAGCTTCGGCCAATCATCTCCGTCATCTCGTCGACCAGGTCCTCGATCTTGCGAAGATGGCAGCGGGTCGCCTCGAGATACATACCGAAACGATCGATCTGCGTCCTTTCGTTCTCGATGTTGCGAGCGAGATCGAATCACTAGTGAGTGAGAAGGGGCTCAGTCTTTCGCTGGTGATGGGAGCGGCGCTACCGCGAATCCGTACGGACCCGACTCACCTCCGTCAGATCCTCATGAATCTTCTCGGGAACGCAATCAAGTACACGAATGAAGGCAGCATCGTGATTCGCACGCGCCTGGTAGATTCTCTCCCCGACAGCGGACCAGCTTCACCAGAGCGTCTCTCCTATCCGACCAATCCGTGGATAGGCATTCAGGTGATCGATACCGGAATTGGCATTTATCCGGCTGACCAGAGGAGGATCTTCGAGGAGTTCGAGCAGGTAGATGCCGGCCCTCGTGGTAACTCAGCGTCACGTGGGACGGGCCTGGGTCTCGCGATCTCGCGGCGGCTTGCGGGCCTGATTGGCGGAATGGTCGAGCTGGAGAGCGAGCTTGGGAAAGGATCTAACTTTACGCTCTGGCTGCCGGTCGATCCGAGCGATCTATCTACTGCGTCTAAGTAGATCCTTGAACTTGTCGATCATTCTCGGCTGATCGGGTGAGACGCTCGCAGCTTCCTGGAACGCATTGGCAAAGGCTACTACACTCGGATAACGCTGGGTCGGGGAGCGTGAGAGGGCTCGCATCACGGTAGTATCCAGCGCGGGCGTGAACTGCAGCGCTTCCCCCGCATCCCGGAGTGGGATGGGAGGCATGGTCAGGAGCTGGGTGAACATCTCACGTGGCGCTTTGGCGGTGTACGGCAGACAACGCGTCAGCAGGAAATAGGCGATCGTGGCGAGGCTGTACTGGTCGGCAGCTACCGTGACGATCTCGCCCGACAAAGCCTCGGGCGCGATGTACATGAGCGTGCCGACGAAGAATCCTGCTCGGGTAAGACGCTCGTCTCCCGAAGCCTGCGTGTCTGTCGCAATCCCGAAATCGAGGAGCTTCACGCGTCTCGTGTTCGGATCGTACATCACGTTCTCCGGCTTCAGGTCGCGGTGGACGATACCCGCGTCATGTGCCGCCTGGACTCCGGTTGCAATCTGCGAGACAATCGTCGCCACCTCGTCTCTGGCCAACGGGGCATTCTGCCTGGCATAACGCTCGAGGATCTCACCCTCTGCCCATTCGATGGCCAGAAAATGGAGGCCGTTCTCCGCTTGGCCAATCTCGATTGTGTCCACGACGTTCTGGTGTTTGACCCGTGCACCATACTTTGCTTCGCGGACAAAGCGGGCAACCGCTGTCTTATCCTGACGCAGTTTTTCCCGTAGCACTTTGAGTGCTACAGTGCCATGATTGGGGTGTCGGGCCAGATACACAGCGGAAGTACCGCCTTCACCGACCTCTTTCGTGATGGTATAGCCAGCTATGGAAGTGCCGACCAGCTGATCTCGAGCCACGCCGCGAAGCTAATAGAAACTGACAAGACCGGATAGGGTATTAACGACTCATGCTGACTCCTATTGAGCGCTACCTGCTGTTGCTTAGCACTGCTCTGGCCAGTGCGTGCGCAACACCTCGTGTCGGATCCGAAACCCCACGTATTCTCCCGCAGGAAGGCGGTGCAGCGGCTGATGTGAGTGAGCTATACCGTCAGATCGGTCTTATGGCTGCTCCTAACCCGCTAGCATTTGTCGGCAAGGTCTCTTCTTTCGCGACAGCATCCGCTGATACGACTCTGGTCCTCGTAAGCATCTCGATCCCTAACCGTGCTCTTACTTTCACGAGGGAAGGCGACAGATATCGTGCTCCTTATGAGGTCAAGCTCTCTCTTACCCGGGGAACCTTCGAGGCCGCGAGTACCAATGCCGTGGAAATCGTCCGAGTAGGCTCGTTCAGAGAGATCAACCGGACGGATGAGAGCATCATTTTCCAGCACTTTCTTCGTGTTCCTCCTGGCGCGTACGTGCTGTCAGCAGCGGTGCGCGATATAGGCGGCTCGAAGAGCGCGACGCAACAGGTATCGGTCGTGGTACCAACACTCGCGGCAGGCCGGCTTTCGATTCCCATTCTCGTCTACGAGGCGAGAGGCAGGTCGACCCTGGACTCGACTCCGCAGCTGCTCGCAAGCCCGCGATCGAGCGCCGTATTTGGGCGTGACAGCACCGTCGCGATATACGTGGAAGCTTATGGCTCCGGGATCCGGCTTCCCGTGGATTACGCTGTCCGTAATGACAAGGGTATCCGGCTGTGGCGGGATTCCATCATTCTGGCGCGTAATGGCGCGCTCTTCAACGGTATCGTCAACGTACCGATATCGGCCGTCGGCATCGGAATAGCGAATGTCTCCTTTACCCGGCGTGATACGCCCGACAGTGCCAGCGCTCCCCTCTTCGTAAGCTTCGGTGAAGACATTCCGCTTATGTCGTTCGAGGACATGCTTGGGTACCTGCGGTTCTTTGCAAGCGCCTCCCGGTTGAATGCCCTGCGTGGAGCACCTCTCGAGAGACGAGCGACTATCTGGGCGGAGTTTCTGCGTGCCACTGATCCGATACCGGAAACAACGACCAACGAAGAGATGCAGGCGTATTTCGGCCGGATCCAGCAGGCGAACGCGCAATTCCGGGTCGACCGCAACCCGGGTTGGCTTTCCGACCGAGGCATGGTCTTCGTCGCCCTTGGTGAGCCCGACCAGGTCATCGAACGGAATGTGAACCAGACCTTTTCTCCCACACAGGTCTCGCCGACGGCGCGCCTGCAGATCTGGCCATATCGCCAATACAACAGCCAGCTCGTTTTCTACGAGGAGACAGGGCGCTGGAGGCTGACTAGAGCAAGTGAGAGGGAGTTTCTCTCGCTCAATGCGCGGCGACAACTGAGGTAAATAGCGCGTGCTCTCGATCGTGAAAATCCGGTAATCCAGAAACACTCTCATCATGCTCGTGGCTGACGGGGGCGTTTTATATTGACTTCATGAAAGCTCCCGAAAGCCCACGACTGTTTCTAGTTGATGGCTACGCCCTCATCTATCGGGCATTCTTCGCGCTGATCTCACGGCCTCTTACCACCAGCAAGGGTGAGAATACCTCGGCGAGCTGGGGCATTGCGAACTTTCTTCAGCGGCTCATCACCAGGCACCAGCCGGACTATCTTGGCTGGGTACACGATTCCGGTCTCTCCTTCAGGCACGAGCGGTATCCCGCCTACAAGGCGACTCGCGAGAAGCTGACAGAAGAACTTCAGTCCGATTTCGACCGCGGAATGGAGCGGATATGTGAAATGCTCGATGCGTACCAGATCCCCATTCTGTCGCTGCCTGGTTACGAAGCTGATGACGTCATCGGCACGCTGGTGGCGAGAAGTGTGGAAGCCGGTGTCAACGCTGTCGTCGTCTCGGGCGACAAGGACTTTCAACAGCTTGTGAAGCCGGGAGTGTGGCTTCTCAACCCTGGCCGTGGCGGACCGGCCAACGTCGAAGAGCATTGGGTCGGGATCGAAAATGCCGAGGAGCGCCTTGGCGTCGCGCCGGAATTCGTTACCGACTATCTGGCACTAGTCGGCGATTCGTCTGACAACATCCCGGGAGTGCGGGGAATAGGCGACAAGACAGCGTGTGAGCTCGTCAAGCAGTACGGCCACCTGGAGTCGATCCTTGCGCACGCCGGGGAAATCACGAAGAAGCGCCCTCGCGAGGCACTGCTCGAGCATGCGGACAACGCCCGTCTGTCGAAGGAATTAGTAACAATCCGAGCCGATTTACCGGTTCCTTTCGATCTCGAATCGCTGCGGATAAAGCAGCCGGACTATCAACGACTTCGCGATCTCTTTCTGGAGCTGGAGTTCCATTCGCTCGCGAAGGACACGGCTGTACAGGCACCCGTCGAGCAACAGCCCAGGAAGCAGTTCGAGTACGTCACCATCGATACAGTTGAGCGTCTCGGGTACGCAATCGACCGTGCACGGAAGGCGGGAGTCATCGCTGTCGATACTGAGACCCTCATCGATTCCGACAGCCCGAAGATTATCGACCCTCTTCGGTCATCTCTGATCTCGATATCAATCGCCGTCGGTGAAGGAGAGGCTTACTATTTTCCCCTGCGCCACAGGCTGCCGAAAATACAGCAGGGAGAACTGCTCGTGGATACCGCAGGGGATCGGTCTGCCACCGATGCGCCCGGAGACCGTGGGCTGATTCGTGCCGGGGATGAGGTTTTTCCGGACTCGAACACGAAAAAGAAGAAGAGCAGCGCTGATCCTATCGGTATCGCTGCCAGGATGCTGCAGGCGAACAGGCCAACCAGCATCAGGAACCTTCCCTCTCTCGATTCTCCTGAGATGGCGCCTCTCCGGAGTCTGCTGGAAGATCCCTCCATCAGAAAGACCGCACAGAACGGAAAGTACGATCTTCTTTCTCTGCGGTGTGCAGGGGTGAACCTTGCCGGCCTCGACTTCGATACTATGCTGGCGAGCTATGTGCTGGATCCTGGCCGGCGCTCCCATGGTCTCGACGTGCTGGCGCTGGAATTCCTCGAGCACACCATGACCTCCCAAACGGATTTGTGCGGAAAGGGTAGGGGATCAATTCCGTTCGACGAATGTCCGGTTGAAGCAGCGCGGGATTATTCATGTGAGGAAGCCGACATGACGCTTCGGCTTCGCCGGGTTTTCGAGCCACAACTGGAATCGCACGAGCTTACACGTCTCCTCGACGGCGTGGAAATTCCGCTCATCGATGTTCTGGCGAAGATGGAGTGGACGGGAATCGCCATCGACCTGCTCTGGTTTGCATCGCTGAAACAGCGATTCCAGACAGAGCGGGAAGCAGTTGAAAAACAGATTTACGAAGCCGCGGGAACAGAGTTCAACATCAATTCGAATCCACAGCTTAGAGAGATCCTGTTTGGAAAGCTGAATCTTCCAATCATCAAGAAGACCAGCACGGGTCCGTCAACTGATGCCAGCGTGCTGAAAGAACTAGCCGAAGCGGGCCACGTGCTTCCGACCCGCCTCATGGAATACAGAGAGCTGTCCAAGCTCGAGAGCACCTACCTCGATGCACTGCCTCGGCTGGTCAACCCTAAAACCGGACGACTGCACACCTCGTTCAACCAGACCGTCGCCAGCACGGGGAGGCTCTCTTCCAGCGATCCGAATCTTCAGAATATCCCGATCCGTCGCGAGCTGGGCCGTGACATCCGCCGCGGCTTCATTCCCCGGCAAAACTGGGTGCTTCTCGCAGCTGATTATTCGCAGATCGAGCTTCGGCTGCTGGCGCATCTCTCACGTGATTCAGCGTTCGTCGAGGCATTCCGGGCGGGCAGCGACATCCACAGACAAACAGCGGCGGTGATCTTCGACGTTCCCCTGGCTGAAGTGACGAGTACAATGCGCAGTCGCGCCAAGACCATCAACTTCGCGACCATCTATGGACAGGGCCCGCACGCGCTGTCCCGCCAGCTTGGCATAGAGCACGCGGAGGCGAAGGAATTCATCGCGCGTTATTTCGAGCGCTTTCAAGGCGTACGCAACTATCTGGACTCCATGGTGGCGTTCGCCCGTGAGCACGGATTCGTGCAGACGATCTTCGGACGGCGGCGCTACATCCCGGAGCTGCGGGAGCGGAATTTCACTATCCGCGCATTCGGCGAAAGAACAGCGGCCAACTCACCTATTCAGGGCTCGGCAGCCGATCTGATCAAGATCGCGATGATCAGAATTGACGATGCGCTCACACGACTTGGGCTGGAGAGCAGGATGCTTCTCCAGGTTCACGACGAGCTCGTGTTCGAGGTTCTTCCGGAAGAGCTGGATAAGGTTCAGGCGCTGGTGAAACAGGAGATGGAACACGCGGCCGAGCTTTCTGTCCCGCTTGTCGTCGATCTGGGGGTGGGAAAAAACTGGCTCGAGACGAAGATGTAACTGGAAATGCTGTAAATCACCGCCGTGAGCAGCCGAGTCGGTCATTTTACTCTCAGGGAAAGGACCTGGTACATCGGATTCTGCATCCGCGAATGCAGCACTCGGATACGTATGGTCACACAGCCGTAGGAACCGCCCTCTCGACGCTGGTATTCACGACGGACAGATTACTTCCTATGGCCAGTAATCGTGCTGGTGTTGGCCGCAAGATCCTGCTTTTCCTAGCTCTCGTCGCGTGCGGTGATGAAGGGCAAGATGCGACTGATTCGACGCAAGCGGCCCTCCCGCCGGTTTTTCCTTCCGGGCCAGCCAGCAGCACGAACTGGGACTCGGATGCGGGACCGGTGATGATCGTATCGAGGGGCGACAGTGATGATAGTGCTGCGATCGTGCTCCCGGAAATAACCGATAGCACAATGTCATTTCTCGAGGAGTCGGCTCCTCAGCTGCCACAGCTCATCGTCGATCTGTTCGGAAGGAGCGGAGTAATCGGGTCGCCCACTCTCGTCTCACCGGTGCAGGGCGCAGCCGCGGAACGGGGCTGCAAAGCGTGGCCCGTGGCAAGATTGCAATCGCCTCATTCGGGCTGGCGAGTAGGGTTCGAGCATGACCGCGTCTCGGCGATCAGACTCGATTCGATAGAGACAATGTCGAGCGCCGATTCTTCAACACTTGCCGCCACGATTGCTCAAAATGCTGCGACGCTTCCTGCCGCTTCGGATCCTACCTTTCGCGGACTGCCGTTCAGGGTTCGCTCGGCGTACACCTTTCGAACGGATTCCATCGATGGCATGATCGCTGATGTCGTGCGCACGGTGAACGAAGAGGCAAACCCCAGGCTCGAGCATCTCTTTATCATCGGAGAACGCCCAGCCGGGTCGGGCGGAAATTACAATGTCGCTTACTACAGTCGGATTGCCGGCGCCGAGGAGACAGCACAGGCAACGGAAGTTCTAGCGGTAGTTGCGATCGGACCTTCGAGACGTCCGGCAGTGATCGTCAACGTGGAGTACAACGATGGGGGGAAGCTCGGACTGCTCGAGCGGACAGCGCCAGGCCAGTGGCGAGTGAGGTGGAGAAGTGCGTACACAGATTGCTGACGAGAAGAGTCGAGCTCAGACGCAACTGCTCACAACCCGGTCGGCGCGTCGACAAAACTCCATGGGATATTGAACCTTTCTCCGAGATGCTGTGCAAGCGCACGGACTCCGAGTGTTTCTGTCGCGTAATGCCCCGCGTATATGATCACCAGGTCACGCTCTTCGGCATGCACCGCCGTCCAGTGGGCTCCCTCTCCCACGATCAGCGTGTCTACGCCCATTGCTCCTGCTTCTTCCAGAGTCTCAGCTGATGCACCCGCGCCGGTACAAATTGCCCACTTCTTTGTCCGTCTACCATTCGGGATCGGAGTGGTGCGGATATCGCCACCGTGACTCTTCGCGAATTGGCGTGCCTGTTGTGCTAGTGTGCTCGTTTCCACGTCAGCGGAGCCCGACGTGCCGACGAAAATACTCTTGTACCGGGCAAACGGTTCTGTCGGCTCGAGACCGAGCTCTTTGGCGAGAAGCGCGTTATTCCCGACGGATGGATGGCGATCGAGAGGCAGATGCGACGAGTAGACTCCGATGTCGTGCTCCATCAGCAGCTGTAGCTTCGTGTAGGTTGCGTCGGTAATCGGCTGCAACCCGGCCCAGAACATCCCGTGATGAACTATCAGAAGGTTCGCCCCCTTCTCGATAGCGCCTCTGATCGTGCGGATCGAGAAGTCAACTGCCGCAGTGATGCCGCAGATTGGTTTCTCGTTCGCGAGTTGAATTCCATTCAGGGCATTGGGGTAGTCAGGGGTCCCCGAGGTGTCGAGCAGGTCATCCGTGTATCTCGCCAATTCTTGAAGTGTCGCCATACGGTCCATCGTCATTGCGAATTAGCCGCAATATTTGTGTGGAGAAGCTGTCTTTCACTATAGTTGCTAAATTGCTAACATCATGTTGCACAATAAGTTACAGCCAGGTTGACAATTCTGTTGATTACTCCGGAACCTCCAATAACTCAAAGAGTCGATCCAGGTCATCGGCGGAATAAAACTGAATCGTCAGCGTGCCGCGGTCGTTCTGACCAACACTTACGGTGACATCGGTCTGGAGGAAGCGCCGGAGACGGTCCTCAATTCGCCTGACCTCTGGCGAGCGATGATCAGCCTTTCTCGGCCGACCGGCGCGTTTCCCGTTCTGAGGCCCTACTGCTTCACGCAGCCGGCGCTCGAGCTCTCTCACCGTCAGACCGTCGGTAATGATCTCGCGAGCCAGGCTCGCGATTTTTTCGGGGTCTTCCAGAGCCAGTAGTACTTTGGCGTGTCCTATCGTCAGCTTTCCTTCCTGTAGCAGCTTCCGCACGCCCTCGGGTAGCTGAAGGACACGAAGCATGTTCGCGACCGTAGTCCTGTCCTTCCCTACGGTCTCAGCGATTTGCTGCTGAGTCATCCCAAAATCGTGTGAGAGCTTGTAGTAACCCTCCCCTTCCTCGACCGGGTTGAGATCTGTTCGCTGGAGGTTCTCGACGAGCGCGAGAGTGAGAATCGTCTTGTCGTCGATCTCCTTGATGATGGCTGGTATCTCTTTCCAGCCTAGCTTGGCAGCAGCCCGCAATCGGCGCTCACCGGCGATCAGCTCGAACCCGTCTTTTCCCGACCGTCGGCGAACTGTTATCGGCTGGAGGAGTCCACTGGCTTTCAGGCTCTTCTGAAGCTCCTCCAACTCCTCGGCGTTGAACTCCTTCCGGGGCTGGAAGGGATTTCGGACGATCTGGCTGACTGGGATTATCTTGAGGGCACCCTCATCACTCGAGGGGAGTCCACCTCCGCTGCCGAAGAGTGCTTCGAGCCCCCTGCCCAGCCGTCGCGGCTGCTTTTCAGCGGCCATTGTCTTCTCCCTGTGCGATTCTCTCGATGAGCTCCTTCGCGACATTCATATATGCCTGCGCTCCCACGGAAGCGACATCGTAGAGGATGATCGGCTTGCCGAAGCTTGGTGCTTCTGCTAGCCGGACATTCCTGGGCACCACATTCTGGAACACCTTCCGGCCAAAATACTCCCGCGCGTCTTCCGCAACCTGTCGCGATAGATTGAGACGCGAATCGTACATCGTGAGCAGAACGCCATCGATCCCCAGCTTTTCGTTCGCGCTGTGCTGGACTCGATGGACTGTATTGAGAAGCTGTGACAGACCCTCGAGTGCGTAATACTCGCACTGGAGTGGGATGAGCAGCGCATCAGCGGCGGCAAGCATGTTGATCGTGATCAGTCCGAGAGAGGGTGGACAGTCGATAATCACGTAGTCGTATTCTTCCCGAAGGGATTCGACTGCCTCGCGCATGACGTGATCACGATCCGGCCTGTCGACCAGCTCGAGTTCCGCCGCTGCAAGATCGGGAGTGGCGCCTACGACATCCAGCTTTCCGAATTGAATGTTCGTCTGGCGAGCGGACCCCAGGTCGGAGTTACCGACCAGGACATCGTAGAGCGTGAGAGGTACGCTTTCCTTCTGGAGTCCTACTCCGCTCGTCGCGTTCCCCTGGGGATCCGCATCGATGAGAAGAGTCCGCTGTTCGGCGGCTGCGAGACTGGCAGCGAGATTTACAGCGGTAGTGGTCTTACCGACCCCGCCCTTCTGATTTGCGATTGCGATGACTCTCGACACGACACGCCGTTGAGGAGAAGCGCGTAATCTACCCCAAGGAAGGGGAGGTTTCCACGTGGAACACAACGTCAATGTTCCACGTGGAAATACGCGCCTATCTGGCGGAGATGAATCTCCAGCGGGTACTTACCTCGACGGAAAGGATCTCCTCTCCGGGGTTGATCGGCGTATCAGCCTGAGCTATCGCGGCGCTTTTACGGACCATCATCAGTGGACGTGGAGGAGGAGGGAAATATGCGCCGATGTTGATCTCAAGGAGTGTCCCGAGAGCTCCCCCGGCTGCCTTTGCCGCTGCCTCCGCATCCGCGCGGGCCTTCGCGACTGCTCCCGCAATGGCGGTTCTGCGGGCCGACTCAGTATTCGAAGCGTAGAACTGAAGTGAGGTAATCATGTTGGCGCCATTCGAGAGCGCTGCATCGATTACCGGGCCGACCTGATCCAGTCTCCGTACATCGGCCAGAATGGTATTGGTGACATTGTAGCCCACGATCACCGGCTCTTTGTTCGGTTCGTAGCGTTGCTCGGGATACACGCTGTAATTGATCGTCGAGAGCTGGTCGTTGCTCAGTCCGAGAGCTTGAAGAGCAGCGAGAACGGCCTGTTGTTTGGTTGCGTTCTGTGCGGCCGCAGCAGCCGCGGTTGTGCCGCGGGTCTGGACGCTGATCTGAATCGTCGCGCGGTCAGGAGAAACCTTCAATTCATGTCTTCCCACGACGGCAATCTGCGGAACTGGCTCAAATGCCGTCCGACTGTCTTGTGCATGGCTGGTTAGTGGCGCTAAAACCACTAATCCAACGATTGCGAGCTTCGTCTGCATTGGTATCTCTCTAATTGAAGTGAGTAGCACTAACGAAAGACGTCCATGGATCTGTGCCTTGCACACGAATGGAGGCAAAGCGTTGAGCTATTTGAACGTCCGTAAAATAGCCGCGAGCATCTACTGCGACTACATTGGCCCGAATGCGCCCTCCAACAGCATCGATCGGGCCTGCAACGCTCCTCATCGTCATTTCGGCGTTGAGCTTCGGCTCGATCTCGGTATTGACTCTCCTCATTACCGGCACCGGTGTTCCCCTTCTGACCGCGATGGCCTGGAGATACGTACTCGGAGCGATCCTGCTCGCCGGCATCGCCCAGCTCCGCCAGCTCGGATCAATTCCGGGACCGGGGATCATTCAGCTTCTTCTGATCGGTGGAATCGGACAGGCACTGATCACCTACGCAAGTCTGTATGCGCTCGAGTACATCTCCGTCGGACCATTGGCATTTCTGTTCTATACCTATCCAGCGTGGGTAGCACTGCTGGCTGCTGTTCGGCGAACCGAAAGACTCACGCTGATTCGTGTGATAGCTCTTTCGATGGCGCTGCTCGGCGTGACCGTAATGGTTGGAGCTCCCACGGCGGAAAAGCTGAATCCGATTGGAGTCGGGCTGGCTCTGGCGTCCGCGCTTCTGTACTCGGTCTATTTGCCTGCGCTGGAGCACGCACAAGCTGATGTTCCGGCGTTGCTCGCGACCTTTCTCCTGGTAGCCGGAGCGGCGGTTTCTTTCATTCTGGCGGCGCTGTTTACCGGCAATCTCTATCTGCCTGATGGAGCTCCTGTCTGGGCTAATATCTTCCTGCTCGCTCTCGTCTCTACCGTCATCGCCTTTTCGACCCTCATCAAAGGTCTGGCGGTACTAGGCCCCGTAAGGACAGCGATCATCGCGACTGTGGAGCCCTTCTTCACCGCGATTCTAGGTGTGCTGGTGCTCCACGATCAGCTGACGCTGACGACACTGGCCGGCGGAACTCTGATTGCGACCGCCGTATTGCTCGTTCAATGGAGCTCGACACGGCTCGAAGCTACGGCCTAGCGACGAGCCGTCGGCGCTTCTCGATCTCGATGACGAGATTCTGCAGATCGCTGGGACTCACACCCGGAACGCGCGATGCCTGCGCGAGCGAGCGCGGCTTGAGAGCACCGAGCTTCTGCCGAGCCTCGAAGGAGAGCGATTGCATTTCTTCATAGACGAGGTCGGCGTCGAGAGAAAAGTCACCCATGCGCTTCATACGGTCGGCCTGAACTCTCTCCCGCTCGAAGTATCCAGCGTACTTGATCTCGAGATCCGCCGTTACCAGCGCTTCGCCGTCCAGATCCAATCCTATGCCGACAGCCTCGAAGAGTGCCTGGAGTGCAACATTCTGGCGCCGTGCCACTTCGACGATCCTCATCGCGTGTGAAAGATCCGAGCTGCCCGCGGATGCAAGCACCGGTGCTGCTTCAGCGGGCTGTATGCTTGTACTCGCGGCAAGGCGTAATGCGGAATCCTCGTGCTGGAGTCGGGTCTCGATCGTTTCCCTTTCGAGATCGGTGTAAATCTCAAGCGTCGTACCAATGGATCCGAGACGTCTGAGTGCATTATCCTGCCGAACTGTGAGTCGGAACTCAGATCTCGACGTGAAAAGACGATATGGCTCGTCCACTCCACGGGTAACGAGATCATCGATCAATACACCGATGTAGGAGGTCTCTCTCCCCAGAACGAGTGACGGCCTTTCCTGTGTGGCGAGAGCGGCATTCAACCCAGCTACGAGCCCCTGTCCGGCGGCTTCCTCGTAGCCAGTGGTGCCGTTGATCTGACCCGCGAAAAAAAGACCGCGTATCGATTTCACCTGGAGCGATGAATCGAGCTGCGTCGGTGGGTAGTAGTCGTACTCAATGGCGTAGCCTGCCCGATTCATCCTGACCTCTTCTAAGCCGCGAACGGATCGCAGGATCTCGAGCTGCACCGGTGCCGGCAGAGAGGTCGACAGGCCGTTTACATAAAGCTCGGACGTGTCGTGTCCCTCCGGCTCGAGAAAGAGCTGGTGCCTGTCAGCGTCGGGAAACTTCACGATCTTGTCTTCGACGGAAGGGCAGTACCTCGGACCCCTCGACGAGATGGCGCCGCCATACATCGCCGACCTCGCAATGTTATCCTGAATGATTTGCTTGCCCGGGGATTCGAGGTACGTGATCCAGCAGGGCAGCTGGTCTGGATGACGCGTCCTGGAATCATTGCGGCGCTTTGACCGCCAGTAGTGCGACCACGAATAGTCGAACTGCTCGATCTCACTCTCCTGTATCTCAAGCTTCGAGTAGTCGACAGATCTGCCGTCGATGCGAGGTGGGGTTCCAGTCTTGAATCGAGCGACCGTGAGCCCGGCCTCCTCGAGCTGTTCGGCGAGGTGAGTGACGGCACTTTCGCCGGCACGCCCACCGGACAGTCTGGTTTCAGTTCCGATGTGGATTCGGCCGCGTAGAAAGGTCCCCGTGGTTATCACTATGCTGCGAGCGCCGAAGCATCGGCCCTCCAACGTCTCGACCCCGAGGATTTCCCGGCCCGCAGGCGAGAGGATCAGCCGTGCCACTGTGCCCTGCACGGTCTGAAGGGTCTTCTGCTGCTCGATGAGCGACCTGACCGAGCGCCGATAGAGTCCGCGGTCGCATTGCGCGCGTGGTGCCCAGACGGCGGGACCTTTGCTGCGGTTGAGCATGCGGAACTGAAGCATCGCAAGATCGGTCGCGCGTCCCATGATCCCGCCGAGGGCGTCAACTTCGCGCACGACTGTACCCTTCGCGACTCCACCGATCGCTGGGTTGCACGACATTTGGCCTATTGTCTCGAGCGCACTAGTGACGAGACCTACGCGCGCGCCCAGCCGAGCCGCGGCGACTGCGGCTTCCGTCCCCGCGTGGCCGGCGCCGACGACCACTACATCGAATTCCGTTTCAAAGTCGAGCGAGCGCGACATGCGCTAAAGATAAGCGCAGGATGAGCGTATCCGCTCGGTTAGTCTCTTGTCGAACCTAATTCCAAGCCTGTTGACGAGCCTAGAGTCGCTGTTCGACGATGGCCCAGTCCTCCACGAAGGCCACGCCATTCTCGATCCGGTCGATCACCACTTCCGCCCCCGCGGGAAGAGTTCGGGTGTCGAGACTTCTAGCCGGAACCTTGAGTGTCCTCCCGAGATGATCGTAGGAGATCTCTCCTGCGCCGGCGAGGGAGATTTCCTGCGTGACAACAGCGGGCTGGCCCTGAATCTTGTGCTCGTCAGCCGCGGGATTGGCGCTCACACCGCGGAGCGCCCATCGCGCAAGCAGCGTGATCATCCCTGTAATCGCAAGCGTGCCGCCGCCAATCGCAATGAGAACGATGCCCCATCCCGGTAATGTCGTGCGGGATGCCAGAAGATAGCCAACCGCCCCGAACCCGGCGGCGAAGGCGGCAGCAGCCGGCAGGTTGAAGAAAGGGGAGGGCGCCCGCGAGCGATTTCTGCGCCGGCGCGCGTGCTCCACGCCGTGCAGCATCGCGAAGACCGCCAGTACCAGCCCGCCGACGAAAGCGACCAGAAAAATCGCGCGAAATGCGATTACCATCTCAAACTCGTATACGCGTTAACCAGACACCCCGGAAATCGGCGCTCAGGATCCGAGGTTTTTCCTGAACCACGCAATGGTTGCCGGCCAGGCCGCCTGTGTGGCGGTCATATTGGCCCCGGCCTTTCCACTCTGCTGCCGGAGAAACCCGTGGCCGGCACCCTGATAGATGTTGTACACGTACGTTCGACCAAGGGTGCGAAGTGCGGTGTCGGCAGGGAGAATGGTGGCGTTCACACGAGCGTCGTCACCCCCGTAGAGTCCGAGAACTGGAGCCCGAACCGACTCGAGATCCGCTGATTTGGGAGAGGTTCCGTAATACACGACCGCCGCTCCAAGATTGGGGGCATGAGCGGCATGCGCGAATGAAACGGCTCCTCCCCAGCAATAACCGACGATCCCGTACCTCTTCTGAGCCGCCGGCAACGACATCCCGTACTGAGCCACCGCGTCGAGCTGACGGTGGACCTGCGCCATGTCGAGCGTACGAATGGCGGCGGTCGCGAGGGGAGCAATAATGCTGTCCGGACCCTGAGGCAGGTTCTTCATCGTCAGCAGATCGGGCGCGATCGCGATGAAACCGTCGGCGGCAAGCTGGTCCGCGATGCTCCTCACCCACGACGTCAGCCCGAAGATCTCGTGCACGACGAGGACGACGGGTGCTCTGGTGCTGCGCTCGGGGTAAACCACCCAGGCGCGCACGCTGTCCGCCGGGCCGGTTCGGATTGTAACCCATTCACCGTGCCGCGGTGAGCTCGAGAGTCGGGCCGGCGCCCCTGCGGCGTCCGGGGGTAAGCCTCGCGTCCCGGATGCAACTGTCGCCGTCGCCGACGCTCCCGGTGTCGCGTGGTCGGCAGTCGAATGAGTATCGGATCCACCCGGCATCCTGTTGCTGGTGCACGCAGTAGTCGCGATCGAGACGAAAAGAGCAAATCCTGGCAAGACACGCATATCAGCGACTCCTCTGTTGAGCGGCAGGCGAAGATGCCTCGACCCGATTGAACTCTTCGGCGAAGAACTGCCCGACGCGATACTCCGCATAATAAAATGGGCGCCAGGGCAGCGAGCCAGTGACGAAACCGGCATGCCCTCCCTTCTCGACGAACTCAATATGCAAAGCCGGGTTTTTCCGTGCCACTTCCCGCACCTCGTCCAGCACTTCGGGAGGAAGCATGGGATCGTCGACCGCACTCAATAGTAACGTTTTGAGCCTAATTCTCATCAATCCCGGTAATGAGCTGGCACGCGCGTAATAGTCCTTGGCATCGCGATAGCCGTGCAACGGAGCGGTGATGACGTCGTCAAAGTTTTCCAGCGTTCTCATTCTCGCGATCGCACCGGGGGGAACGAGATCCGGATAGCGCGTCATCTTCTCGCGGGCTTTCCTTGTGAGGGAATCAAGAAAGAATTTCTGGTACAAAGTGGAAAATCCGCGGTTGATCCGCGCCGCGGAGCGATCGAGGTCATAGGGGACGGAAATCGCAGCGGCCGCTTTCAGCTGTGGAGGCAGATCATTCCCTCGTTCCCCGAGGAACTTGAGCAGGACGTTCCCACCGAGAGACACGCCGGCGAGGCCAAGTGACGCGGAGGGGAACTCGCGAACGACCCTGTCGAGCACGAAGGCCAGGTCCGTGGTCTCTCCCGAGTGGTAAAAGCGCCTCGTTAGATTCATCTCCGACCCGCAGGACCTGAATATCAGGAGATCAGCGCCCCATCTCCTCCTGGCGGCTTCGCCGAGTAAACCCTGTGCGTAATGAGAACGAACCGTACCCTCGAGGCCGTGAAGCAGTAACAGCCGTGGGGAACCGGCTGGAGCGGACAGCCGGTGGAGCTCCAGAAAGTCGCCATCGGGCGTGTCCCATCGCTCGACCTCCGTTGGCGCGGGTGTCTGCCGTCGAAAGAGTTTTCCCCAGAGCGTCTGGAGATGCCCGCCGGGGATCCACCACGCGGGTGAATAGATTATCTCACGCGCCATGGCTCACGCGTGTAACACTCGCCTGTGACCCTGCCATCACCGTCTTGAGCGGAACAAAGAACCCGACGTGGAAGTCCGGATTTTCGGAGTGAAGAAAAGCGCCGATACCAGGAAAGTCCTTCGCTTTTTCTCGGAGCGACGGATCAAGACTCATTTCGTCGACTTGCTGGAGAAGCCAGCATCCCTTGGAGAGCTGCGAAGATTCGCGCAAAAGTTTGGCGTGATGGCGTTGGTGGATAAGGAATCCCGGCGCTATGCCGAGCTCGGACTCCGTTATGCGCAAATGTCGGACGAGTGCTGGCTGGAGAAGCTCTCGGAGGAGCCCCTCCTGCTCAGGCTTCCCCTCGTGCGGAGCGTCAGTCAGCTCATGATCGGTGCGGATGAAAAGGTCTGGCGCGGCTGGACCACCCGCTAGAGGCGCATCTATCGCTTGTGGGGTCGAGATGAGCCGGGCGATATTGCAAGTTCCCGTCTCACCGTGCTCAAACCAGCCGTACCGACAGTGACTTATCGCGTACTCGTAACCGATGAGATCGACGCCGAAGGCGTGGCAATTCTATCGGCAGAGCCAAATCTCACTGTCGATGAGATGCCGACACTTCCCAAAGAGGAGCTGCTGTCGCGGATTGCCGACTACGATGCGATCGTAGGACGGAGCGCGACACGAATCTCCGCTGAGCTGCTGAAAAAAGCGCGCAAGCTGAAGGTGGTGGGGCGCGCGGGCGTGGGAGTCGACAATATCGCGCTCGATGTGGCGACATCGCTTGGTGTGGCGGTGATCAATGTGCCCGCGGGGAATACGATCGCAGTCGTCGAGCTGTTCTTCGGCGCGGTCATCTCGCTGTTGCGTCACATCCCACGTGCCGACAGCTCCATGCGTGCGGGCAAGTGGGAACGATCGATGCTGCTGGGCTCGGAGCTGAAAGGGAAGACGCTTGGAATCGTAGGGCTCGGACGAATCGGCGGCGAAGTAGCCATCCGGGCACGCGCATTCGGTATGGACGTCGCAGCATACGATCCGTACGTCGCGCAATCCCGGTTCGAATCACTGCGCGTTCAGGAAGTGAAGACGCTCGATGCTCTTCTCGAGCAGTCCCATATCCTCACGCTGCACACCCCTCTCACGGACGAAACGACAGGGATGATCGGCTCACGGGAGCTGGCGAGGCTGCCTCGGCGGTCACTCGTCGTCAACCTGGCCCGCGGCGGAATCGTCGACGAAGCAGCCCTCCTCGAGGCACTGGAGAGCAGCCATCTCTCCGGAGCGGTCGTGGATGCGTACCAGAAAGAGCCTCTCGCATCCAATCACCGGCTGCGAGAATTACCGAATGTGCTACTCACCCCGCACATCGGAGCGTCAACGGCCGAGGCACAGCGAAATGTCGCGGTCGATGTATGCGTCGCTGTGCGTGACGCGCTGCTCAGCGGCGAGCTCTCACGGTCGATCAACGTAGCCGATGTCGGGGGTGGCTGGTCAGAGATCAAATCGGCTCTCACTCTCGTGCGCCGCGCCGCCGCGGTCGGACGGGCGATACTTGCGACACAGGGAACGCGAGCCGTGCAGCGACTCGATCTTCGGTCGGGATCGGCTCTGATCGCGGCGCGGAGTGTGCTGCTGGCCTCAGCCGCGCGGGGACTACTGGAAGGAACCGTGGAAGCGGAGCGGCTCAATCTCATCAATGCCCGCGCGATGGCCGAGATTCGTGGCATCGAGCTCTCCACGACGGAGACGGCAATCCCGGAAAATCCATACGCCGTTGAAGTCAGGCTCAGTGGAGGAATGCAGGAGATTGCCGTTGCGGGAACCGCGCAACCGGGTGCTGCTCCTCGTCTGACCCGGATCGGTGCCTTTCACGTCGATGTGCAGCCACGGGATACCCTGCTAATTCTCACCAACAACGATGTTCCGGGCGTCATCGGGCGTGTCGGCACGCTCCTTGGCGAAGCGGGAGTCAACATCGCCGAGTATCACCAGGCGCGGCTGGCTCAGGGAGGACAGGCACTGGCGGCGGTCTCCGTCGACGGCGATGTGAGCGAAGCCATTCGCGAATCCCTGCTCCGTCTTCCCGATGTCCTTTCGGCGGCTGTCGTCTGCTTCGATCCAGGGTGACCACCGGAGTAAGCAGTGATCGAAGTGTGCGCGAGGCGTACGAATCCGATGCATCCGGGCTCCAACTGTTGCCGGAGAAAGTAGCGCGACCGCAAACCATCGACGACGTAAGGGAGCTGGTCAGGCAGGCAGCAATGGAAAGAACGCCGATAACCTGCGCCGGCGCCCAGACGAGTACGACGGGAGCCTCGATCACGGACAGGGGAATCCTCATGTCTCTCCGCGGCTTGAATGACATCAACGACCTGGACGAGACGGCGAAAACCATCAGAGCCGGTCCAGGAGCTCTGCTTGGAGACATCAAGCGCACGGCGGCTGCGGCTGGCCTTCTCTTCGCGCCGGATCCCACCAGCGAAGAAGAGTCGACGGTCGGCGGCGCGATTGCGTGCAACGCATCCGGCGCGCGCACCTTCAAGTACGGAGCCACGCGAAAGCACGTTCGCGCCCTTCGGGTAGTACTCGCGAGCGGAGAGCTGGCCGAATTTCGGCGCTCCGACCTCGAGAAGAATACCGTTGGCTACGCATTCGCTCACGACCCGATCGACTGGTTCATCGGCAGCGAGGGGACACTCGGCGTAATCGTGGAAGCGGAGCTCTCGTTATTGCCGCTGCCCGGGCACGTAGTCGGGCTCGCGATTCCGTTCAGGACGGAGGAGGAAGCGCTCAGCTTCGTCGTCGCCACGCGGGAATCGGCCTCAGTCTCTCCGAGATGCATCGAGTATTTCGACGTACTCGCGCTCGACATAGCACGTGCGGCCGACAGCGCCACCGCGTGGCCCGCTGATGCGACAGCGATGGTTTATGTGGAGGAAGAGATAACAGGGGATCTGGAGGAATCTCTGACCCTGTGGCTCGAGCTCATTGGGCTGGTTGCACCAGATACCGAGCCTCTCGTGTTCGATGGAGAAGCTCGGCTCAGGGAAGCGAGGAGAATACGGCACAGCATTCCGGCGACGATGAATGAGCACGGTGGTAAGCACCGCAGCACCGGCGGACGAAAGGTCTCGACTGACTGGGCCGTGCCATATCGCAATCTGGCACAGGCCATCAGCACTGCCCGCTCACTCACCGCGCGCCGCGGAATCGGGCAATCCGTGATCTACGGGCACGCCGGAAACGGACACCCCCATCAGAACTTCGTAGCTCGGAATGCCGAAGAGCTCACTACTATAGAAAAGGTCGTCGAGGAAACGCTGCGGCACGTGCTGGCTCTGGGTGGTACCGTGGCGGCGGAGCACGGAATCGGAAAGATCAAGCGCAGATGGCTTCCTCTCCAGATGAATCCGCTCCAGGTCTCGATGATGACTGCGGTTAAGCGCGAGCTCGACCCGCTTGGGATTCTAGCGCCTGGCAACATCCTGTGAGGCGGTTCAACTCGGTCGTTTTCGATGTCGACTCGACACTCAGTGGAGTAGAGGGAATCGACTGGCTCGCCTCGCTGCGTGGGTCGGAGGTCGAGACCAGAATCGCGGAGCAGACCAAGCAGGTGATGCTCGGTCAGATTGCGCTGGAAACGGTGTACGGCCAGAGGCTCAGCGCGGTAAAGCCGAGACTATCCGAGGTAGAAGAGCTTGGCCGCGTATACATCGCGAAGTTGGCTCCGACAGCACGTCAGGCGCTGCATCGACTACGCGAGGAAGAGGTCGAGCTGGCGATCGTGAGCGGAGGACTGCTGCAGGCGATATTACCTCTGGCTACGGCGCTCGGCGTCGAGGCAAGCCAGGTGCACGCGGTCTCTGCAGTGTTCGATGATCGTGGCGAGTATCTGGGATTCGACGAGCGATCCCTTCTCTCACGGCAGAATGGCAAGAGAGAAACAGTGGCGAGGATGATTCTGAAGAGCCCGATTCTGGCGGTTGGCGATGGAATGACCGATTGTGAGATCCGCCCCGCGGTCGCCGCGTTCGCCGCCTATACGGGATTCGTGCGGCGCGAACCGGTCGTCGAGCGGGCAGATTATGTCGTGGAGAATTTCGACCAATTGAGGGAACTGGTTCTCGGATGAGCAACCCTTTCGGCACTTTTTTTCTTCCCGGTCCGACCGAAGTCCGCGCAGAAATACTAGCTGCGATGACGCGCCCCATGATCTCTCACCGTGGCGCTGAATTCGAACAGCTCTTCGAGCGTCTTCAGGATGGTCTACGCCCCATCTTCAAGACCGCGCGGCCCGTTCTCATCAACAGCTGCTCGGCCACCGGGATGATGGAGGCTGCTATCCGCTCGGTGCCTCCCGGAAGAATCCTGTGCCTCGTCAACGGCGCGTTTTCGGAGCGGTTTGCCCACATTGCTTCGATGTGCGGTCGCGAGGTGGATCGCTACGAGGTTCCGTGGGGACAGGTGCATGCGATACCACAGCTCGAGGAGCGTCTTGCTATCCGGAAATACGTCGCGATCACTGTCGTGCATTCCGAGACGTCGACCGGAGCGCTCAACGATGTTCGCGCGATCTCCGACTCCGCGCACCGTCAGGGAGTTTTCTGCCTGATCGACAGTGTCAGCGGTGTTGGCGGCGCGGAGCTTCGATTCGACGAGTGGAAGCTCGACTATGTCTTGAGCGGATCCCAGAAAGCATTCGCGCTGCCGCCAGGGCTGTCCTTTGCCGTAGCTTCGGCCGAGCTGATCGATCTGGCGGAAGGAACGAAGGGACGCGGGGTGTACTTCGACCTGATCGAGCTGGATGCATTCGCGCGCAGGAATCAGACACCGAGCACGCCGGCGTTGTCGCTCCTGTTTGCACTCGAAGCACAGCTCGAATCGATCACCACCGAGGGCATCGAAGCACGCTGGATCCGTCATAGCGCAATGTCGGCACGGACACAGCAATGGCTGACCACAACGAGCGGTGAGACGGGAAAAAAGCTGAGCAACATCGCCCCACTTGGATCTCAATCACCAACGGTGTCGACGATCAAGCTTCCAGGCGATCTTACCGCGGAAAACTTCACTCGGACCGTAGGCGAGCGCGGAATCGTGATCGGAAACGGGTACGGAAAGCTCAGGAGCTCGACCTTCCGCATCGGACATATGGGCGACCACACCGTTGAGTCCCTCGACCGCTGTCTAGCTGCCTGTGCGAGTGCGCTGCGCTCTTGACGCAGATCTCACTTTCGAACGTCGGTGTAGAGTTCGGCGCGACGAGAATCTTCAAGGGAATTACGTTCACGGTCGGAGAAGGCGACCGATGGGCAATTCTTGGCCGTAACGGCAGCGGGAAGACGACTCTCTTTCGTCTCATTACCGGCGCGCAGCAGCCGACCGAAGGTGGCATTACGCACCACCCCGGTCTTCGGATAGCGCTGCTCGAGCAGCACCGCGATTTCGGCGGAGCGGAGACCGTCTGGGAAGCAGGTGCGGGCGAGTTCGCCGAGCTTCTCGCACTCGAGCACTCTCTCGCCGAGCAGGGGAACATGCTCGCCCAGAAGGGAGAGGCTGCAACGCCGCAAATGCTCGCACGCTATGATCGTGACCTCGAGCGTTTTGAGCGAGAGGGAGGTTATACGTTCGCACCGCGAGTCGATGCGGTGCTTCAGGGTCTTGGATTCGACGCCGAGAAAGCGCGCACTCGACCGTTATCGCAGCTGAGTGGAGGTGAGCGCGGCAGGCTTGGCCTGGCGAGACAGCTAGTTAGCGCGGCGGATGTCCTCCTTCTGGACGAGCCGACGAACCACCTCGACCTCGAGACTTCACGTTGGCTGGAAGACTACCTGAAGGCAACGCAGAAGACAATTCTGCTCATCAGCCACGATCGCGCATTTCTCTCGAACGTCGTGGATCACGTGCTGCATCTGGAAGGTGGAACCGCCGTTTCGTATGTCGGCGGCTACGAGTCGTTCGTGCTGCAGCGCGAGGAGCGCCGTCTCAGTCAGCAGCGGGGGTTCGAGAAGCAGCGGAAAGTAGTGGCCGAAGAAGAGGACTTCATCCGCCGCAACATCGCCGGCCAGAACTCGAAGCAGGCGAAAGGGCGGCGCAAGCGCCTCAGCCGACTCCCGCGCCTCACGGGGCCAACTCCCGAAGAGAGCGGGTCGATGGGTCTCCGGCTTGATGTCGCTGAAAGAGGCGGCGACCAGGTCGCAATCGCTCGTGATGTGACGATAGGAGTAGAAGGGCGTACGCTGATCAGGGGATTCACGGCAACGATTCAGCGCGGAGAAGTTGTGGGTCTGGTCGGACCGAACGGAAGCGGAAAGTCCACCTTCCTTCGTGCGCTCGTTGGTGATCACGAGGTTACGGAAGGAGAGCTGCGACTCGGTGGATCGGTGCGACCGAGCTACTACCGGCAGGACATGGCGCAGGTCCCGACGGACAGAACGCTGTACGATGTGATCAGCAAGCTCAGGCCGCAGTGGGAGCGACGGCAGGTGCAGGGACATCTCGCCAGCTTCGGCTTCTCGGGTGACGAAGCCCAACGTCGTGCCGAGACGCTCTCTGGAGGCGAGCGGGCCCGTGTGGCACTGGCGATGATGATTCTCACGCGCGCCAACTTTCTGCTACTCGACGAGCCCACCAACCACCTCGACATCGAGTCGGTGGAAGCACTGGAGGATGCTCTGGAGTCCTACGAAGGAACCATACTGCTCGTGAGCCACGATCGGGCGATGCTTGAAGCGCTCACCTCACGTGTCTGGGTGCTTCACGAGCATCGCGTCACGGATTTTCCGGGATCGTTCGGCGAATGGGAGGAGCGGAGCCGGGAGCGCGCGCATGCAGCGGCGATCTTGGCGGCGGAGCAGGAATCACTGCGGCGGGTGCAGGAGCGGAAGGCAACGCGCCGGCGTGAAGTACAGGGAGAGCAGACTCGCTCCACGCTGCGTGACGCGCGTCGAAAGCTGGAGGCTTCCGAAAAAGAGGTCTCGACGCTCGAGAGAAAGGTTGCAGAGCTTACGGCGTTGCTCGAGGATCCGGAGCTCTACACCACGCGTGAGGGAACAGAGAAATCGCTCGTCGCGGGGAAGGAGCTCGACGAAATTCGGCGTAAGCTCGATGCGGCGCTGGAAAGGTGGACGGCCGCGACGGAAAAGGTGGAAAGAATATCCGCGACCTGAAATCTCTCAGAACGAGCCGATGAAACCGATCTCGACTTCGAGATGGTGGCCGAACCGCTTCTCGACCTTGTCCTGGGCGATCGAGATCAGCTCCCGCACATCCTTGGCCGTAGCCTGACCGAGATTGACCATGATGTTGGCGTGGATGTGAGAGATCTGCGCGTCGCCATTGCGAAAGCCCTTCAGGCCGACCTCGTCGATGAGCCTGCCCGCTCCCACGCCCTCGATTTTCTTGAAGATCGAGCCGGCACTTGGGTGATACTCGAGCCAGGGATGCTTGCCTCCACGCCAGCTCAGGTTTTCCTGCATGATGCGATGCATGACTGCCTTGTCGGCGCTCTCGAGCTGGAATGTCACCGCGAGAGCGATGTCACGCCGCTTGTGAAGGGTACTCGTGTCATAGCCGAACTGCATGTACTCTCTGTCGACCGTGCGCCGGTCACCTTCTTCCGTCAACAGCTCGGCGGATTCGAAGACCTCGGCGATGAACATCGTGCGCTCGCGCGCCGGTGCCGGAGAGAGGAAGTGCAGATTCTGCCACACCGCGCCGCCAACTGTGCTCGGAATTCCGACGTAGTGTTCGAGGCCCGACCATTCTCTCTCAACAGCTTGAGGTATCAGCTTCGCCATGACGGCACCGCTCTCGACCCACAGCTTACCATCGTCGGAGAATCTGAGGTGGCTCGACGTGTTGCGGATCACCAGCCCGCGGAATCCCTTGTCTCCGACCAGGATATTGGCGCCCAGTCCGAGCACGAAGTACTCGACTCCGAGTTCCCGGGCGGCGCTTACAGCCCCTGCCAGATCGTCGGTCGATGTAGCATCGTAGAAGAGATCCGCTGGACCACCGATCTTGAATGTGGTGTATTGACCTAGCGGCTCGTCGCGCTTGAGCCTCGTGCCATCGAGTCGAGCAATCAATTGCCCATAGGAATTTGAACGGGCGCTCCCAGAATCTGACATGTCCGAAAGAAAAGGTATCCCTCCTTACCGCGCCACTCTCGCGCTCTTGATTTCTCTCGTCTGCTCCACTTCCGCGTGGGGGCAGAGAGCTGAGCTCGAGAAGATCATTCAGCGTAAGGTGCTTGCGAACGGGCTCGAGGTGATCGTCGTCGAAAACCACGGCGTGCCGCTCGCGACCGTCGAGATAAACGTGAAGAACGGCTCGTTCACGCAGCCCCCCGAGTACGAAGGGCTGGCCCACATGTACGAGCACATGTTCTTCCGCGCCAACTCCAAGTACCCGGACCCCAATCAATTTTGGGACCGTGCATCCGATCTCGGGGCGGTGTTCAACGGAACGACCTCCGAGGAGCGGGTCAATTACTACATGACCGTCCCTTCGGACAGGACAGGCGATGCAATCGCGCTCCTGGCGACGGCGTTGCGTGGTCCGCTCTTCCGGCGCGACGAGCTGGAGCGAGAGCGACAGGTCGTCATCGGGGAATACGACCGCAACGAATCAAACCCGTTCTTCGCCCTGTCGCGGCAGATGGATGCCAGGCTCTATCCTGGAAACTTCAGCCGAAAGAACATCATCGGCGACAGGCAGGTCGTCCTGACGACCACGCCCGAGAAAATGCGGACGATACAGAAGAAGTACTACGTTCCGAACAACTCGGTACTGATTGTCGCAGGTGACGTGACTCCGTCGACCGTCTTCTCCCTCGCCGAACGCGAGCTCGGACAGTGGACTCGTGGCGCGGATCCATTCGTCGCCGATCCGATTCCGCCCATCCCCGCGCTCACAAAGAGCGAAGGACTGATCGTCGAGGTGCCCGTAGGCGCGGTGACCTTCCTCGTTCAGTGGCAAGGTCCGAGCGTGGGAAAGGATCCAAAGTCGACTTATGCCGCCGATGTGTTCTCGGACGTTCTGAACGATCCGCGCTCGCAATTCCAGCAAAAGTTGGTCGACAGCGGGCTGTGGCAAGCCGTGGGCGTCAATTATTACACGCTCAATCACACGGGTCCGATCACCATCAGTGGCCAGACATCACCGGAACAGCTGCGGGAAGCATTGACGGCGCTGTACGGTGAAATCACCAAGTTCGACATGCCGGAATATTTCACATCCGAGGAGCTGGAAGCGGTGAAAGCTCATCGGGCCGTTACCTCCGCCTTCGATCGCGAGCGCGCCTCGGGTTTTGCGCACACACTCGGCTTCTGGTGGAGCGTGGCGAGCCTCGAGTACTACATGGGATACGTCGACTACATGGCACAGCAGACATTGGGAGATCTTCGCGCCTACGCGCGGCGCTACATCGTCGGGAAACCGCACATTGCGGGGGTTTTGATCTCACCCGATGCACGGCAATCATTGAGGCTGACTCCAGCGGATCTCATCTTCCGGGGGACACGCTGATGCTGCTCGCAATTGCGCTTGCCACGGCATCGGCTTTCGCGCCGCTGACGACCAGCTTCAATGTCTCGGGGGTGCACGTCATCCTGCGTCAGAACAACGCCAACAACGTCGTCGCGGCGAACCTGTATCTCCTCGGAGGCGCCAGACAGGTCACCGACGCGAATGCGGGAATCGAGCCCGTCCTGCTCGAAATATCCGAGCGCGGAACTCAACGGTATGCCAAGAACGCTCTTCGGCGCGCAATGTCGAGACTGGGGAGCGAGATCGTCATCCGCCCGAGCGCGGACTGGACGATGTTCGGCATCCGGTCGAGCACCGAAGTGTTCGACTCCACCTGGGCAATATTCGCCGATCGCCTGACCCGACCGATCCTCGCCAGATCGGAAGTGAATCTGGTGAAGGCGCAATACCTGTCAGGAATCCGGCAGCGAAGGGACGACCCCGATGCGCTCGCGAATTATCTCGCCGACAGCATTACGTTCGCCGGTCACCCCTACTCGGTCTCCGTTGTCGGCAATGAGAAATCGATTCAGGCTCTCGACTCGGCCGCGCTGCGGGAGTATCACCGCACGCAGTTCGTGACATCGCGGATGCTGCTCATCGTGATCGGCAACATTGACCGTGCGCACATCGAGCGCCTCGTGAGCCAGTCGCTGGGGCAGCTTCCGCGCGGGGGCTATAAGTGGACGGCGCCACCTCGTGTTCCCGATCGCGAGACTGCGGTAGTCATCGAGCGCCGTCAGCTACCCACCAACTACATCGTGGGCTACTACAGCGGTCCATTGGCGAGCGGAGATGACTACAGAGCGCTTCGTGTCGCGACGTCGGTGCTCACCGGGCGCATGTTCGCCGAGATCCGTACACGCCAGAATCTCACCTACGATGTGCACGCCCCCTTCCTGGACCGCGCGGCGACAGCGGGCGGACTTTACGTCTCCACGGTCTCGCCCGATACCACGCTCAAGCTGATGCGCGCCGCGATCAACGATCTCCAGACAGGAATGCTCGATCCCGCAGGGCTGAAGCAGCTCGAACAGCAGTTCATCACCGAGTATTTTCTCGATAACGAGACGAATGCGGCCCAGGCCGACTTTCTCGCGCGATCGCAGCTTTATGAGGGCGACTACAAAGCTGCGGATCGATTCGTCAGGGACCTGAAGAGCGTCACGCCGGAAGCGGTGCAGCGCGTGGCGAGAAAATACATGAAGGGCTTTCGCTTCGCGTATGTCGGCGATCCCTCGAGGCTGAACCCGCGGACGTTCAATCTCTTCTGATGGCGCTGGATGAGCCCGGTTCCCGCCAGGGGCCGAGCTACTCCGCGAACTCCTCGGCCACGATGCGAGGATCCATTCCGCCGGTGTAGAGAGCGACGCCGATGATCGCGGCAGCGACCCCACGATCGGACAACGCGCGAAGATCGTTGATATTTGCGATGCCGCCTGACGCGAAGACCGGAAACTCAGCGGCCTCGGCCACGTCTTCCAGGAGAGGTAAGTCAACTCCCCGCATCGAGTCTTCGCGATGCACGGCGGTCACTATTAGGCCGGCGAGGGGCAGACGGTTCAGCTCCTCGACCAGATCGAGGACGAACATGGGGCGGGTCCGCGTCCAACCCTGCGAGAGAACCTTCCTCTCGCGCACATCGGCCGCGACGACGATGCTTCCGTGAAACAAGCTGCTCATCTCCCCGATCCAGTCGGGGTCTTCCAGCGCCCGCGTGCCGATGATGACCTGTTGAGCTCCGTCATTGAGTAGCTGCTCGATCGCTTCCCTGGTTCGGATCCCGCCGGCAACCTGAACCTCCGCGTCAGTTCGGCCCAGGATCGTTCGAATCAGCTCCGCATTGCTTCCACGGCCCGTAATGGCATCGAGATCGACAATGTGAAGGTGGCGAAAACCATACTGCCGCCAGGCCAGTTCTACGCCGACCGCATCGGGGATGCGGATTACCTCCTGATCGTACGATCCTGCAGCGAGCTGGACGCACGCGCCATCACGGAGGTCGAGCGCGGGAATCGCGATCACGGGCGGACCGGAGCTGGTTCGGCATGAATCATGAGAGGCGGAAAGTGCTGCAATCGTTGCGCTCAGTCGAGCTTGTGAATAAATTCACAATCTTGGGGAGCGCGCGAAAATCACCCTTGTTGATGCACCACAGTACGGCTCTGGGAGGCCTGAAACGATGCGGTTCTACGGATTAGCAGTTGCGGTTGGAGTTATTGCACTCGGTGCTTGCGCAGGTGGAGACAAGAAGCCTGCTGATGATACAACGACAGTGAGAGTGGACACGATGGCGCCGGCGCCCTCGGGCACGACGAGTGGTACGACGGGTACGGCGAGCCTGGCGCCGGTTACCGGCACCACTCACGAGGTCAAGATGCTGGGCGATGCGCAGGGTTACCGGTACGAGCCCGCCAACATCACGGTCAAGCGGGGCGACGGCATCAAGTTCGTCATGATCTCCGGCGCCCCGCACAACGTCACGTTCGATCCGGCCACAGTTCCGGCCGACGTCAGACCTCAGCTCAATGCGAACATGGGAACGGACAAGATGGGCGAGCTTTCGAGCAACATGAAGTTGAATCTGAACGAGACCATCACCATCTCGTTCGGCAACATCAAGCCCGGTCAGTACCCCTATTACTGTATTCCGCACCTCGCGATGAACATGAAGGGCGTGATCACGGTTCAATAGGCGAACCATGCGGCGGCTGAACGGCGGGGGCGAAAGCTCCCGCCGTTTTCGTATGGCGCTTAGATTACATCACCGATACATGTACATGTGTTGCTTCCCTTCCCCGTCTCGCCAAGGCCTTTCAGATCGAGCGGACCCTCGCGCTCGCCCGCTACTCCGTGAATGTTTGAGTCATGACCGTTCGTAACATCTCCCGAATGGGCGGAGGCTCGGCCTACCTCTGGATGGCCGCGCGAGCCAGAAACGCGCTCCGCAGAGTGGCCGTTTTTGGGATAGTCGGCGGTCTGGTCTTCATCGCGGCGTTGATCGCTTTCGTCGTCGTACCGAGGAGCGCCTCGAGAAAGGCACAGGCCGTGGCTGCCGCCATAGAGCCCCGTGCCGATACCGCACCAGCCGTCGCGATCAGGGATCGCTACCAGGCGGAGATGACTGCAGCGGATTCGGTGCTGGCGGCGGTCCGGCGAGCAGCGATTCCCGCTCGGGCCGCAGTCATCGACACCTTCCCCCCGGCCGTGAAAGCGCAGAGAGAGTCGCTGAGCGTCGAGCTCGCCACCTTGAACAGGCTGATCGATCGAGCCGAAAACGCCCCGCTGCCGACTTCATATCGTGCGCTCGCGGCCTCTCCGGCCGTGGCTGCTGATCCACGCGTTCGCGTACTGCTGGACTCGCTCGCTGCTATCGAGCGTGAGAGGACGGCGTTCGGCGCGGTGGGAGCAGTCGATCCTGTCTATCTCGCACTGACCTCGAAGGCGACAGCCGTCGGCCGCGCCATCCAGGGAATCGCGAATGTGAAGCGCGGCGAGGTGAGAGGAAAGCTGGCGTTGATCCGCCCCGTGCTCGCTCCCGTCGTCAGGCCTCGGATCACCGTCGATACGGCAAGGTTTCTGGCTCAACGCGCGACTGCCCAGCAAAACTATTCCGTGACGCTGCGCCAGCTCGATCAGATGCGGGAGAAGAATGCCCGGATCGACCGCGAGACTGCTCATGCGCGTGAGCTCGCGAACGTCGGGGCGCCACCGTGGGCGATGCTCGCGGCAGCGCTGGTCCTTGCTCTGGCGCTCGGGTTCGCATCGTCGTTCGGGGTCGAGCTCAAGCGTCCGCACATAGCCGACTCCCGAGAGGCGGAGCAGGTGAGCGGTGCCCGAGTACTGACTGTGGTGAAACCGCCTGAGGTAGTGGTCGAGAGGAGCCGTAGACAGGTGGACGTGGAAGCACCGCCTCTCATCGACGTCATTTCAGAGAGCTATCGCACTCTCTATCTGCATATCGCGGCGGTCGAAGCAAGCGTTCCCATCGTCACCATAACCGGGGATGATCCTGGTATCGTGGCGACAGTCGCGGCGAATCTCGCCGCGTCAGCCGCGTATGAGGCCCGCAGTACGCTGCTGGTCGATGTGGATCCGACGACCTGCAGTGTCGCGAGCGTTCTCCGGATACGACCGGATCCGGGACTGTCCGGGATCATCACTGGTAACGCCGCATGGCCCGAAGCGATCGTTCCGACGACGATCGGCCGCGACCGGCCTCTCGATGTCCTTCCGAGCGGCACCCGACGGGCTGGACTGCCGGAGCCCGACGTGGTCGGAGAGGTCCGGAACGAGCTCGCTCGAATGCAGCGGCGCTATGACTTCATTATCATCGCCGCGCCTACCAGCTACGTACAGCGAAGCGCGACCAGCATCATTCCGGCACCTGACGTGATACTGTGCGCACGCGTGGCACACACCACGGTCGGCGGTCTGAAAACCGCTGTCGACAGCCTCCGCGGAGCTGATATGCGGATACACGGGCTGGTGCTCTGGGACGCCGAGATGCCGCAGCTCGAAACCCGCGAGGAGATGCTGGGATCCGCCACGCGGCAGACGGGGAGCTACCAGCCCGAACTCGCGGCCGCACGATAGCTTGGTGATGGCGGAAACGATTCCCGATCTGAGAGGAATCCCGAAGCCACGCGCGTATTCGGAGCTCAAGGGTCATTGCGACTCCATCCTCGAGGGAGTCACGGATGATGTTGCCGCCATGGCCACGATGGCGGCGCTGATCCACCACGCATTCGGGTATCTGTGGACTGGCTTCTACAGAGTCGTCGAGGCAGGCGCTCTCCTGCGTGTCGGGCCTTATCAGGGAAGCCTCGGCTGTCTCGAGATCATGTTCGGCCGCGGCGTTTGCGGAACCGCCGCCGCCGAGCGCCGGACGATGATCGTGCCGGATGTCGCGCGGTTTCCCGGGCACATTACCTGTGATCCGAGATCCCGCTCCGAGATTGTAATTCCCGTCACCGATGCCGGGGGTGATCTAATCGCCGTTCTCGACGTAGATTCCGACCAGCTCGATTCCTTTGAACGGGAAGACCAGCTCGGGCTCGAGCGGCTGGTATCCTGGTTTGCAACCGCAAGGCAATGACAGTCAGCGGCTACTCGGACGTCATTAATCACGCTCTTGCCTTCGCGGCAAAGCACCATGACCGTCAGGTGCGAAAGGGAACGAAGTCTCCCTACCTCACACATCCAGCCAACGTCGCCGTAATCCTCACGCGTTACGGCCGTAATGACGACACGATCGTCGCGGGGATTCTGCACGACGTCATCGAGGACTGCGTCCGGGACGGTTACACCCGGGAAATGCTGGAGCAGCGTATCGGCGACAAGTTCGGCGCGCGCGTCCTGGAGACAGTGCTCGCGGTGACGTATCGCCGGCATGATGACGATGGAGTGGAGCTGTCCGGTGAAGACCGGAAACCTGATTATCTGGAACGGCTGTCAGGGGCCAGCGAGGAAGCACGGTGGGTTTGTGCCGCCGACAAGATTCATAACGTGTCCTCGATAATCTCCGATCTGCGTAGAACCGTCGATCCCGAAACGGTCTGGAATCGCTTTGGCGGGGGTAAAGCAAAAACCATCCGCTGGTACCGCGAAGTCTATGAAAGGCTGCGTGAGCTCGGCTTCGCCGCTCCGATCATGGAGGAGCTGGACAGGGTTTCCAGCGAGCTGGGGCGAATTTCCTAGCTGAGCCGGCTAGGAAGTGACCACCGCGGCGCGCTCGCCGTACGTTCGCTCCACGTAATCGTCGAGAATCCGGAGAAACTCGGGGACGATAGCCTCACCCTTGAGCGTCAGGAGCAGCTTTCCGTCCATATAGACGGGGGCCTTTGGATCCTCGAAAGTGCCCGGGAGCGAGATTCCAATATTGGCGTGCTTCGATTCACCTGGCCCATTCACGACGCAGCCCATTACCGCCACCTTCATGTCGATCACACCGGGATACTTCTGGCGCCAGACCGGCATCTGCTCGCGCAGGTATGTCTGAATATCCTCGGCCATGTGCTGGAAGAACGTCGAAGTGGTGCGGCCGCACCCGGGACAAGCAGCAACCTGCGGATTGAAGCTCTGTAGCTCCAGAGACTGAAGGATCTGCTGAGCGACCTGCACCTCCTCGGTCCTGTCACCACCGGGCCGTGGCGTGAGAGAGACCCGAATTGTGTCTCCAATCCCTTCTGACAGCAAAATGGATAGCGCAGCCGTGCTGGCGATTATGCCCTTCGACCCGAGACCCGCTTCAGTGAGTCCGAGGTGCAACGGGTAGTCACAGCGTGACGAGAGCTGACGATAGACGTCGAGGAGATCCTGAACGCCGGAGACCTTCGCCGACAGGATTATCCGGTCATGCCCGAGTCCCATGTCCTCGGCGATTGCCGCCGACCGCAGCGCACTCTGGATCATCGCTCCCACGTAGACCTCCTTCGCGGTTCGCTGCTCTGTATCACGGGCGTTCTCGTCCATCATGGACGTGAGCAGATCCTGGTCGAGAGAGCCCCAGTTCACGCCGATGCGGACGGGCTTCTGATTGTCGAGTGCTATCCGGATGATCGTCCGGAAGTTTTCGTCGCGACGCTTTCCCCCGACGTTCCCCGGATTGATGCGGTACTTGGCGAGTGTGCGGGCTGTGGCGGGATACTTCGCGAGAAGGAGATGGCCGTTGTAGTGGAAGTCCCCTATGAGTGGAACGGGGACCCCCATGTCGGCCAGCCTGCTCGCAATCTCCGGAACCGCGCGTGCCGCTTCGTCGTTGTTCACCGTCACCCGCACGAGCTGGCTTCCCGCCCGCGCGAGGTCCGCGACCTGGAGGGCTGTACCCGCGGCGTCCGCCGTGTCCGTATTGGTCATCGACTGCACCACTATCGGGTGAGCGGACCCTACGGGTACGCCACCGATGAAAACTGATGCAGTCTGTCTGCGGATTACAGTGGGCAAGTGCTTGCGGGTGGTGACTCTGAAAGCTAATTCCATGGCCCGAGCGGTGCATGTGAATTGCGTGCACTTCCCTACCCTGGCACTACCTGGAGCTCAGATGGCTGA
>CAYMKQ010000002.1:0-73393 GCA_964391175.1 uncultured Gemmatimonadaceae bacterium | reverse complement strand
TATAAGATAGATTATGTAAACTACTACAGGCCTTTAGATGTGGAGAAGTTGACAACGGCGGCTTCTCCACTTCATAAACAGCTCTCCAGCTTGGGCTTACACACCCGCTCCTAGAAACTACTGGAGAGGTGCTACCGGCGACACCGGTCGATCGCTGCAGCGACAGTCTGTCAGCCGAGATCGCGGATTCGCCCCTCGAAAACGATCCTTCCCTCGCCGCGAAGTGATGGGAGCCAGCTCTTCCCGTCGCGACGCAATGTCACCGTGAGGGGCAGCGCGGACCGGGTCCACAGAATCGTTTCCTCGCCAGATTCTCCCCAGCTGGAAAGAAGGATCGCGGCGGCAACGGCTCCCGTACCGCATGCGAGAGTTTCGGCCTCCACGCCCCGTTCATAGGTCCGATACTTCCACCCGCCCGCGGCCCGGCGGGATACGAAGTTGACGTTGGCGCCCTCTTTGAGCTTGGGATGGTACCGGAGCTCCGGCCCTCTGCCAGTCACGTCGGCGGACTCGACGTCAGCGATCTCGACCACTACATGCGGGACGCCCGGGCAGGCATAACCGAGATGACGCTCGCCAGCCTTGGGACCGAGGTCCGTGGCGTCGGCCCTCACCTCTGTTACGGGCTCGAGATCGATCTCCGGCAGCCCATCCCTGATTCTGGCGCGAAGCGTCCCGGCCGCAGTATGAAGGAGGAATCCGCCCGCCTGCGCGAGGCCCAGGTCGACGGCCAGGCGGGTACTGCAAAGGCTCGCGTTGCCGCAGAGGGCGGCCTCCGAACCGTCGCTGTTATAGTATCGCATGCGGACGTCGCTCTCCCCCGCTTTTTCTAGGAAGACAACGCCATCCGCGCCCACGCCAGTCCCACGCTGGCTTAGCTCCTGGATTGCCTCAGGGGTTTCCAGATGCGTCGTCGCTCCCGCGCTCGCATCGAAAACGACGAAGTCGTTCCCCGAGCCAGTCATCTTGTAAAAGGACTGTCCTTCGACAGCTCGCGCCATCAGATCCTCCCGATCAGACCCCACCAACGCAGACGCCAGACCATCCAGACTGCTTCGCGGACGATCCGTTTGGACATCTTGCTCTCTCCTTCGGACCGGTCCACGAACACAATGGGGATCTCCAGCAACCGGAAGCCGCGCTTCCACGCCCGGAATGACATCTCGATCTGAAACGCATAACCGTTTGATTTTACGGAGTTTAGATCGATCGATTCAAGTACATTGCGACGAAAGCATTTGAAGCCACCTGTCGTGTCGAACACTGGTAGGCCGGTTACCGCCCTCGCATAGATGTTAGCGCAATAGCTGAGGAAGAGCCGGCTCATCGGCCAGTTCACCACGTTCACGTGACCGTCCTGGTACCGCGAACCGAGGACCAGGTCGGCCTCACGAATGGCAACGAGGAATTCAGGGAGCCGCTCCGGGTTGTGCGAGAAATCGGCGTCCATCTCGAAGACGAGATCGTACTTCCGCTCCAGTGCCCAATGGAACCCGGTGATGTACGCCGTTCCCAGGCCGAGCTTCCCCGCGCGATGAATTACGTGCACGCGGAGGTTGGTGGCCGCGATAGCGTCGACGATTGCGCCCGTCCCGTCCGGCGAGCCATCGTCCACTACCAGCACCTCGAGCGAAGCGTCCTGCGCCAGGATGGCGGGGATGATCCGTGCGACGTTGAACCGTTCGTTGTAGGTCGGTACGATGACGAGCGCGCGATCAGCCAAGGCGTCTCCGGTCTCGCCAGATGCCAGCCGCCAGCGCCAGCAGGCCGAGTACAATGGCAACCCAGGTTATCGTCTTGCCCCGCTGGTAGCTCGGGCTCGTGAACTCGAGCTCTACGCTGCGCGCCCCCGCTGGAAGCTCCACTCCGATGAGACTGAGATCGGCGCGGCCAAGCCTCGCCGGCTTCCCATCCGTCGTAGCCTTCCAGCCGGGATAGTAGTTCTCGGAAACGACCAGCGAGGCTCCTTCGGGCGCCGGAGCACTGAGATCGATCTGAACTTTTCCGGGTTCGTAGCGACGCACGTTGGTAGTAATCGGAAGAGGCTCGGGTAGCGCCTGCACTGCCGCCGCAACGCTCACGTTCGCCGAGGTATCGAACAGCGCAGCCCGCGTCACATCGAAGCGCGGATCGAGGAGAGTGGCCAGTACCTGCTCATCGTTCGCCTTCACGGCGACCGGCGTGACCCAGGCATACGGGTTCTCCCTGTTGAGACGATACAGATAAACCACATCGCCCGACGCGTTTCGCACCGGTCCCTTCGCCAGCGTCGTGTTCGCGACGAACGGAAGCTCCGGGATATTGGTCAGGAGGTACCTGGTATTGGTCAACTGAAGCACGTTCGAAGAGAAAAGTCGGTTGTCTTCCGAGTTCGCTCCTACCAGCTCGTTATACCTACCGAGCTGATTGCCATGGTATCCCAACACTGTTCGGACGCGGTGCGACATGAGAGCGTCGCCGGTGAGAAATGGATCGCGTTGTGGTGGGGGCTGCACCTGAAAAGCGAGGACGCGAGCCGGCTGGGGCTCGGCCTTCAGTGTCTCGATCACGGGATCGCTTGCATAGATCGTCTTCGCGGGGGCGGCGAACATCCAGTACAGCCGCTCGATCGTCCAGAGGTCTATCGTCATCAAGGCGACGAGCGCCCACGTCGCAACCCGGCCGGAGATACGCTGGCGTAGGAGAGCGACCCCGAGAGCCACTGTGAGCGCGACGAACGCCAGCGACCTCCAGGCACCGCCGATCACCGCTCCCCTGTTTGCCTCGAGTCCGTCGAGCTGGCGGCTGTCCGCGAACGACTGCGCGAGACCGGTCAACGCGCCCACCGATGCGAGCAGCGCGATCACGCCTCCAGCGATGAGCCACCCGAGCAGGTATCTGCGCGAGACGCGCGACTGCAGGAACCGCTCGGCGCCGGCAGCCGCGAGAAGAGCGATCGCGAGGGCGCCCACGAAAAAAATCGTCGCGGGAGCGCGGAAGTACTTCGTTCCGGGAATTATCGCGTATGGAATGCGGTAGAACGGCGTCGCGCTCCCGAGCGACCAGAGCAGCGAGACGACGAGCGCCACCGTCCAGAAGATGATTTGCTTCCGCCGAGGATCGGCGCGCAGTCCGGTGAACGCCGCGCCAGCGAGCATCAGGACGACAACTCCGACGTAGTCGCTGTGGAGGTGAATCACGTTGCGGCCCCAGTACGCGTTGAGCATTCCCGAGAACTGCGGGAGATATGTGTTCAGCAGCTCCTCGGGCGGCCATGCATAGGAAGTAGCAAGCCGATAATCCGAGAGGCCTCCGGCCCTCGGAGACCAGGAGACGTACTCGAGAACGGGCAGATATTGCACCGCGCCAATCGCCAGTCCGACGGCTACCGCGGCGAGCGCCGCTGCCAGCCGCCGGAGGGCGACGCTTCCTGGCAGCTTGACTCCATCGACACTGGCGAACGCGAGGAAGAGCGCATAGGCGCCGCACGCGAGTAGCATGTACTGCAGCAGCTGTGGGTGGGGGCTCAGCACCGCCAGACCGACGACGAGTCCGAACGCGCCCCAGGTCCAGGATCGCCCTCCTCGGATACCGCGGTGCAACATCCAGAGCGCGAGTGGGAAGAGCGCGCTCACGAAGAGCTTGCCGTCGTGTCCGGCTGAGACGTAGGACGCGATCTGTCCACCCATCATGTAGGCGATTCCGCCCAGGAGCGCGCCGAAGAAGCCATATCCTATCGCGCGCAGGAACCCGAAGGTGAACAGACCGGCGAGAAAGAGGTGAATGATGAAACCCCAGGTCATGGCGGCGTCGGTGGGCATTACCATCCTGAGCAGGAACGTCGGATAGAAAATGTCGCCGTGCATCGCAGCGACGTACGGCATCCCGCCGAAGAGGTAGGGATTCCAGAGGGGAAAGCTCCCGGTAGCCCTGAGAGTAGTGGCGGCGAATTCGCGGAACGCGTACCCGGCGATGTACTGATCGCTGTGGGAATTGACGAGGAACTTCCCCGTTAGCGCGGGCCAAGCGAGTGAGAAGGTGCAGAGGCCGTACACGAGCGACGCCCAGCCGAATGCGAAGCGCGGCGCTGGGAGCGCCGCGGGAGAGCTGACGGGGTGTGCGACGGGCCGTGTTTTGTCCCGGGCTGGAGGCATTGCCTATCGGTTCGGTAGAGATCTTCGGGTTGCGCCGGCGGCGATGTACAAGCCGCTCGGCACCAGTTCGACGACAGTCAGCCACAACCGTGCCGCGATCGCAACTAGTGCTGCATCCGCTTCGTTCGCGAGTCCGAGCTGCGTCATGAATGCGGCGAGTGTGATCTCTCTCACGCCCAGGCCGGCCGGCGCGATCGGCGAGATGAAACCGAGGATATATGCAGCGGTGTAAACTGCGATGTAAGAGCTGATTTCGCCAGGCGCATCGCCGAGCAGTCCGCGCACGAAAAACTGAAAAGCGAGGCCGTACAGCAGCCACGACAGTGTGCTCGCGACTGCCGCAGTCCAGATGCTGGCGGGCGGAACCGAAGGTGGAGCGATCTCCCTGCCGGTGAGATTGCCCGCCCACACGGCGAGCGGCGGAAGGAACCGCGGAGCGGTTAGGAGCCCGACAACCAGGAGAAGAACCGCTGCCCCAACGAGCAGCGGTTGGCCGAGGAGCTTGGCACTCGTGACCATCACGATCGCCGTGCCCGTCGCCAGAGTTACCATCTGCATGATGATCGAAGACCCCGCGGCGGCGAGACCCGAAAGGCCCCGCTTGCTCGCCATCACCCCCATCGCGGTAAGCGACCAGATATTGCCGGGTACGTATTTCCCGAGGTTCGAAAGGAACCAGATCCGTGCGGCGTGGGTGAATGCGAGATGGGAATCCCACGCGCTCAGAATTCTTCGCCAGCCCTCGATGAGCAGCGCGTAGGTGACGAGAATCAGGAGCGTTGCCGCCGCTATCCACTGCCACCCGAACTGAAGGTGGACGAGGCTCGAGCCGATCTTGTCCCACTGGCCCGCCAGCGATGCGGCGGCGAAGAACAGAACCAGAGCGGCAAAGATCCACTGTGCCGCTCTGAACAGGTTACGACGCGATACCGCCAAGAACCTGTCGGTAAATACCTGCGTAGCGACGCGCCGCGGACTCCGGCGCGAAGGCGGAAAGCGCGTACAGCCGCCCTGCCCTGCCGAGGTCGGCACCGCGACCATCGCGGCCGAGCACATCGTCGAGGGTCCTGGCGAGGGCCGCGCGATCGCCCGGTGCCACGAGAAGCCCGGTCTTCTCATGTTGGACGATGTCGCGCAGCCCGCCCGAGTCGAACGCTACGACGGGAGCCTCGCAGAGGAGCGCCTCGACAGCAACCAGGCCCAGACCCTCGTCCACGGAAGGAACGACCACCGCTGCGGCGCGCTGGTACATGGCCGCGAGCTCACTCTGCGGGAGCTGTCCGTGCCATCGCAAACGCTCCCCTATTCCGAGCCTAGCCGCGAGCTGCCCCAACGCTTCGCGATTGGGACCGTCGCCCACGACGTCGAGGGTGGCGGGCGTCCTCATCGTCGACAGCGCGTGCAGGAGATGCTCGAGTCCCTTCTGTCCTGTCAGCCGCCCGACGAAGAGGAGCCGCTGGCTGTCGCGCGCCGCGCCGGGTGCGAAGAGCTCGGTTGCAACCGGCATTGGCGCGACCGTGGCGTGCGTGCCAGGAACGAGCTCCTCCGTCTCTTCCTGGAGCCAGCGTGACACCGCCGTAACCGCCGCTGAGTGCCTCATCACGTGGGCGAAGAGTGGCTTTGCGACACCGACAGTCCGCGCGAGCCGCACGTCGGTGCCGTGCAGGGTGGTAACAAGCGGGAGGTGCGAGAGGCTACCCAGCCACGTACCCACAACCCCGTTCGGAAACCACCAGTGGGCGTGCACGACCCGCGGCTCGAAGCTGCGCCGCGCGCGCACGGCGTGGACGAAGTCCGAGCCGAGGAATCCCACCAGTGCGAGCCTGGCACTCCACGAGGAGGCAACGTCGCTTGCCATGTTCCCCGTGTAGGCGAGCTTCTCATAGCGGCGTGGCGCATACCTGAATCGCTCGACGTGGATGCCTTCGATCTCATCGGAGGCCGGAACGCCAGCAGCCGCGGGAGCGACCACATGCACCTTCACATCTTCCGCGCGTAGCGCGACGGCGAGGCGGAGGACGAACGAGCCGGCGGCGTCTCCTTCCCGACGGGGAAACGAGTGCGTGAGGAAGAGTACGTTCATCCGCTCAGCGGTTCTGGGGCGTATCGCGTTCCTGCGATATGTCTTCGAGGCGCTTTCGCAGCTGACTGAGCTCGGCGCGCTGCGCCGCGACCAGCTCGCCGATCAGGCCGGTCGCGAAGAACACGCTCCCCACGGTGAGACACGTCTCGACGAGATTGATGAGCGGACGGAAGCCGACGCCGCCGATCACACGCCAGACGATGGCGATGATTCCGACGATCACGCCGACGACGAACAATCCGGCTCCGAGCATGCCGAAAAGCAGGAGAGGCTTGCGAGCGAACCGGAGCTCGAACCACACGGCGAGCATGTCGAGCAAACCGACGGGGATGCGGCCGATTCCGAACTTCGACTGGCCCGCGTTGCGCGGGTACAGCGGGACCAACACCTCCGACACCGAGAACCCCTCGGCGGCAGCCATCACGACCATGTAGCGGTGCCAGTCGGGGCGATTCGGAAGCGCATCCATCACCTCGCGCCGGTACGCCTTCACCGAGTTGAGATCGCGCACGGTGACCTTGAAGAGCGACCTGCTCAGGCTGTTGTAGATCCCGGAGACGAACGCTTTCTCGTACTTCCCTTCCTTGTAGCCGGTCACGATGTCCGAATCGCCGGCGAGAATCGGAGCGACGAGACGGGGAATATCCTCCGGCTTGTACTGAAGATCGGCGGGGTAGAAGACGAGTACGCTTCCACGGGCGTTCAGGTATCCCGTTCGCAAAGCATCCGCGATGCCGCGGCGCACGCCGTGCCGGACTGGGCGAAGGAATGTGTACTCGCGCGCGAGGCGCTGGAGCACGTCCCACGTTCCATCGATCGATCCATCGTCGACCACGACAACCTCGTATCGGAGCGGCGCGGAGGCGAACGCGGCACGCGCCTGCTCCATGAAGAGGGGAAGATTTTCGGCTTCGTCCCGGGCGGGAACGAGAACGCTCACCTCGGGCCTCGCGCTCACAAACTGTCCTCTGAACCGCTGGGCGGTATCGGTCTCGGGCGGCGACGTCATACGCGCTTCCGCATGCGAGCCGAAAGGACTCCGAGCTGATCTCGATACTTGGCTACGGTTCTGCGGGCGATCTGCACGCCGCTCTCTCGGAGGATGTTCACTATCGCCTGGTCGGTGAGGGGATGCTTCGAATCCTCTTCCTGCACCAGCTTCTGGAGCTGCGCCTTGATGCCTCGGGCCGACACATCCTCTCCGTCCGAGGTGGCGAGACCGGAAGAAAAGAAGAACTTGAGGGGGAGCACGCCTCGCGGTGTCTGCACGAACTTCTCGTTGGTGACGCGGCTCACCGTGGACTCGTGCATGTTGATCACCTCGGCCACCTCGCGCAGCGTGAGCGGCTTGAGGTACTGGATTCCCTTCTCGAAGAATTCGCGCTGCCGCTCGACGATGTAGTTCATGACCTTGAGCATCGTTTGACGTCGCTGCTCGATCGCCTGGATCATCCAGTTGGCCGAGTTGAGCTTGTTGGAGATGAACTCCTTGTTCTCGCCGTCGAACTTCTTCTTGTCGCGCGCGATCTCCTGATAGGCTCGACTGAGCTTCAGGCGCGGAAGATTCGCATCGTTGAGGAAGACGTGGTAGCGGTCGTCTATCTTCTCGACGATGAGGTCGGGGATGATGTAGTTGTAGTCGCGCGACCCGTACTGGAGACCCGGTTTCGGGTCGAGCTTGGCGATCTCATCGGCTGCTTTCTGCACGTCGGCGGCGCTGATGCCGAACCGCTTGGAGATCTCGCTCCAGCGGTGGTTGATCAGCTCCTCGAAGCAATCCCGCACCAGGCGATACGGAACCGATTGCTCGAGCCCCGCTTCCTTCAGCTGGAGAAGGAGGCACTCCCGCAGGTCCTGCGCGCCCACGCCCGGCGGATCGAGGCTCTGCACGGTGGCGAGCATCCTCTGCCCTTCCTCCACGGAATAGAGAGGCAGATCGTCAGTGTCGCGACCCGCTTCCTCGGCGGCCTTCGTGACGACTTCGTTGAGCGTGCGGATGATGTCCTCCGCGCCGGAAGCCAGATAACCGTCGTCATTGATGTTTCCGATGAACTCGTCCGCCAGAAGGGTCTGGCGCGGAGTCAGCTCGAGGAGACTGACCTGATCGCGCAGATGATCGCTCAGGTCGCGCGTCGCGACCGTGACCGGCTCGAAGTACTCGCGCTCCTCATGCTCCTCGCGACGTCCGCCCGCCGTGTCGAAGCCGTCGAGGAGGATTTCTTCCCAGTCTATCTCGCCGGCGCGCTCATCTTCGGGCTCTGCCTGCGCGGGCTCGTCGGCTTCACCCTCCTGCTCCTCCTCCTCGTCGTCCTCCGCCTCGACGAGGTCGAGAAACGGATTGTTGAGGAGCTCCTGCTTGAGGTGCTGCTGGAGATCGAGCAGAGGCATGTAGAGCAGATCCATCGCCTGGTACAGGCGCGGATTGATTTTCAGCTCCTGCCGAAGCTGTGTCGACTGGTGGAGACCCGGCTTCAAGAGACTCCCGCCTCGTCTCTCGTGCGCGAGAATCGCTCGCGCAAGCGCGCGGTGAGGGTTGGACCCAGATAGATGTCAGCCACCGTATCGTCGAATACGAGATCCCGGACTGTTCCGGAGACCTTTACCTGTCCATCGAACATAATGTATGCCCGGTCCACAATGTCGAGCGTCTGTTCCACGTTGTGATCGCTGATCAGCACCCCGATCCCGCGGTGCCGCAGCCCGGCAACAATGGTCTGGATGTCGTGTACCGCGATCGGATCGACTCCGGCGAATGGCTCGTCGAGCATCATGAACTTGGGGTCAGTCACGAGCGCTCGCGTGATCTCGAGTCGCCGCCGCTCGCCCCCGGAGAGCGCGTACGCCTTGCTCTTGCGAAGCCGCTTGATGCTCAGCTCGTCGAGGAGTCTTTCGAGACGTTCGCTGCGCTCCGCGGAAGACAGCGGAAGCGTCTCGAGAATCGCCAGAATATTGTCCTCGACGGAGAGCTTGCGGAAGATTGACGGCTCCTGCGAGAGGTAGCCGATTCCCCGGCGCGCCCGTTGATACATCGGGAGCCTGGAGATGTCTTCGCCATCGAGCAGAATGCGGCCTGACAATGGTTGAATGAGTCCTACGATCATGTAGAACGTGGTGGTCTTTCCAGCGCCGTTCGGGCCGAGCAACCCCACGATCTCGCCCTGCTGGAGGCGGAGCGCGACATCGTTCACCACCTTCCGTCCGCGATAGATCTTCGTCAGTCCCTCGGCTTCGAGAACGCTGCCGCTGATGACGCGTGTTCGGGGCGGGGTCGCGAGCGCCAGGCGCGAATGCTCGCCCGTCTCGCGCATCGTTTCCGCGAACTCCGCGCGATTGGGAGCGATATCGGCCCAGAGAGATGGAACGACGCGCACGATCGCGTCGTCACTCTCCATGTCTCCATCGAGCGAAAGCAGTACTCCGCTTTCCGCCAGGCGGGGAAGGATGGACGTCGTCAGGTAGGCTCTCACTTCGTCCTGTGCCAGACGGCCGGCTTCGCGCTCCGCGTCCTGACCCTTCGCTCTTAGTGCCCGGAGATGGTCGTCGCGATAATACGCCGCGACGTCGCGAATTCGCGCTACACCATTCACATCCGCTGCTCGGACGATGGCGTCCAGCGCGAAACCGTCCAGTCTTTCCCGCTCGGACAGGCCGCCGATGAGGCTCCGAACGCGGTCAGGGAGATTCCCGCCCTGAGTCATCGTCGGATGACCGGCGGGCTTGCCGGATTCGCCGGCCGCTGCTGGTCGGGGCCGGCCGGCGGTCGTTCCGTCGTGGAAGTGGCGGCAGGCTCTATCAGGACGCCCGTAGCCTGGTCTGTCACGGTGACGGTCGCGACCCGCTTGTCCTCGAACTCAATCTGGATTACCCTGCCGCGCACGTAATTGACGCTTGGCTGGGTCTGCGGTCCCCGGGAGCTCTTCATCTGGTAGTATGATCTCGCGTTGCCCTCGGCCACAATCTCCCGGATACGCGGGCGGCTTGCGGAGTCGTCGGAAGCAACCGAATCGAAGCGCGCGACAATGGTGTCTCCGCTGAGCCAATCGCGCTCATCGGTCACGACACCAGAATCGGGAGCACTGTTGGCGAAGGCATTTCCCACGGCATGGACCTCCCTCACCCGCTGACCCGGCATGATAGCATCAATCGAGTCGGCGACGATCTCACGCTCCGGCGAGATCGCGCGCGCGGGCTTGCTGCCCCAGGCGATAGCGCGCTGGAGCTGATTGTTCTGGAGGCGCACGTCGATCGAGTCAGCGACCAGCTCGAGATCCTGGCTCCGCGCATGTCCGCTGGGTGTGGCGACTACGCGCTCGAGCTGACGGTTTCTCGAGTAGAGATCGATGATCCCGCCCGTCAAAGTGAACGGACGCTCACCCTTTCCTTCAACGCTGGGACCCTTCATCAGCCGAGCGAAGTCCTTTCCACCGTCAAGGAAAGCGGAGTCGCCCTTGGCTAGGAGATCGGGCCGGGTGATCTGCACGGCAATCGATGCGTAAACCAGGCTGTCGCCATCCATCACGATCTGATTCGCGACCACGTGCGCGGTATCCGGCGGCCTGCCACGACCCGAAGTATCTCTTTGCACGATTGTAACGACCGGGCGTCCTGGCGCGACGAGGCGAGCCATTGGCCGCTGGGGCGTGCTTCGATAGTAGTCGGCAACCGGTCCTCGCAGGGTGCTCCCGTTCGACATCACCGCGACGACATCCCCTTCGGCGTGAAGGTGATCATCGGCCTGGTAGTACGTCATCGTGCGCGAATCCACCGTTGCCCTTGGCTCGGTGTAGTGCACGTTGCCGACCAGATAGAGCATTCCACGGTCTTCGTAATACTCGGCGCTATCGGCGGTGAGGGTATTGCCTTGGCCGATGCAGTGGGCGACGATCCCGCCGCTCAGGAAAGTCGTTCTCTTGCCGCTCGGATCCTCACGAATCGTCGCCGTTGTCCCGGGCGTGTTGGGAAATTCCAGGTCGCAGCTGCGCGGAATGTTTTGCGCGTTAGCGGTCGCGGCCAAGGCGAAAGACAAAACCAGCGAGATAGGCAGCTTCACGACTTTCAACGCTTCGGAACAACCGGAGCAGGGGGCGCAGGCGTAGTCGCGGGCTGCGTAGATACTCCCCTGGCGATTCCGCTCGCACCCTTCAGGATCTGGATGTTCTTCATGTCCGGATCGGAGCGGAACCCGATACCTTCGAGCCGGCGATTCGGCTCGGTCATGACGAATGCGCTGTCGCTCGAGATCTCGTTCCTCTGCTGATTGTAAATGAGCTCCGGGGTCGTGAGGCGCCGGCCATCTTCTGACACCACCACCACATTCTTCCGCGCAACCATGTTGCTGGTGCGACTGTTGTAGGTTCCGCGCCGTGAGGTCAACACGGCATCCTTTGCCCCGGCCGCCGTATAAAACGTCGTGTGCACGTTTTCGAGCTCGATCCGGGTGTTGTCCTCGAAGAAGTACGCGGTGTCCGCCTCCATTCGCGCGCGCTCGAGACCCTTGTCCGTGAGGTTGAACCTGGCTCCATACATGACCTGGTCGGCCGAGTCGGCGAGCGCGGAACCCGTGACGATCGGCGGCTCCGTCTTCGAGCTGCACGCGCCCAGGATGACCGCCAGCGAAGCAACGATCAGAAAGCCACGCACTAGATGACTCCGGCCCGCATCAGATCGTGCAGGTGTACGACGCCGACGATCTCGTCCTTCACGCCCAGCACTGGCATCGAGATTATCCCGTGCGTCTCCATCCGATACACGACGGCGCTTCCCAGCTCGTCGGCGCGCGCGACCTTGGGGGTCCGGTTCATCACTTCAGTGACTGGAATCGGGAAAACATTCTCTTCGTGCTCCATCAGGCGTGTCAGGTCGCCAGTGGTGATGACACCCGAGACTGTCCCGTTCGCGGCGGCGACGATCGCGATGCCGCGGCGTTCCGCGAGCTGAACCACGGCCTGCCGCATCGTCGCATCCTCAGGCAGAACGGGAATACACTCGGTCACCATGACGTCGGAGACCCGGGTTAGAAGCCGCCGGCCGATCGCGCCGCCCGGGTGCAGGCGCGCGAAGTCATCTGCGTCAAAGCCCTTCTCCTCCAACAGCGCGATCGCCAGCGCATCGCCAATCGCCAGCGCCACTGTGGTACTGGTCGTCGGCGCCAGGTCGTGCGGGCAGGCCTCCTCCCTCACCCAGGCGTCGAGAGTGACGTCGCTGTGGCGGGCGAGCGTCGATTTCTCGTTGCTGGTGAGCGCTATCGTACATACACCCAGCCGTTTCAGATGATTGAGGAGACCCAGCACCTCGTCGGACTCGCCGCTCTTCGAGATGAGGATGGCGACGTCAGACTCACCGACGATACCCAGGTCACCGTGGACGCTGTCTGCGGGGTGGAGGAAATTCGCCGGGGTCCCGGTGGAGGTGAGAGTCGCGGCTATCTTGCGGCCGATCAGGCCGGACTTGCCCACTCCGGATACGATCACTCGTCCCGTAGAGCGCGCGATCGTCTCGACGGCCCGCGCAAAGTCCTCTCCGATGCGGCGCTCCGCTTCGCCAAGTGCTTCCATCTCCATGCGGAGCACCCGGCGTCCACGCTCGACGATGTCCTTGTGGGTCATCGGTTGATGCGCGCCCAGATATCCACCGCGCGGCCCATCAGCGCGTCGAGACCAGAGAGTGACAGCATGTTCGGCCCGTCACTCGGAGCGCGGTCCGGGTCGGGATGGGTCTCGAGAAACAGTCCCTGCGCCCCAGCGGCGATTGCCGAGAGCGCCAGCACCGGTACGAATTCGCGCGCGCCACCGCTGGCTCCATCGGGCCCCTGACCCGGCTTCTGTACGCTGTGGGTAGCGTCGAATATCACCGGGGCTCCGCACGCTTCGCGGATCCGCGTGAAGGAGCGCATGTCGACGACGAGATCGCCGTAACCAAAAAAAGTCCCCCGCTCCGTCACCGCAATTTCGCGCGACCGACCTGCATCGCCGGGTCCGCCACGAATCTTCTGAACGGCTCCCCGCATTCCCTCCGGCTGGAGCCACTGGCCCTTCTTCACGTTTACCGGTTTCCCGGTGGCACCCGCAGCCTCGAGAAGATCCGTCTGCCGGCAGAGGAACGCTGGAATCTGGAGCACGTCCACGACGCTCGCCGCGGGAGCGCACTGGTCGGGCGCGTGTACGTCGGTGAGCACGGGAAGTCCGGTAGCTTTCCGCACGCGCTCGAGCGCGGCCAGCCCGGCGTCCAGCCCCGGCCCGCGCGCGGCGCCACGGTTCGACCGGTTCGCCTTGTCGAAGCTCGCCTTGTAGATGATGCCGCCCGGAATCTTCTCGGCGAGCTTCGCGAGCGCTTCGCCGACGCGCATGTTCAGGTCGTCGCTCTCCAGAACGCACGGTCCGGCGATGAGGAACAGCTTGTCCGCCGGAAAGAATTCCGCCACGCTATTCCGCCGCTTCTATGTGGGCGCGCTTGCGGCTACCTCTCGCCGGCGCCTTCCCCTGCACCGCGGCCCCGATGAAGCTCGCGAACAGAGGGTGCGGCCGTGTCGGCCGCGATTGCAGCTCCGGATGGAACTGACAGCCGATATACCAGGGGTGTGTCTGGAGCTCCACGATCTCGACGAGCGATCCGTCCGGAGAGAGGCCGCTCAGATTGAGGCCGTGCTCGATGAACTGATCGCGATACTTGTTCGAGACTTCGTACCGGTGACGATGGCGCTCGCTGACCTGAGGCACTCCATAGATCGCGGCGGCCCGAGTTCCGACACCAAGCTTGCAGGGATAAGCGCCGAGCCGCATGGTGCCGCCTATGTCGGTGACGTGCTGCTGCCCCTCCATCAGCGAGATGACCGCGTTGTCGCAGTCGGGGGCGAACTCGCTGGAGTGACTATCCGCGAGGCCGATCACATTCCGCGCGAACTCGATGATCGCCGTCTGCATGCCGAGACAGATCCCGAAGAAGGGCAGTCCCGATTCGCGCGCGTAGCGGATGGCCTCGAGCATGCCCTCCACTCCTCTCACGCCGAATCCGCCCGGCACCAGTACGCCATGGAAATCGGCGAGCAGCTCGCGCGTGCGCTCCCTGTTGGTGAAGAGGTCGCTCGCCAGCCACGAGATCTCCACACCGACATCGTTCGCGATCCCGCCGTGGATCAATGCTTCCTGCACGCTCTTGTAGCTGTCGATCAGATCCGTGTACTTCCCAATCACGGCGATCTTGACGCGCCCGTGAGGACGCAGGATGCTCTCGACCATCGTTCTCCACTTGGAGAGATCGGGCGCCCGCCGCCCCAGCAATCCGAGCCGGTGCATCACGCGCTCGTCCAGGCCCTGTTCGTGGAAGAGGAGCGGAATCTGGTAGATGCTGGGTACGTCGCGGCTCTCGATCACCGCGCCGAACTCGACGTTGCAGAAGAGCGCGATCTTCCGCTTCACTTCCTCGGAAAGAGCGCGCTCCGTGCGACAGATGAGGATGTCGGGCTGAATTCCGATCTCCATCAGCTCTCGCACGGAGTGCTGGGTCGGCTTCGTCTTGACCTCGCCGGCTGCCGCGATGAACGGTACCAGTGTGAGGTGGATGAAGATCGCGTTCTCACGGCCGATCTCGTGGCGGAACTGCCTGATGGCCTCGAGAAACGGAAGCGATTCTATATCGCCGACCGTGCCGCCGATCTCGACGATCACCACATCGCTCTCGGGAGCGAGACGCTTCATCGCCCCCTTTATCTCGTCGGTGACGTGCGGGATGACCTGGACGGTAGAGCCGAGGTATTCGCCTCTGCGCTCCTTGGTGATCACGCTCAGATAAATGCGTCCGGTGGTGATGTTGTTCGCTTGCGCCAGCGAGCGGTCGATGAATCTCTCGTAGTGGCCAAGGTCGAGATCGGTCTCGGCGCCGTCGTCGGTCACGAACACTTCACCGTGCTGAAACGGCGACATCGTGCCCGGATCGACGTTCAGGTACGGATCGAACTTCATGATCGTCACGCGCATGCCGCGCTCGACGAGGAGACGTCCGAGAGAAGCGGCCGCTATTCCCTTCCCCAGCGACGAGACAACGCCGCCGGTGACGAATATGTATCGCGCCTGTTGAGTTGAACTACCCTGCATTGGTCACCGCTCCCGCCATGAATGCTTCCCAGCGCGCGTTGGCGCGCTCCAGGTCTTCCTCGGTATCGATCCCGCTGGCCGGTGCCTCATTGGTGATCGCCACCCCCATCGCCAAGCCCGCGGCCAGCGGGCGCAGCTGCTCCAGTCGCTCGATCTCCTCGAGCGGATGGACGGGGAGCGAGACCCACTTTCGCAGCGCCTCTCTGGCGTAGGCATACACGCCAATGTGCTGGAGAGTTCGCTCTGCCATTCTAGCGGAATCGGCTTGATCGCGAAGAAATGGAATCGGAGCTCGCGAGAAGTACATCGCCCGTCCATCGTCACCGATCACGACTTTCACGAGACTCGGCGTATCGAGGATCTCCACGCTCGCGCGGGAAGCAGCCGTCCCGAGCGGGAACCGTCCACTGCCGACGAGCTGGGACGCGCCACGAACCGCCCCCGGGCCGATGAACGGCTCATCACCCTGGACGTTTACGATCGTTTCGTAGGAGCGGAATCGAGGGGTCGAGGCCACTTCCGACACCCGCTCAGTACCCGATGTGTGCTCACTGCTGGTCATGACGCATTCCGCACCCGCCTGCCGCACGGTGGCGGCAACGGATTCGTCGTCCGTAGCCACGACGACGACGTCAGCGACGTTCATTTGAGAGATTCTTTGCCACACCCGGACGATGAGGGGGAGTCCGGAGAGGAGACGGAGGGGTTTGCGCGGGAGGCGCATGGCATCGAGGCGAGCCGGAATCACGACCAGCGTCCTCATCACCCACCCATTTTTGCGCGACACGATGCAAAAGTCACGCCCGGTAATATACCCAGCGCGCACTGCAGGGGCAAACGATTTCAGCGGCTCAGCGAGGGAGCGAGAGTCCGAGTGAGAACGCCGACCGGCGCGATAACGGAGAGCGGTTGCTTGCCGGATCGATGCTGTAGTCGATGCGGAAGAAGCTGATGCCCGCACCGACACCGACATTCTGGATGAGCGGGGGCAGCTCCCCTGCACCCGCACTGCCGGCGGCGTACCTGAGCGCGACGAATGGGCTGCCGAGATACTTGAACTGGAAGCGCTCGATCGGCACCGTGTAGTCCCCTTGAACGAAGAGCAGACGGTCGCCTCCCAGCGCGAGGAGATTCACTGTGGCGAGAGTGCCCGCTCCACCGAGGTACGCGAAGCGCTGGGGTGGTGCGATCCGGGACCCGGTAAGCACCGCGTGGCCCTTGAACGCAAAGCTCTGGCTGCCGAACGTTGGAAACGATGCGTGACTTTCGAGAGTGGTCTGCGTGAACGGGGCGTCGTCCACCGTTACGGTGCATATCGGACCTCCGGGCGGGATGCACCGCTCCCGCGGCGCTCTGAACGCGTGCTCCACCGTTGCCGCGAGCTTTGCCTCGAGCTCTCCCCGATAGAGCTCGAAGCCGGATCCTCCAATGAATGAGTTGATGCGCCCGTTCAGCACCGGCGGATTTGGTCGCCGCATCTTGAGGTTGTTCTTCCTTCCCAGGAAGCTCCATGGCGACTTGCGCGGAGCGAGCGATCCGGTAGACCAATCTCTTTCGATGCTACCGCCAACGAAAGGGGTGAGCGTAGTCGCGGATATGGTCAGCGTTCGCGTATACCTCGCGGCGGCGCGGTCTGCCCGATAATAGTTCCGCGCGTCACTACCAGCGAAGAACGCGGCCGCCGAGTTGGAGAGGTCGGATCGGATCCAACCGTCGTTCGTGAACGTGCTGCGTCCCACGAACGCCTTGATCTCGTTTCCGTGCCCAGGCCTGAAATAGCCTTCCACGGAAGGATCCCACGCTCCCAGGTTCGACCGATAGCTGACCACTGCGTCGAGCTCGAGTTGATCGTCCCCGAGCTCCAGTTTGGGACCCCACGGCAGCGTTAAGCCGTTCACACGGTCGTAGGAGGGGACCCGGAACCCGATGCCGAGCGGAAGAGTGATCGGCGAGTCGTCGTAAACGACGTAGCTCGTGTCGACGGATACCGTTGTGGTGTCCTGCGCGCTGACAGCCCCGGCGAGAATGGCGACAGCGAGCGGTGCGACAAGGACGGCTCTCATCGCGTCAGAGCGAGAAAGTTTCGCAGGATGTCCTTGCCGTTCTGCGTCAGAATCGACTCCGGATGAAATTGAACGCCCCAGACGGGATGCCGGCGGTGCCTGATTGCGTGGATCTCGCTCGGATCATCGAGTCCCCTTGCGACGATCTCGATCTCTTCTGGCAAGGATTCGGCCTCCAGCACGAGGGAATGATAGCGCATGACCTCCAGAGGACTTGGGAGCCCCAAGAAGATGCCGCTCCCTTCGTGGGTGATACGGGAGGTTTTTCCGTGCATGAGCGTGCGTGCGCGCACGACCTTGCCTCCATATGCCTCTCCAATCGCCTGGTGGCCGAGGCAAACGCCCAGAATCGGCAACTCGCTGCCCCAGCGCCTGATCGCGTCGACGCTGACGCCAGCTTCGGAGGGCGTGCCTGGGCCGGGTGAGATCACCATACGCGTAACGCCGAGCGTGCCGATGTCCTCGACCGAGATCTCGTCGTTTCGCTTCACTACGGGCTGCTCGCCGAGCTCACCCAGGTACTGAACCAGGTTATACGTGAACGAGTCGTAGTTGTCGAGAACGAGAAGCATGGCCGGCGTTCCAGTTCTACGAGCGGGGATGAAACTGCTTGTGTACGCTCCGCAGGTACTCGCGGTCGATGTGCGTGTAGATCTGCGTGGTGGAGATGTCGACATGCCCAAGCATCTCCTGCACGGCTCGCAGATCGGCACCGCCTTCAAGAAGGTGCGTCGCGAAGGAGTGTCTGAGCGTGTGAGGAGAGACGGGCTTGGTGATTCCCGCCTGCTGCACATACTTCCGCAAGATCTTCCAGGCGCCCATCCGCGAAAGAGGCCGGCCGCGCGCGTTCAGAAAGAGAACGCCCTTCCCCTCTCCGCGCTCGAGCGATGGCCGAAGCTCGCGGAGGTAAATGGCGATGGCGCCGATGGCGCGGCGTCCTATTGGCACGAGCCGCTCCTTCGCTCCCTTTCCGAAGACGCGGACCAGATGATCCTGAAGCATCACATCGCGCACGCCCAGCGAGATCCATTCCGATACCCGGAGACCGGCGCCGTACGCCAGCTCGAGCATGGCGCGGTCGCGAAAAGCGAGCGGCTCGTCCAGCGAAGGCGCCGAGAGAAGCTTTTCGACCTCTTCGACGCCAAGCACTTCGGGAAGAGTCCGCCAGCGGCGTGGCATCTCGAGCCTCTCACTCGGATCGCGAACGACATGTCCCTCGCCAACGAGAAACTTGAAATACGTTCGGACCGCCGAGACGTTGCGGCGGATGGAGGCCGCAGCGAGTCCCAGGTCCTTCAGATGATAGATGTACTCGCGGAGTGAGCGGGATCCGACATCCGCTGGCGAAGATGCGCCCTTGACGCTTGCGTAAGTGACGAACCGCGCGATGTCGAGCTTGTACGCCCTGCTCGTCTGGACCGACGCGCCTTGCTCGAGCGCGAGGAAGTCGTCGAACCTCTCGACATAGAATGCTCGGGCCACGGCGTCGTCGAGCCCGGCCTTACTCACGCATCGCCCGCTTTCGGCGCCGGAGCAGCCAGATCGCAACCATGAGCGCGACGATCGTTGCGGATATGACTCCGGCCCACGTTCCCGATCGGAGGATGTACTCCTGAAGCAGGTCCCAGTTGTCGCCCGCGCGAAAGGCGAGAAAGGTGATGATGCCAAACCAGAGCGCCGACGCGCTGGCGATCGCGAGGAATACCTTGACTGGCGGTAGACGCATCGCTCCCGCGAATGGCGGAACGACGGCGCGCACACCGGGCAGGAAGCGACTGACAAACAGACCGCCGAAGCCATAGCGCGCAATCAGATCCTTCATCCTGTTCTCGGCCGTGGGGCCCGCGTATCTTTCCAGGCGCTTGAGGATCATGTCGGAGCCGAATCGTCGCGCCAGCGTGTACGTGACCATCGCACCCGCCACATTCCCGAACCAACCCAGGACGAATACGGTGAAAGGCGATCCCTGTGCTCTCGAAGCGAGGAAGCTTCCAAAGGCGATGACGCCGTCAGACGGGAATGGTGGGAAGAAATTCTCGAAGGCTGAGAGGCCCGCGATCGCAACGTAAAGCGTTCCGATGGGAAGATCCCCCAGCCAGGCGATGACTGTCTCCAGCATTCGCTAGCGATTCCCCTGCAGCGTGGCGACCGCGATGCAGGCCAGGCCCTCTTTGCGGCCGATCCAACCCATTCCTTCGTTCGACTTTCCTTTGATGCTCACGCTCGACGAATCGATACCGAGCGCGGCCGCGAGCCGGCCACGGATCTTCTCGCGGTGTGAGGAAAGTCTCGGAGCCTCCGCTATCACGCTCACGTCCACCTGACCTACCGCGTAGCCCGCCGCCGAGATCCGTCTTACCGCGAGCTCAAGCATCCCGATCGAGTCGCGATCCCTGTTCGCGGCGTCGCTGTCGGGAAACATCTCCCCGATATCTCCGAGTCCGGCGGCGCCGAGAATCGCGTCGGTGACCGCGTGGCAGACTGCATCCGCGTCGGAGTGGCCGAGCAGGCCAACGTCGGACGGTATTAAAATGCCGCCGAGGATGAGGGGGCGGCCGGAAACGAAACGGTGGGAATCGTAGCCAATGCCGACGCGGTAATTCGCGCCGGCCGATCCGGGTGGCGATGCCCCGCGAGGTTCACGCGGCGGCATGAGCACCGGCGCGCGAGAGTGCTCCCGATGGCGAGACGGCAAGCGGCACCCGCGGATTTGCATCCAGGAGTGAGTAGTCCTGCTTCCGACGTGCAGGCGTGAAGCCGGCGTCGCGAATGAGGCGCTCCATTTCTGCTGTGGATGTTCGATGGGTTGTGTTCGCGGCGGAGACGACGTTCTCCTCGATCATGAGTGACCCGAAATCATTGCATCCGAAGCGCAGCGCTATCTGCCCGATCTTCATGCCCATCGTCACCCAGCTCGATTGAAGATTCGGAACGTTATCGAGAACGATTCTCGCGAACGCGACCGTGCGGAGGTATTCGGTGGCGCCGGTTTTCGGCTGGTGCGACATAGTGGGAGTATTCTCGGGCTGGAGCGGCCAGCAGATGAACGCCGTGAACCCCCCGGTGCGCGACTGCACGTCCCTCACCCGCTCCAGATGCTCGAGCCGCTCGGCGAGTGTCTCACCCAGCCCGTACATCATCGTGACCGAAGTCTTCATCCCCTCGTTGTGGGCGAGCTCCATGATCTCGAGCCACCGATCGGCGCCGGCCTTCTTCGGCGCGACGATGTCGCGCACCCGCTGCACCAGGATCTCGCCGCCGCCGCCCGGGATCGAATCGAGTCCCGCCTTGCGCAGCTCGCGTATCACCTCCACCGCTTCCATCCGGAACAGCTTGGCGAAGAAGTCAACTTCACTTGGACTGAACCCATGGATGTGGATGGGGTGGTTGCGTTTGATGTACCTCATGAGGTCGAGGTACCAGTCGAACGGGATGTACGGGTTGTGCCCGCCCTGGATCAGGATCTGTACGCCGCCCAGCGCTTTCAACTCGTCGATCTTGGCGCCGATCTCCTCGAAGGAGAGAGTGTATCCCTCGCCGTGCTTCGGCCGGCGCGCGAACGCGCAGAATCCACAATCGGCTACGCAGACGTTCGTGTAGTTGATGTTCCGGTCGATGATGTAGGTCACCGTATTGCCCGGATGCTTAGCCTGCCGCACTCGGTCCGCAGCCGTGCCGAGCTCCAGCAGCGGCGCGTTGGTGTAGAAGTCGAGCAGATCGCGGGCTTCGCTCATGCCGCGGGCAGGAAGGTGAGAGTGCCGTTGGGAATGCGGCCCCGCTCGACGAGCCGGCGATAGAACTCCGTCAGGCCGGCGAGATGGGGATACGACAAGCCGTAGTCGAGGCCCGAAAGATACTCGTCGCAAACCTCGCGCTCGACGCCGGTCGCTTCCTGCGCCTGAGCCGCGAGCTCGGAGAGATGGTCGAGGCCCCAGTTCCGCGAGATGATGAGGCCGGCATGCGCGGAAAGCGCCTCCTTCACGTCGGTGGATCGCTGGGCGACCCAGACGGCGAACACGAAGGGCTGCCCCGTCCACTCCTTCCACATCTGGCCCAGATCGTATGCATGGGGGTATCGCTCGCTTCGACGCGAGCCGAGGACGAGGGCGGCGTCACCAATGACGAGGCGGGCGTCGGCGTCTCTGCCGTCGTCCATTGTTACGTCGCGGACCTCGGCATCGCCCGCGACGAAGCGCGGCATAGCGTGCCACACATTCTCGAACAGCAGCTCGAGAAGCGCGACGCTGGTCATCGAGCTCCGGCTGACGATGACGCTTCGACCCCCGAGCTCGCTCGCGGGGCGCTTCGAGAAGAGCATCACGCTCCTCACCGGCCCATCACATGAGATCGCGAGATCGGGAAGCAGCAGATACCGCTGGGAATCACGCGCGTATTCCACCGCCGATACGACGCTGATGTCCAGCTCCCCTGCCGCCATCTTTCGGTTGAGGTCCGTCGGAACACCACTCACCAGCTCGGCCCCGAGCCGGACGACTCCCCGATCGATGGCCCCGTACACGGGATAGCAGTTGATGTATGGGATGCGTCCGATTCTCATCACGCCGCCACCGCGGGCGCAGCTGCGGCAACCGGGTCGAATACGCGAAGCACGTTGTAGAAGGAATCGCGCTCGGCCGGAATTTTCCCGGCGGATCTGATCAGATCGAGAATCTCATCCAGTCCCAGGCCCTGCGCCGTGTGCGCTCCCGCCTCGTGGTAGATCTTCTCCCTCACGACGGTTCCCTCCAGATCGTTGACGCCGAAGGAGAGCGCGGTCTGCGAAAGAAACGGCGTCACCATGATCCAGTGAGTTTTGATGTGCTCGAAGTTGTCGAGGAAGAGGCGCCCGACCGCGAGATTTCGCAGATCGTCGAAGCCGGTCGTCGCCGATCCCTGGCGGCCAAGCTCGATCCCGAGCTCGTTGTTGTCGGGATGGTATGCCAGGGGGATGTAGGCGAGGAAGCCGCCGGATTCGTCCTGAAGGTCGCGCAGAATCGCAAGGTGCTCGACGCGGTCCTCGATTGTCTCGATGTGCCCGTAGAGCATGGTGCAGTTCGAGCGAATCCCCAGCCGGTGCGCGGTCCGATGGACGTCGATCCAGTCCTCGGCAGCGAGCTTCTTGTCGGCGATCGCCATGCGGACGCCCTTGCCGAATACCTCAGCCCCGCCTCCGGGAAGCGTGTCGAGCCCGGCTTCACGCAGCGCGATCAGCACATCCTCGATCGACATCTTGTCAATGCGCGCGATGTGCGCGATCTCGACCGCCGTGAGAGCCTTGATGTGGACCTGCGGGTGCCGCGCTTTGAGCCCGCGGAACATCTCGCTGTAGTAGACGAGCCCTGCCTTCATGTCGAGTCCGCCGACGATGTGAAACTCCTTGGTCAACCCGTTCGCGGCTGCCTCCGCCTCCGCGTACACATCGTCCAGCGTGTAGTGGTATGCTCCTTCCTCCTTCGGCAGCCGGGCGAAGGAGCAGAAGACGCACGTCTTTCGCAGGTAGCAGACATTGGTCGGATTGATGTGCTGATTCGCCGCGAAGGTGACTAGGTCGCCGTGCTTGCGCCGGTTCGCGTAGTCCGCGAGGAGTCCCACTCCCAACAGGTCGGGCGACGTGAACAGGAACTTGGCGTCAGCTGGAGAAAGCCGCGTGCTGGAGACGACTTTCTCGCCGACGGCTCTTAGCTCGCTGTCGGTGATCTGACCGAGATCGAGCGAGGCCTCCGGGATCATTTCCGTCAGCTGTTGTAGCGCTTTACGGCGAGGGTGGTGTTGTGGCCACCGAAGCCAAAGCTGTTACTCAGAACCGCGCTCACCTCTCGATCGACGCAGATGTTCGGAGTGTAGTTGAGATCGAGCTCCGGATCGGGATGATGGTAGTTGATCGTGGGCGGGATCACGCCATGGCAGATGACGAGTGAGCTGACGATGAACTCCACCGCGCCGGCGGCGCCGAGCATGTGCCCGGTCGCTGACTTCGTCGAGCTGACGTTGACCTTCTTCGCCTCGTCTCCGAACACCGCCTTGATCGCGCGCGTCTCATTGAAGTCGTTCGCTGGAGTCGAAGTCCCGTGCGCGTTGATGTACTGGATGTCCTTGGGAGTGAGTCCAGCGTCGTTGAGCGCACGCTTCATCGCGCGCTGGGCGCCCTCTCCGTCGGGGGCTGGCGCAGTGAGATGGTACGCATCGCCGGTGGCCCCATAGCCGGCGACTTCCGCGTAGATCTTCGTTCCGCGCTTGAGGGCGTGCTCCAACTCCTCCAGTACAAGGATGCCGGCTCCCTCTCCCATCACGAAGCCGTCGCGCGTAGCGTCAAACGGGCGCGAGGCTGTCTCGGGGCTATCATTGCGCTCGGAGAGTGCCTTCATGTTGGCGAAACCGCCGATTGCCATTGGCGTGACGGTCGCCTCGGCACCGCCTGTGATCATGATGTCTGCGTCACCATACTGGATGGTTCTGAACGCATCACCTATCGCATGAGCACTGGTGGCACAAGCTGATACTGTGGCGTAGTTTGGACCTTTCGCATTGAACTGCATCGAAACGATTCCCGCAGCGATGTCGGCGATGAACATCGGGATGAAAAACGGGGAAATCTTGCCTACCCCGCGCTCTCGATAGACGTCGTGCTGCTCCTCGAAGCTCTTGAGTCCCCCGATGCCCGAGCCGATGATGACGCCGATGCGGTCGGGGTCCATTCCATTGCTGCCGCCAGCCAGTCCGGCATCGGTCATTGCCTGGCGGGCACCGGCGACTGCGTACTGGGTGTACGGGTCGGCGCGCCTGGCTTCCTTCCGCTCCATGTAGTCGAGCGGATTGAAGCCCTTCACTTCGGCGGCGAATCTCACCGGGAACTTCGACGCGTCGAACTTGGTGATGGGAGCGGTCCCCGACTTTCCCTCGATGAGAGAACGCCAGGTCGCCGCCACATCGTTACCGACGGGGGTTATCGCCCCCATGCCAGTGACGACGACTCTCCGCTTCATTACGCTCCGACCTTCTGGTTCAGGTAACCAAGGGCGTCACCGACGGTACGGAGCTTCTCCGCATCCTCGTCCGGGATGTCGATGTTGAACTCCTTCTCGAACTCCATCACGAGCTCGACGATGTCCAGGCTGTCCGCACCGAGATCCTCGATGAAGCTCGCTTCGTTCGTCAGTTTTTCCCGCTCGACGCCGAGCTCTTTCTCGATGATGTCTTTGACCTTGTCGGAATTGTCGGCCATTTGATGGGTTTCCTCGTGTTTGTGGGGTGTCGTGTAATATACCTAACCGAATATCTGACAGAAAGTTACATCATCATTCCGCCATCCACGACGAACACTTGCCCGGTGATGTAGGAGGCGAGGTCCGAAGCGAGGAAGGCAACGGTTCCCGCGACATCGCTCGCTGTGCCCAGCCGTCCGAGTGCAATCTGTTTGCCGAGCGCGTCGCGGGCCTCAGGCGTCATGGCAGCAGTCATCTCTGTCTCGATAAACCCCGGGGCCACCGCGTTGACGAGGATGTTGCGCGAGCCCAGCTCCTTTGCGACGGATTTGGTGAGCGCGATCAGCCCCGCCTTGCTGGCCGCATAGTTGGCCTGGCCCTTGTTGCCGGTGATGCCGACGACGCTGGCGAGATTGATGATCCGGCCGGACCGGCGCTTCATCATCCCCCGCGAGACCGCGCGGATCGCCGCGAACGCGCCCCGGAGATTGGTGTTCTGCACCGCGTCCCAGTCTTCGTCCTTGAGGCGCATGACGAGATTGTCTCGGGTGATGCCCGCGTTGTTCACGAGGATGTCGATCGATCCGAAGGCGGCCTCGACGTCCGCGACGAGCTTCGCCACGGCGGCGGTGTCACTCACGTCGCACGCGAATCCCCGGGCGCCATTGCCCACTGTCGCAGCGGCCTCCTCCGCGCGCTGAAGGTCGCGCCCCACGACCGCGACGCGCGCCCCGCAAGAGACGAACGCCTCGGCGATGGAGCGACCAATTCCCCGGGTGCTGCCGGTGACGAGTGCGTTCTTGCCGCTCAGGTCGATGCGCATCATGCCATCAGCTGTAGAAGTTTTTCCGTCTCCGCCACGGTGCCGCAGGCTACGGTCCGCGCGCCCTTCACCAGACGGCCGACCAGACCGCTCAGGACGTTGCCCGGCCCCATCTCGACGTAGAGGGCATCCGGAAAACGGTCGGCGATGTGCCGGACCTCCGTCGACCATCGCACCGGTGAAGTAAGCTGTCGGAGGAGGAGGTCCTTCGCCTCGGCCGTGTCGGTGCACGCCCCGGCGGTGACGTTGGAGTAGATCGGAAACGTGGGAGCTGTGAACGCCGCCGTGGCGATCGCTTCCGCGAGCCCGACCGCGGCCGGCTCCATCAATGGCGAGTGAAACGCTCCACTCACGGGAAGCTTGATGGCGCGCTTTGCCCCGGCCTCCTTCGCCAGCTCCATCAAGCGTTCCACGCCCGCGACTTCGCCCGACACGACTGTCTGCTCGTCGGTGTTGTAGTTGGCTGGGACCACGAGCGCCGCCTCTTTAGATGCACGCTCGCACAGCTCCGCGATCGGGGTTGTCGTCGTGCCCAGGATGGCCGCCATCGCGCCGGGCCGCACTTTCCCCGTATCGTACATCAACTCTCCACGGCGGCGCACGAGCTTCGCTCCGCCGGTAAGCCCAACCGCGTCCGCCGCGTGATATGCGGTGAACTCACCGAGCGAATGCCCGGCGGCTGCTTTCACATGCGGGCGAAGGGCTTCCTTCGTCAACGCCCACACCGCGGCACCGTGAGCGAAGAGCGCCGGCTGCGCGTTGCTGGTGGCCGTGAGCTCGTCGGCCGGTCCCTCGAAACAGAGACGGCTGATATCCGCTCCGAGCGCCGCGTCCACCTCACCGAACACCGCTCGCGCCACTGGAAAAGCTTCGGCGAGATCCTTTCCCATGCCGGGCTTTTGGGAGCCCTGGCCCGGAAAGAGGAGTACGATGTCCACCGATTAGAAGCGGACGATCATCGACGCCCACGTGAACCCGGCGCCGAAGGCGACCATCATTACCGTCGATCCGTCCTTGATTCTTCCGGTCTCGATTGCTTCGTCGAGCGCGATCGGAATCGAAGCCGAAGACGTATTGCCGTAGCGGTCGACGTTCACGTAGACCTTATCCATCGGGATCCCGGAATGCTTCGCCGTCGCTTCGATGATGCGCACGTTGGCCTGGTGGGGGATGAGCAGATCGATGTCGGAGCCGGTGAGGCGGGCGCCGTCGAGCGCCCTGTCGGCCGCGTCGGACATCGAGCGCACGGCGTGCTTGAAAACTTCGCGGCCCGCCATGCGCACGAGATGGGAGCGCTTCTCGAGGACGTCGGCGGACATCGGTACCGTGGCGCCCCCTTCCGGCCGGTAGAGCAAATCAGCGAGCTTGCCGTCGCTCCGCATGTAGGCGGACAGAATTCCCTTCCCCTGCCTGCTCTTCTTGAGCACCGCCGCTCCGGCGCCGTCGCCGAAGAGAACGCAGGTCGCTCTGTCCTTCCAGTCGACGATGGCGCTCATCTTCTCCGAGCCGATCACCAGCGCGGTCTCGGCGACACCGGACATTATCAATCCTTCGGCCGTCGTCATCGCGTAGAGCCAACCCGCGCAAGCGGCACCCAGGTCGAAGGCGGCCGCACGCGTCGCGCCCAGCTCCGCCTGGATATCGACGGCGGTCGCGGGGAGAAGACGGTCGGGGGTCGCGGTGCTCAGGACGATCAAGTCGATCTCGCCCGCATGCACGCCGGCGGAAGCCATCGCCTGCCTGGCCGCGTCCGATGCCATCGAGCACGTGGTCTCGCCATTCTTCGCCAGCCGGCGCTCGACGATGCCGCTTCGCTCGTAAATCCACTCGTGCGAGGTCTCGATTCCGATCGCGGCGAAGTCGTGATTCGTCATCACGTGTGCGGGGAGACCGCGTCCGGTGCCCGCAATGGCGGCAAGAGGTCGCTTCATGCCGATTGTGCCGCTGCTTTGATGGAATGAGCGGCGGCCTTGAGTCTGATACCGATCTGGTCGTTCATGCGCGTCTCTACCGCGCGCACCGCGAACTTGATCGCGTTCTTGATTGCGCGGGGCGCGGAGTTGCCGTGACAGATGATGCTCACTCCCCGGACGCCCAGCAGCGGAGCGCCGCCGTATTCACTCGAGTCCAGGCTTTTGAGAGCGCTACGCACGTGCTCCGGGTCGAGGCCGGGATGCTCACCCAGAAGGCGAAGGATCATCGGCGAGACAGCTTCGTAGAACTTGAGCACGACATTGCCGACGAATCCGTCGCAGATGACGACATCGACCGGTCCCCGGTCGCTGGCGCCGGCAAGAAGATCCCGGCCCTCGACGTTGCCGTGGAAGTTGAAGCCGGCCTTCTGGAACAGAGCATTGGCCTCCTTGACCACAGCGTTTCCCTTCTCCGGCTCCTCGCCAATCGAAAGGAGACCGATGGAGGGATTCGAGCGCCCGAAAATACATTCAGCGTAAACCGCGCCAATCCACGCAAACTGGAGGAGCTCCCGGGTGGAGCAGTCCACGTTCGCCCCCGAATCCAGAACTATGAGCGGATTACGTGCCGTCGGGAAGACGGTGGCGATGGCTGGACGAGTGAGCCCCGGCTGAAGCTTGAGCAGCATCACGGACGAGGCCATCTGGGCGCCCGTGTTTCCGGCGGAAACGAACGCGTCGGATTCACCGTCGACCTGCATCCTGAGGCCGACCATCATCGAGCTGTTTCGCTTCTTTCGGAGCGCGGAGGTCGGCTTCTCCGACATCTTGATGACGTCAGGCGCTTCGACGACGTGAATGCGCTCGCGAACGGCCGAAGCGCTCGACAGCTCGCCGGAGAGGAGGCTGGCAAGCTGCGATTCGACGACTGCGGTTTGACCTACGAGCTGCACCTCATGCCGTGCGTCGAGTTCCTGAAGGGCGAGTAGAGCGCCGGCGATTGTCGCTTTGGGAGCAAAATCGCCCCCCATAGCGTCCAACGCAATACGCGCCAAACTACGCTTCCCTGGGCACTACTCGCTGTTCGCCCGCGTAGTATCCACATTCCTCGCACACGTGATGCGGTCGCTTCATGCTCTGGCAGCGCGGACACTTCTGAATCGCGATCGCGGGCGCGGTCTTGTGGGTGTTGCGCGCGCGCTTCTTTCGCTTGGATGTGCGTCGCTTGGGTACGGCCATTGGTATTGTTCCTAAGAGTGGTTGAAGTGCTAGTGAGCGTCGCTCTGGTGCTTGAGCAGGGCGCCCCAGCGCGTATCTGTTTTTGTCGGCGCGCAGTCGCAACTGTTCTCGTTGAGATTGGTACCGCAGGTAACACACAATCCCCTGCAATCCTCCCTGCACTGCACGAACGCGGGAGCCGTGAGCAGCCATGTCTCTCTCACCGCCGCGCGCAGGTCGAGCGTCCGCGCCGTCGGATCGTAGAGAAACACGTCGGGATCGTCCGCCTCTTCGGCTCCGGTCTCGGCGAGGATGAAGTGTACCTCATCCTCGACCGCCACGTCGACGTTCTCCAGGCAGAGGCGGCAAGGGAGCTCAATGCGGCCGTCGATGCGGCCGCTGAAGTAGAACCTGCCCTCTCCCGCAGTGGAGAGCCGGCCCCTTACACGAATCGGCTCGGAGGGGCGGGAATCGGCCTCTTGCCAGATCGGGTCATCCGGCTGGAGGGAGCCATCCACGTGGACGGCCTTCGTCTCCAGCGAGCGTATGTCAAAGGACAGCATAAGCCCTTTAACCTAGCGGGTTTATGCCATCGATTCCAGCCCTGTTCGCTCGCGATTTTCGCCGTCGGCGGGGCGCTAAACCAGCTCCGCTTCGGGAAAGAAGAAACAAGCCTCACGGAGCGCATTCTCATCTGAGTCCGACGCGTGAATCGCGTTCCGCTCCTTCGATTCCGCGTAGAGCTTCCGAACGGTGCCCGCCTCCGCCTCGGCGGGATCGGTGGCGCCGATCGTCTTGCGCAGGGCGGCGACCGCGTCCGCGCGTTCCAGCACCAGGAGCATGCACTTGCCGGATGTCATGAAGCGCGTGAGCGAAGCAAAGAATGGCCGGTCACGGTGTACCGCGTAAAACGCGCCCGCCTGTTCCTGGGTGAGGCGCACGACGCGAGTGGCGACGAGCTTGAAGCCCGCCTTCTCCAGGTGCGCGACGATTTTCCCGGTCTTGCCCGAGCCGAAGGCATCGGGTTTGATGATCGCAAGAGTTCTGTTGCCAGCCATCTGCGGTTTCGGTTCTAGCGCATCGCGCGTTTGAGTAAATCGACGACATCGATCGGCCGCTTGGCGACCACGACGCCGTTCTCCTCGAAAGCCTGCATCTTTTCCGCGGCTGTCCCGGCTGACCCGGAGATGATCGCCCCGGCGTGACCCATCCGTCGGCCGGGCGGAGCCGTCTGGCCGGCGATGAACCCGATCACGGGCTTCTTCATCTTCTCTTTGACGAAGCGAGCGGCATCCTGCTCGTCCGTCCCGCCGATCTCGCCGATCATGACGACCGTGGTCGTGGCGGGATCCTTCTCGAATGCCTCGAGACAATCGATGAAGCTGGTGCCGTTGATTGGATCGCCGCCGATTCCAACGCACGTCGTCTGACCCATTTTGGCGCGCGTCATCTGATAGACGACTTCGTACGTCAGCGTTCCGGAGCGGCTTACGAGCCCAATGGAACCAGGAGCGCAGATCCGTCCTGGAATGATTCCGACCTTCGACTGACCGGGCGATATGAGCCCAGGGCAGTTCGGACCGATGAGTCGCGACCCTTTCTCCTTCACGAAGGGATAGACGCGGGTCATATCCAGCACCGGCACGCCCTCGGTGATGCAAACTATCAGCGCGATTCCGGCATCGGCCGCTTCCATGATCGCGTCGGCGGCGAACATCGGCGGGACATAGATCACGGTCGTGTCGGCCCGCGTCGCAGCCACGGCCTCGGCGACGGTGTTGAAGATCGGCACCTTGTCCTCAAACTTCTGTCCGCCCTTCCCGGGGGTGACTCCAGCGACGACCTGCGTTCCGTACTCGATCATCTGCTTCGTGTGGAACGAGCCATCGCGCCCGGTGATTCCCTGCACCAGGAGCCGCGTGCTCCTGTCGATGAAGATGCTCACTTCGCCTTCCCTCCGGTGGCGAGAGCTACCGCCTTCTTCACCGCTTCATCCATGTCGGTCATGGCGGAGAGCCCGTTGTCCTTGAGGATCCTGAGGGCGATCTTCTCGTTCGTGCCGGTGAGCCGGATCACCAGCGGAACCTGCAGCGGATTCTGTTTGAGCGCCGTGACTATTCCGTTCGCGACATCATCGGTGCGCGTGATTCCGCCGAAGATGTTGAAGAGGATCGCCTTGACGTTCGGGTCGCTGGTGATGATCCGAAGAGCGTTCACGACCTTCTCCGGATTGGAAGAGCCTCCGATGTCGAGAAAGTTCGCCGGTTCTCCGCCGTAGTACTTCACCAGATCCATCGTCGCCATCGCGAGGCCGGCGCCGTTGACCACACAGCCTACATTTCCATCGAGCTTGATGAAGGTCAGGTTCGCCTTCCGCGCGTCGACCTCGCTCGGTGCCTCGGATGATTCGTCCCGGAGCGCGGCAATGTCCGGCCGGCGATCGAGCTCGTTGTCGTCGATCACCATCTTCGCATCGAGTGCGACCACATCGCCGGCCGGGGTCGTGACGAGAGGATTGATCTCGGCGAGCGAAGCCCCGCTCTTCGTGAAAGCCTTGTACAGCTGCTGGAGAATCTTCGCGGCCGGCCGAGCCTGCTTCACATCCGGATAAAGGAAGAAGGCCAGCTGCAAGGCCTCATACGCCTGAAGTCCGTACCGCGGGTCTATGGGATGACGCCGAATCCTGTCGGGAGTCTTCGCCGCCACTTCTTCGATGTCGATTCCTCCTGCCGGGCTTACCATGAACACCGCGCGCCTCGAGGCGCGGTCGATGATGATGCCGACGTAGGCTTCGGATGCGATGTCCGCCGCCGGCGTGACCAGAACCTTTCTTACAGGAAGATCCTTGATCGTGAGCTTGAGGATCTGGGCGGCGATGCTCTTCGCATCTTCGGGCGAGCGCGCGAGCTTCACGCCTCCCGCCTTTCCTCTGCCGCCGGAATGCACTTGAGCTTTCACGACCACGGTCGCGCCGAACTTACGGGCGATTGCTTCCGCTTCTTCCGGTGTGGTGGCAACCTCGCCCGGCGGAATCGGGATGCCGTTTCTCCGAAAGATTTCCTTTGCCTGGTACTCGTGGATGTTCACGCTTGCTCCGAACGCGTGCGGGCACGCGGCTCATCGATATTGAAATGGCGCACTTACGGGACGATGTGGGTGCCGCCAGAGCCCTGCACCGCGGCCCGGCCCCTGCTCAGCTCCGTAATAATGGCACGGCCCTGCGTTCGACGCACGTAGTTCACCGCCGCCAACACTTTCGGGCCCATGCTTCCCTCGCCGAACGCTCCGGTGCTCGCGAGCTGCTCCGCCTCGCCGACGGTCATTGAGGAGATCGCGCGTTGTTCCTCGGTTCCCCAACCCGTGTAAACCGCATCGACATCGGTGAGGATGAGAAGCAGGTCCGCACCGAGCTCACCTGCGAGAACCGCCGCCGCCAGATCCTTGTCTATCACGGCATCGACTCCCTCCAACCCGAGCCGTGGGTCGCGATACACTGGAATGCCGCCGCCTCCACACGCTATTACAACGGTGTCACGCTCGACGAGGGTGCGAATGGTATGCAGCTCGTGGATCGCAACCGGGCTGGGACTTCCGACGACGCGCCTGAAATGGCCTTTTGCGTCCTTCTTGATCGGGTGACCCTGCGCCCTCAGCTCGCGCGCGCGGACGACCGACAGCCCGTGGCCAATGAATTTCTTCGGATCCTTGAGCGCGGGGTCCTCCGCGGCGACCTCCACCTGTGTGAGAATCGTCACGACGTCGCGTGTGCTGCCCGCCTTCCGCAGCGCGTTTTCCAGCGACTGCTGGAGCATGTATCCGATCCAGCCCGCGGTTCCCGCCACCAACACACCAAGTGGCAAGGGAGCCACTTCGGCGCGAGCCTTCTCGTTGCGGACCAGCTCGTCGCCAACCTGTGGACCGTTGCCATGAACGACCACGACGCGCCAGCCGTCGAGCGCGAGATCGACGATAGGGCCGAGGCTCGCGCGGCAGTGGCGGAACTGATCGGCAATGGTCGATCTCTCTCCTGGCGGAGAGAGCGCATTTCCCCCGACCGCTATCACGGCCGTCCGCGGGGGGTCACTCATCTGTGCGGAGGACCTATCAGCGCGCCCAGCGAGTCGTAAGCGATCCCGAAAGCTCTGAGATCGGCGGCGGCGAGAGCGGCTCGCATACGATTGTAAAGCCGCGTCACGTCGGCTCGGAAAGTCGAATCGTTGGACGGGAGCGGTCCTCCTGCCGTAATGGGCTGCCAGGGCGAAGTGGTCAGCTCGCGCGCGATCCCCGGAGCGCGGTAGTCGGCCGCGTTGGGAAACGCGGACATCCACGCCCGGGCGATCGGATCCGGATTGGGGTCGGCTGCAATCATCACGCGGGCGGTGCGCGCATTGACGAGAGCGGTAGCGGCATGCCTGAAATAGCTCCGCTCTTCTCCGGCGAGAACATAGTGTTGGCTCAGTGGATAATTGGAGGAAGCCGAGTAGAGCTCGAGCTTCCAGTAGAGAGTGTCCGCGTGGAACACGGGCTCGACCATGCTGCCTTGCGCGAAAATCGGCGCCAGAGCCTCTACTCTCCTGCGCACATCGCGCACCGTTATCAGCCGGGCACGCCGTGGCACCGAATCGGAAAGGAGCTCGAACGACTGGTAGGCCCAGGCATAGCCAAGTCGCGAGAGCCCGTCACCGAGCCTCTGTCCGGCCACGTCGAGCTGTGGCTCGCTGACGACGACCAGTCCTCGCGCACCAGGGTACACCATTGAGTCCCGTCGGAATGCCCGCTGGCCGGGCGCGTTCATGACAGCGCTGTCCATCGCCGCCGGCATCGTGCCCCTCCGTAACACCTCACCGGCGGCGGACGAGATTGCGTAAGCACGACTAGTGAACTCAGCTCGTGTCGCCGCGTACGGGCGCTCCCTCTCCATCTGCGTTTCGGCGGGCACGAAGCGGCGGACAACGAGCGGCGAGATCTCCTGAACAGCAACGGACAGGATGATCACGCCAGTTACCGCGACAAAGCTCGTGCGGAGCTGCCCCGCCCATCCGCTGAAAAGGACGGTCATCGCCGCGGCGGCGGTGGCGATGGAGAGAATGAGCAAGCCGGGCAGCAGCCACTGGTGGTCGATGTAGGAGAAGCCCCCACCGTCTTCCCCGCCCTGAATCAGCAGGTCGTAGGATGTGAGGCGATAGCTCCACATCGTGACGAGAAGCAGCAGCGCGGCGAGCACGCTGAGGTGGCGCCTCACGCGCGCGCTCATGCGGAAGGCCCGGCGCTCCCAGCGCAATCCTGGAGTGAGGGAATAGAGTCCGACGACCAGCAGCGAGACGCCGACGAGGAGCAGCATCGCCCACGAATAGACAGACTTCTCGAAGGGAAGCCACGTTGTGTAGAAGGCGAGATCGTGGTGGAAGTAAGGATCGCGCTCGCGGAAGCTCACGCCAAGGCGCGCCTGAGCCAGCGAGGTCCACGACGGAAGCGCGGGAGCGACTGCGGCCGCGATCGCAACGGAGAGGACCAATGCGATGCGGTCCAGATATCTTCTCGGCACCGCTTCCCCGAACTCCACGTTCGCCAGCCGGCGTGGAAGCGTGAGCGCTCTGATGCTTCTCCCGAGGGCGGAGAGATTCACGAACGCGACGAGAATCGCGATGACGGAGCCGAGCCCGTAGATCAGCAGGAGGTTCCCAGCGCGCTCGCTCCAGATCGCGCTGCCGCCCATCGCCTGGTACCAGGTGTAGTCCGCGTAGAGAGCTGCGAGGGCACGTCCGCCCATGAGCAACGCAGCCACGATGACGACCCCGAGCAGGAGGCGCCGGCGGGGCATCACATCAGACCTTGACGCCTTTTGCGCGAAGCCACCCCTGCATCTCGGATTGGATTCGTTCCAGCTGCTCCGGGGCGCGAGCTTCGAAGCGCATCACCAATACCGGCTGCGTGTTGGAAGCGCGGATGAGTCCCCATCCATCGCCGAAAAGAACGCGCACGCCGTCGACGGTGATGACCTTGTACTTCGCGGCGAAATGCTTTTTCGCCTCGTCCACGATCCCGAATTTCCTGTCGTCCGGGCAGCTGATGCGGATCTCCGGCGTTGACACGAACCGCGGCACGTCGGCGAGCAGCTCGCGAACTGTCTTGCCAGATTCGGACACGATGTGAAGAAGCCGGGCCGCGCCATAGAGCGCGTCGTCGAAACCGTAAAATCCCTCGGAGAAGAACATGTGGCCCGACATTTCTCCGCCGACCGGCGCGTGAGTCTCGTGCATCTTTTCTTCGATGAGCGAATGCCCCGTCTTCCACATCACCGGAACTCCGCCCGCCTTCTCGATTGCCTCCGGAAGGGCCTGGGACGCTTTCACGTCGAAAACGATCGACTGGCCTTTCCCCGTGCGGGCGAGAACATCGCGCGCGTAGACGATGAGCAGGTAATCGCCCCAGATGATCTCTCCGGTGTCGTCCACGACTCCGATCCGATCTGCGTCTCCGTCGAAGGCGATGCCGATGCCGGCCTGGTCCTTTTTCACCGCGGCAATGAGATCCTCGACGTTCTTCGGAACGGTCGGATCAGGGTGGTGATTCGGAAACGTTCCATCGCTCTCGCAGAACAGACACCGCGGCTCGATCCCCAGTCGCGGAAAGAGCTTCGGCGCGACGAGCGCTCCCGCGCCATTCCCGCAGTCGATCACGACCTTCAGATTGCGAGAGAGCTTTCCGACGCGCGTGGCGATGTCGTCGACGTACCGGTCGATCACCTGCTCGCTGCGCAGATTCCCCTTTCCCTTCGGAAAGCTTCCGGCCACGGCCAGCTCGTAGATGTGCTGGATATCGGCGCCATACACAGGCTTGGTGCCAAGGCCCAGCTTGAACCCGTTGTACTCCGGTGGATTGTGTGAGCCAGTGATCTGGATTCCGCCGACCACATCCAGCTTGTGCTGCGACCAGTAGGCAACCGGCGTTGGCACGATACCGATATCGACAACATCGACGCCGCTTTCGAGCAGACCGCCGACGAGAGCGCGATGAAGCGCCACCCCGCTCGGACGATTGTCGCGGCCGATTGCGAGGGCTCCTCTGGCTCCGCGCTCAGCCAGAAAGGCAGCGTAGGCACGGGCGATAGCTGTGGCTGCTTCCTCGGTGAGGTCCTTCCCCGCAATACCGCGGATGTCGTATTCGCGAAAGATCGCGCGCGAGAGGGGCATGGAGCTAACGCGGCCTGACTGCCACGGCCTCTCTCTGGATGCCCAGCGTGCTGCGCTGCGCGAACGACACGAGGGCCTCGGGGAACAAGCCAAAAACGAGGATGATGGCAGCGGAACCCCAGACGACTGCGCGCGTCCAGCCTCCCGTGCGGGCAGGGACAGGCGCGGCGGGGTCGCTTGGCTTCATGAACATCACCATCACCACGTACAGATAGTAGCCGGCGCTCACTACGCTCGTGAGGACGAGAATGATGGCGAGTCTCGTCTGAGGCGCTGGGGCCTGGAGCGCTGCCTGGAGCACGTACCACTTGGCGAAGAATCCAATGCCTCCGAAGATCGGGAAACCGAGGAGCGCGAGCATGAAGACGGCCATCGCGGCAGCGAGTCCTGGTCTGATGCTCCAGAGCCCCGAGTATTCCTCGACTCCCATTCTGTCTTCGCCCGCTGCGCCCATGGCGACGATGACCGCAAACGCGCCGAGCGTCGCCATCGTGTAGGCGAAAAGGTAGAACATGAATGCCGCGCTCCCGAGCGGCGTCCCGACGACCATGGCGACAAGGATGTAGCCCGCGTGGGCGATGCTCGAGTATGCGAGAAGACGCTTGATATTTCTCTGGGCCAGCGCGATCAGATTCCCTACCACCATCGTCACCACGGCCAGCCACCAGATCGGGTCGTGCCAGGTCGTGAGGAGGTTCGGGAAGGCTTCCAGCCAGAGCCGGAAGAACGCAGCGAATGCAGCGGCTTTGACCGCGGCCGCCATGTATGCCGTGATCGGCGTCGGTGCGCCCTCGTATACATCGGGCGCCCACATATGGAACGGCGCGGCCGCCACCTTGAAGCCGAACCCGACCACCAACAGCGACAAACCCACGAGAAGCAGCCCGCTCGTCGCGAGGTTCAGACGCTCGATGTTCGCCGCGATCGCGGCGAAATTCGTCGCGCCCGTCGCTCCGTACACCAGGGCGATACCGTACAGCAGGAACGCGGTCGAGAACGCCCCGAGCAGGAAGTACTTGATTGCTCCTTCAGCCGAGCGCTCTCGCCGGCGGTTAATTCCTACCAGCACGTAGATCGCGATCGACATGAGCTCGATCCCGAGAAACACGATGATGAGGTCGCGCGCCGCGGCCAGGATCATCATCCCCGAGGTCGCGAGCAAAAGCAGGACGTGTGATTCTCCCGCCGTAATGCCCTCGCGCCGGTTGTAATCGAGCGACATGGCGATCGTGCCGATTGTCGCGACGAGAAATATCTCATCGGCCGCCCAGCGGAAGTTGTCCACGGCGATCACGCCATTGATCGCGGTGTACCCCTGCCAGGCGTAGTACGCGACGGCCAGCATCACGAGCACGCATAGCGCCATGCTGAGGAGGCCAACGTTTCGCTGGTGTGCATCGCTTTCCGGACGCCAGGCCGACCAGAGGAGGAGCAGCATCGCTCCGCCCATGAGCAGGAGATCTGGTCCGAGCGCGGCGGAGAGCTGCGCCGGAATGCTGGGATCGAAGCTCATTTTACGGCGCGGCTCCCCCAAGGCCGGCGACGTCGGCGCGTCGCTCGACGCGGTCGACGAGAAGCTGAGAAGCGCCCTCCATCCTGCGAAGCACGGGAGCCGGATAGACACCGAGCCAAATGATCGCCGCCACGAGCGGGGCAAGCAGCGTCAGCTCGCGCCCGTTGAGGTCGGTCAGGCTCGCATTCTCCCGCTTGTCGAGCGGGTTGAAGAGGATTCGCTGAATTGCCCACAGGAGATAGGCGGCCGCGAAGATGACTCCGGTCGTCGCGATCGTCGACAGTACCGGATAGGTGCGGAACGAGCCGACGAGCACGAGGAACTCGCCGACGAATCCATTGGTGCCCGGAAGGCCGATGCTGCTGAGCGAGACGAACGTCAGGATCGCGGCGAACATGGGCACCACACGGGCTATTCCACCATAGGATTCGATGAGACGCGAATGCTTGCGCTCATAAATCATTCCGATCAGGAGGAAGAGGGCGCCGGTCGAGATACCGTGATTGATCATGACCATCATGGCTCCCTGCACGCTCTGGAGCGTGAGAGCGAAGATGCCGAGCATCACGAATCCGAGGTGACTCACGGACGAGTAGGCGACCAGCTTCTTGAAATCGGGCTGCACCATCGCGACGAGCGCTCCGTAGATGATCCCGATTACGGCGAGCACGAGTATGACAGTGCGTACCGTCGGATTCATCGCGGCCCCGGGGAAAAGAGGAAGCGCGAATCTCAGGAAGCCGAACGTGCCCATCTTGAGCATGATGCCGGCGAGAATCACCGATCCGGCGGTAGGCGCTTCCACGTGTGCGTCAGGCAGCCAGGTGTGGAAGGGAAACATCGGGACCTTGACCGCGAACGCAAACGCGAACGCCGCGAACAGCCACAGCGCTGCCCTCGGAGATACGCTCGAGGCGGCCAGCAGGTGGTCGTAGCTGAAATTGGGGGTTCCAGAGGCGTCCTGCGCGTGGATACCGAGGTAGATGATCGCCACCAGCATGAGCAGCGACGGCAGCATCGTATAGATGAAGAACTTGAGGCTGGCGTAGATCCGCCGTTCCCCGCCCCAGATCCCGATGATGAAGTACATCGGCACCAGCATCACTTCCCACATCACGTAGAACAGGAAGAGGTCCCTGGCGAGGAAAACGCCGACCATGCCGGTCGTGAGAATCAGCAGAAGCGCGTAGTAGCTGCGCAGCTTTGTACGCACGCTCGTCCAGCCTCCGAGGACGGTGAGCGGCATGATGAAGGTGGTGAGCAGTACCATCATCAGGGCGATTCCGTCCACGCCGAGCGTGAAGCGCACGCCCCAGGTCGGAATCCACGGAGCGTCTACGGCAGCCTGCCAGCCCCGGTTCCCGGCGTCGAATGACCACCAGAGCCCAAGCGATACAATGAATTCGAGGAGGAAGACGTAGAACGCCATCTGACGGGCGAGCGGATTCTCCACTCCGGTTGCAGCCGCTCCACGATCCCGGCTGGGAAGCACGAGAATGATCGCCGCACCGACGAGAGGTATCAGCAGCAGAGCCGGAAGAACCCAGCTGTTGTAGCCTATCGAATCGAGAAAACCGGCCATGGATCAGATCACCTGAGAGTGAAGGCGCCGAGAACCGCCACGACGCCAGCGACCAGAACCCAGGCGTAGACCCCGGTATTCCCCGTCTGGAGCCGCGAGCCCAACCACCCGAATCCGCGCGCAACCGCCGCGCTGCCGTTCACGAACAAGCCATCGATCAGACCGTTGTCGACAAAACGCCAGAGAAGATTGCGCGAGATCGCGTAGGTCGGCATGACGATTGCCTTGTCAAACCCTTCGTCCACGAAGTACTTGTTGACGAGCACGCGCTCGAATCCACGCTCTGGAACCGAGTCTCGCTTCCGGACCAGCCGGCCGGGCCGCAGTCGTACGACCGCGAACGCGATACCTGCGATCGCGACGAGGACCGCGACACCAATCAAGATTTCTTCAATCGCAACGGCGACGTGGGTCTCGCCGGCGCTGACTCTCGCTGTCGCCGTTCCGACTACCGGTTGGAGCCAGTGTCCCATCAGCTCGCGGGGTCCGATCGGAATCAGGTCGGTGATGACCTCAGGCAGATCGAGCCATCCGCCGATCACGCTCAGAATCCCAAGGACGACCAGCGGCCCCGTCATCACCCACGGCGCTTCGTGCAGGTGTTTCTCTTCGTCTGCTCCCGTCCGGTTCGGCCCGTGGAAGGTGTAGAGCATCATTCGCGTCATGTAGACCGCCGTAAGGAACGCCGAGATCAGGCCGATCCCGTAGATGACGTAGAGAAGCGCGCTTCCGGGAATTCCGAGCCATGCCGCCGAGGCGAGCGTCGATCCGTGCGCGCGCTCGAAGACGGACGCGAGGACCTCGTCCTTTGAGAAGAACCCGGCAAAAGGCGGAATCCCGGCGATCGCCAGCGTCGCGATCCACATCAGGATCCAGGTAATCGGGAGATAGCGCCGCATGCCGCCCATGTTGCGCATGTCCTGCGCATCGTCGTGACTGTGCGTCCGGTGATACGCGGCGTGCATCGCGTTAATCACGGAGCCGGAGCCAAGGAACAGCAGTGCCTTGAAGAATGAGTGCATAACGAGATGGAACACGCCCGACACATACGCGCCCACTCCGACGCCGATGAACATGTAGCCGAGCTGGGAGATCGTCGAATACGCCAGCACCTTCTTGATGTCCCACTGCTTCAGTCCTATCGTCGCGGCGAAAAGAGCGGTCACCGCCCCTATGATCGCGACGGTCAGCGACGCCACCGGGGACAGAGAAAACAGCACTGCGCTCCTGGCGATGAGATACACGCCGGCTGTCACCATCGTGGCTGCGTGGATGAGCGCCGAAACGGGAGTCGGACCGGCCATCGCATCCGGCAGCCAGACATAGAGTGGTATCTGCGCGCTCTTGCCGGCGCAGCCGAGGAACATGAAAAGGCAGATTGCGGTTATCAGCGCGCCGCCGGCCTGGAGCTGCAGCACCCGCGAGTTCACTCCGACAAAATCGAGCACTCCAAGATTGGCGAACAGAAGGAACATCGCGACCAGGAGCCCGAAGTCGCCGATCCGGTTGACGATGAACGCCTTCTTGCCCGCGTCGGAGTTCGCCTTGTCGGAGAACCAGAATCCAATGAGGAGATACGAGCAGAGGCCGACTCCTTCCCACCCGACGAACAGGATCGGGTAGTTGGCCCCAAGCACGAGCACCAGCATGAAGAAGACAAACAAATTGAGGTATGAGAAATAGCGCGGATATCCGGGATCTTCCCTCATGTATCCGACGCTGAAGATGTGGATCAGCGCTCCGACGCCCGTGATGACGAGGACCATGACCATCGACAGCTGATCGAGCTGAAACGCGGCGTCGATCATCAGGTCACCAACAGGCATCCAGCTGAAGTAGGTCTGAACGAACGGCGTATCGATCCCGCCGCCGATCATCGCGCTGAAGATTCCCAGGGCGAGCAGAAAGGCCAGCACCAGAACACCCGGACCGACGATGCTCGTGACGGTCGCCCAGCGATGTCGCTTTGCCGCATGGTGGTCGTCGCCCAGGGCGCCCGCCTGCTCTGCGTGAGCCACCGCGGCAGCCTCGGCGGCTCCTTCCGAGTGTGGATGGTGGTCGGGAGTGTTCGGGTCAGCGGGCCCCAGTCGCGCGCTGTTGAGCGAGAGAAGGCCGTTGATGACGAACCCGGCGAGCGGGAGCAGCGGGAGCAGCCATACCCACTCCGCCATTGTCCCCGATAACGGGTGTGCGCTTCCCGCCGCGGCTCCGGTGATCGCCGTCTGTATCAGCATCAGCCTTTCAGCAGATTGATGTCCTTCAGATTGATCGTCTTACGGTGCCGGAAGATCGCGATGATGATCGCGAGCCCCACCGCGGCCTCTGCCGCCGAGACGGTCATCACGAACACGACGAATACCTGGCCCGCGGCCCCGTAATACCGGGAGAATGCCACGAACGTCAAATTCACCGCCGTGAGCATCAGCTCGACGCACATGAAGATGATGATCGCGTTCCTGTGGATCAGGACTCCGATCACACCTATCGTGAAGAGCGCGGCCGTAAGCGCGAGGGACTCAGCGAGCACCGACCGTCCTCCCTCTTCCCAGCACGACGGCTCCGGCGATCGCGACGAGCAGAAGGACGCTCGTGAGCTCGAACGCGAGCAGGTACTCGTTGAAGAGCGGCTTGGCGATCGTGCCCACCGCGTTCAGCTTCTGGAATTGCTGCTCGTTGAAGCCGCGCGGGACGACCAGCGACTCGGGAATCCTGGTCCGACCGATTACCATGATCTCAGCGAGCAGAACGAGACCGACGAGGCCCGCCGCGAGCTTCCACCATTTGCCACGCGCGTACGCGAACTCGGACGGGTGCCCGAGATTGAGGAGCATGATCACGAATACGAACACGACCATGATGGCGCCCGCGTAGACCAGAACCTGGATGACGCCGATGAACTGGGCGTCGAGCATCACGAAGAGAGCGGCGAGGCTGAACATCGTGTTCACCAGCCAGAGCGCGGCGGCAACGGGACTCTTGCGTGTCACGAAGGCGATCGCCGAGGCGAGCGCGATGACTCCGAAGAGGTAGAAGTGGAAGAGGTAGAAGAGCGGGTAGTGCGGCTCCATTACGCGCCCTTCGGGTCTTCGGGGTCCCACATCTCGCACACCGGGTGGGACTGATCCATGAGCCTCTGGAGATCGTAGACGAAGCCGTCTCTGCTGTACTCTGAGTTCTCGTAGTGCCTGCCCACGTGTATTGCCTCTTCGGGGCAGACTTCCTGGCAGTAGCCGCAGAAGATGCAGCGGAACTCGTCGATCTCGAACACGAGCGGATACCGGTTCCCTTCCTCGTCCTCGCCCGGCACCAGCTTGATGCAGTTGGCCGGGCACACCGTCGGACAGAGCCCGCACGCCACGCATTTCGCCTTGCCCGTCTCGGTGGTGAGCATGCGGTGGGTCCCGCGCCACCGAGGAGAGATCGGCGATTTCTCCTCAGGATACTGCGTGGTGACTCTTCCATGGACATCGAAGAGGTGCTTGACCGTCAGCGCCATACCCTTGAGCGTAGCGCGGACGTAGCTGACATCCTCGACCGGCCGTTCGACGACCTTCACGTTGATTGCCATTATCTGCCTGCCTCCGCGGCCAGTTGGGCGCGTCTGGTGACTTGTCGCATGCGCTCGACCTCTCTCGGGTGCATCCTCCCGTATGCGGGACTGATGATCCGGCCCCGATCGAGTATCGCGAAAAGCACGATCATGAGGGCGACGTTGAGTGAGCCGAGGATCGTCGCGTACAACAGACCAGGCTGGATCCCCGCGGCGCTCAGGCCCAGCATCACCGCCGCGATCAGCACTATATAGAAGAGCGCGAGCGGCAGCATGAACTTCCAGCCGAGCGACATCAGCTGGTCGTACCGGAAACGCGGGAGCGTCCAGCGAACCCACATGAACAGGAACAGGAAGAAGAGAATCTTGAGCAGGAAGATCCCGATCGAGAGGAGCGTGAGCCAGCCGCTGTAGGGCCCGATGTTGTCTCTCGAGGTGAACGGGACATCCCAACCCCCGAAAAAGAGGGTCGCCATCAGTGCGCTCGCTGTCACCATGCTCGCGTACTCGGCGATGAAGAAGAGCGAAAACTTCATGGCGCTGTACTCGGTGTGGTAGCCGGCGACCAGCTCCGATTCGGCCTCGGGCAGATCGAACGGCAGCCGGTTGGTCTCCGCAAAGGCGGCAACCATGAAGATGAAGAACGCAACAGTGAGATTCACGATGTTCCACCCGCCCCACGCCTGCTGGTTGATGATCGAGTTCAGGCTGACGTTCCCCGCGAGCAGCAGAACCGGAATCGTCGACAATCCCATCGAGATCTCGTAGGACACCATCTGGGCACTTGACCGAAGCCCGCCGAGCAGCGCGTACTTGTTGTTCGAGGACCATCCGGCGATCACGATGCCGTAAACCGAGAGGGAGGTGAGGGCGAGAATGAAGAGAAAGCCGACCGGAAGGTCCGCGACGACCATGTCGATCCTTCCCCAGCGCGTCGGCATCGGCGCGCCAAAGGGGATCACACTCCAGGCCGTGAGCGCCGGGACGAATGAGAGGACCGGAGCGAGAACGAAGAGGGGCTTGTTCACCCCGGCGGGCATCGTCTCTTCCTTCATGAAGTTCTTGAGGCCGTCGGCCGCCGGCTGGAGCCACCCCTTTCCGACGCGGTTCGGACCGTGACGGTCCTGAATCCATGCAGAGATCTTTCGCTCGGCGAGAGTAAGGAGCGCCACGCCGACCATGTAGATCGTGAAGACGACGACCATCTTCACGATGGTGAACAGGAAAAACGGAGTTCCGCTCACAGGCGCTCGATTGGGATCCGCTGCCTGCAGGAGTCCGTAACAATGCAGGAGAGCGCTCATGCCGCACCCATCGCAAGCGGAGCCTTGGGGCCGCCTGCAGGCGCGGTCGCGAGCGGAAGTCCCTTGAAGCCGATCGAGTCGTAGCTCAGGCCTGAGAATGCCTCGTTGGTAGACGCGAGGGCAGCGAACACGTCGGACGGCAGGAAGAAGCCCGACTGCTTGCCCATCGCGCCCAGCAGGTCACCGAGCACGAGCCAACTGGGTCGCGTCTCGCCAGGCGCCTGTCTCGCCTGCGTGAAGCGCTGGACCCGGCCGCGCAGGTTGGTGACGGTTCCCTCCTCTTCGGCGAAGTTGGCTATCGGGAGGACGACCGACGCGTTGGACGCGGCGGCTGGAAGCACCGAGCTGATCACGACGATCTCGCTCGCGCGCGACAGGGCGGATGGATCGACTCCAGCCAGGTCTTCGCCCGCGATGACGAGGACCGCATCCTTCTCGAGTCCCGCCAGCAGGTCCTGCGTCTTACGGAAGCCGAGCGTCTCGGCGCCATGGACATTGGCTGCGCGCTCGCGGCGGAGAGCGAGATCCGGCACGCCGGCGAGAGGCGCTTCCTCCCCTTCAGTGACGCGAAACGCCCCGCTGCCTCCCTGCATCAGCTGGGTGAGCAGGAAGAGCGACTCGTTCGAGAGCATCGGTGATGCGGCGACGAACACCTTCTTGCCGCTCAACACCTTTGCCGCGGCGGCGATCGCGCGCTCCCAAGTAGTAGTGGCCAATGCTCCACCTTCGTTAACCATGGGCAGCTCGACCCGGTTCTTCTCATTCATCCAGCGATAGTTGAGCCTTCCCCAATCGCACATGAAGAACGCGTTCACGTTCTCGTTCGGACGCGGCCGCATGCGCACCACCTGATTCTCACGCGTCTCCATGATGACGTTGCAACCCTGCGTACAGTTGGGGCAGATGGACGCCGTCCGATCGAGCTCCCAGGCGCGCGCCTTGTTGAGGAAATCCTTCGAGAGCAGCGCGCCGACCGGGCAGAGATCGACGACGTTTGCGGCCCACGGGTGGGTGAGGTCATGACCCTCGAACTTGCCGATCACTGCGCGATCGCCGCGCTCGCTCACGTTCAGCACCGGATCGTGCGCGACATCGTCCATGAATCTCACGCACCGGGTGCAGAGGATGCAGCGATTGGGAACGTAGACCACGTCTCCGCCGAAATCCTCGGCGGGGTTGAAGCGCTTCGGCTCCCGATAGCGCGAATCCTCGCGCCCTTCCTGGAATGTGTAATCCTGAAGCTCGCATTCACCGGACTGGTCGCAGATGGGACAGTCGAGGGGGTGATTGATAAGCAGCATCTCGAGCACGCCCTTGCGCGCGTCGAGCGATTTCGCCGAATGGACGTGGACGACCTGGCCCTCCGCCACCGTCATTGCGCAGGCGGGCGCGAGCTTGGGCGCTTTCTCGACCTCGACGAGACACATTCGGCACACGCCCGCGACGGGCAGGCCCGGGTGATAGCAGTAATGCGGAATGAGGACGCCAACCGTCTTCGCGGCTTCCAGGATCGTAGTGCCCTCGGCGACGCTGACCGGGCGGCCTTCGATCGTGAGGTTCACCATCTTCGCTTCAGCCATCAGGCAACCGCCTCGATCACTGGGTGAAAGCGCCGTCCCTGAATCAGGGCCTCGAACTCCCCCCGGAACTTGTTGATGCCTGAGACGACTGGAGTCGCGCACGAATCGCTCAGAACGCAGATCGTCTTTCCCGTCATCTGCTCGGCGATGTCGAGCAGCGTATCCATGTCTTCCATCGTTCCCTGACCGTCCCGAATGCGCTCCATGATCTTGGTGGTCCAGGCCGTGCCTTCACGGCACTGCGTGCACTGTGCGCAGCTCTCGTGCGCGAAGAAGCGCGCTATCCGGGCGATGACGGCAACCATCGACTGCGCGTCGTCGATCAGTATCACTCCTCCCGACCCGAGCATCGATCCCTTCTCCACGAAGCCCTCGTAGTCCATGAGGGTTGCCTCAGCCTCGTCGATCGACTGAATCGGCACCGAGACTCCGCCAGGTATCACGGCCTTGAACTTTCTGCCCGCGAGAGGGCCACCGCACACATCGTACAGGAATTCCTTGAATGGGAATCCCATTACCACTTCGTACGTCCCGGGTCGCTCTACGTTGCCGCAGACCGAGTAGAGCTTGGTGCCGGTGCTCTTCGGATTCGAGAGGCACATCTTCTTGTACCAGTCGGCACCGTTCATGAGAATGGGCGCGGCAGCGATGAGCGTCTCGACGTTGTTGATGGTCGTCGGCATGCCGAAGACGCCCGAGACGGCGGGAAAGGGCGGTTTGATTCGTGGATTTCCGCGGCGTCCCTCGAGCGAGTTCATGAGGGCGGTCTCCTCACCACAGATGTAGGCGCCGGCGCCCTTGTGCACGTGCACGTCGATTCTCTTCCCGGTGCCCATGGCGTTCTTGCCGATGATGCCGGCGGCGTACGCTTCCTTCACCGCCTCGTTCATCCAGTACAGCGGCTCAGTGAATTCCCCGCGGATGTAGATGTAGGCGGTCTCCGCGCCGATCGCGTACGCCCCGATCGCGCAGCCTTCGACGAGCGCGTGCGGAGTCCAGCGCATCAGCTCCCGATCCTTGAAGGTGCCGGGCTCGGATTCGTCGGCGTTGCAGCAGAGATAGTGGGGCTTGCCGTCGCCGGGCTTCATGAACGACCACTTCATTCCGGTCGGGAATCCGGCGCCGCCTCTGCCTCGCAAGCCGGATTCCTTGACGACGTTCACAATGTCAGCTGGCGTCATTCCGAGCGCCTTGTCGAGCGCCTTGTAGCCACCGCGCTTCTTCCACCCCTCGAGGGTGCGCGCTTCGGGGTCGCCGAAGTAGCGCGACAGGACCGTCGCTTCTCTCTGGTGCGGCTGGTGCGGGTAGCCCATTTATGCCAGTCGTTCGAGGAGTTCCGGAATCTGGTCCGGGGTGACAGACTCGATGAATTCTTCGTTGATCATCACGGGCGTTGCGAACCCGCACGCGCCGAGACACTCGACCTCGATGACGGTGAACTTCCCATCGGGAGACGTCACTCCGAGCTCGCCGGCTCCGGTATGGCGCAGAAAAGCCTTCGCGACGTCCTCAGCGCCGCAGATCCCGCATGGCGACGTAGTGCACACCTGGATGAAATACTTTCCCACCGGATGCTGGTGGTACATGGTGTAGAACGTCACTACACCCTTGACGTAGGCGGGCGTGAGATCCAGCAACCCGGCGACTTCCGCCATGCCATCGTCGCTCACCCAGCCTCTCTCGCGCTGCACGATCCACAGGGCGGGAAGAAGCGCTGCCATCTTCGTTGGATAGTGCGTGAGGAGCTCATCGAGCTCCCGCCGCGCGTCTCCGGTGAACACAGCCTGGTAGGCCCCATGACCCGCGCCGCCATGGGATGCGTAGTCGGGCGACTCGAGACCGCCGAGCATTTCAGGGGTCAACGGTCGATCTCTCCCATGACGATGTCGATGCTCGCGTTGATGGCGATGACATCCGAGAGTAGATGCCCTTCCACCATCTTCGGAATCGCCGCTAGGTTGAGGAAGGACGGTGGGCGGATCCTCCAGCGAACCGGCTTGGAAGTCCCATCCGATACCATATAGTAGCCCTTCTCCCCTTTCGGGCTCTCGTTCGCGACGTATGACTCGCCGATCGGCGGTCGCGGCCCCTCCATCACTACCTTGAAGTGGTGGATCATGGATTCCATCTCACTCATCGCCTTGGACTTTGGCGGAAGAATGATTCGCGGATCGTCGATGTTTACGGGTCCGTCGGGTAGTCGGTCGGCCGCCTGCTGCAGAATCCGCACAGACTGGCGCATCTCTTCGAAACGGCACAGGTAACGGTCGTAGACATCTCCATTCGTTCCAACCGGAACGTCGAAGTCGTAGGTCTCGTAGTCGAGGTACGGAAAGTCCTTTCGCACGTCGTACGCGACACCAGAGGCGCGGAGCATCGGTCCCGACAATCCCCAGTTCACGGCTTCGTCGGGGGTCATGACGCCCAGGCCGACCGTACGGCCGACCCAGATCGCGTTCTTCGTCAGCACGCGATCGATCTCGTCGAGCGTGTGCGGGAAGGTGCGTATGAACTGCCGGAGACCATCCATCCAGCCGGCCGGAATGTCGGCGGCCATTCCGCCGACGCGGGTCGCTGAAGTCGTGAGCCGGGCACCGACCCATTTCTCGGTCAGCCGGTAAAGCTCCTCACGCCGCTGGAACGCCCAGAGGAATGGCGTGAACGCTCCTATATCGATGCAGAACGTCCCGAGCCAGACCAGATGGGACATAATGCGCGAGATCTCGGATGCGATGACGCGAAGAACCTTGCAGCGCTCCGTTGTCTCTATGCCGAACAGGCGCTCCGCGCCCAACGCGAACGCTACGTTGTTGCCGAGCGAATTGAGATAATCCTCGCGATCGGTCCAGCAGATTATCTGGTTGTACTGCCGGTACTCGCCCATCTTCTCGAACCCGCAGTGGAGATAGCCGATGTGTGGAATGCAGCGCACCACCGTCTCGCCATCCAGCTCGAGCACGAGGCGAAGAACGCCGTGAGTGGCCGGGTGCTGAGGGCCGATGTTGATGAGCATGTGCTCGCCATCCAGATCAGGCTCGACACTCGGCGGCGGCTCGAGAGCGACGGCCGTTCCTCCGTCGTTCGTCACCAGCGGAACGCGCTGCGGTTTCCCCTGTCGGTCGAGCCCTGAGGTGGAGAGCTCGACTTCTATCGTGCGCTTCGACATCTACTCCCCCGTCCTCTCGCCTTTGCTGAGACGGTCGCGCATGTCCTCCGGGAGCTCTGCGAACGCGTCGGCGATCGAAAGCTCCTCCATCGAGTAACGGGCTTCGGGATTCTGCGCCAGTGCCTGGCGGAGCTGCTCCGAGCGGCTGAACCGTCCGCGCAACGGGAAATCCTTCCGGAGTGGAAAGCCTTCCTTGTACGACTCCCACATCAGAATCCGCCGCAGATCGGGGTGGCCGCGAAAGCGGATGCCGAACATGTCGTAGCACTCGCGCTCGAGCCAGTCGGCCGCGCGGTAGATGTCGTAGACACTGTCGGTCTCCAGCGGCTTGCCCTTTTCCAGATCGACCTTGATTCGAAGGAAGCGCCGGTAAGGAAGCGAGCGGAGGTGCCACACCACTTCGATCGGAACTTCGGCGTCCCGGTATTCGACGGCCGTGACGTCGCTCAGGTAGTCGTACTGCTGCGTGGAATCGTCGTGCAGCCAGCGAATAACCTGTTTGAGCGACCCGGGATCCACATGAACAACGGTCTCTCCCCAGATAACCTCGACGCGTCTTATCGCGGAAGAGAACTTGTCCTTGAGCGCCCATGCTGACGGATTCGCCTCACCGCCACGATGCGGCACATGTCTGGGCGTGACAGCCTGTGGACCGGACGCAAGCGTACCAGTCTGCACGACCTCGAAACGCGTCACAGGCCCGACCTGGTCTGGTGTACCGAGTTTCCGAACGGCTCGCCCAGCTCATCGATCACCGAGGGAGGAATGTAGAGCTGGCTCGAAGGATCGGGCTCCATCTCGTCGCGGATGCCGGCGTCGGCGGCACGCTCGTTTTTGACCTTCTCCTGGAGCATCCGGATTCCGTAGAGGAGGCCCTCGGGTCGCGGCGGGCATCCCGGCACGTAGACGTCAACGGGAATGATCGTGTCGATGCCCTGCACCACCGCGTAGTTGTCGAACATTCCGCCGGTCGACGCGCACGCTCCCATCGAGATACACCACTTGGGCTGAGGCATCTGCTGCCAGATGCGTCTGATGATCGGCGCGAGCTTGAATGGGACACGGCCGGCGCAGATGAGCACATCGGCCTGCCTTGGCGAAAAGCTCATGCGCTCCATGCCGAATCTCGCGAGGTCGAAGTCGCTGGCGGCGGTCGCCATGAACTCGATCGCGCAGCATGCGGTGCCGAAAGGCATCGGCCACAGGGAGTTGGCGCGCGCCCAGTTGACGAGAAAGTCGAGGCGCGTCGCCACCCAACCCTCCTGCGACTCGGGATCATACGTCACGGTGCTGCGCTCGGCCGGAGCCGTCAGTCCCATTGCAGTGCTCCTTTCTTCCAGACGTACACGAATCCGACGAGAAGGATGAGCATGAATACGAGCATCTCGCCGAGGCCGAAGAAGGAGATGTTTCCCACTGGGCACGCTTCGTTCACGAGCGGCACGAAGCAGGAGAGCTGCTTGAAATAGACCGCCCACGGGATCATGAACACGGTCTCGATGTCGAAGATGATGAACAGGATCGCGACCAGATAGAAGCGGACCGAAAACCTCTCTCGCGCGTCGCCGAGGGCGGGAACTCCGGATTCGTACGCCTGCTGCTTCACGGGCGTCGGCCTGGAACGGATGGTAAGCGACGAAATCGCGATGATCATTAGCGCATTGATCACCACGAAACCAAGGAGCATCAGAACCGGGAAATAAGCGCGAGCCATAGGGTTCCAGACTTCGTGAAAAATTTCACTAGTGTGATTTCGGGGAATTTACCGTTGGCAATCTGGTAATTCAACGGTTCCCAACTCGGTGGCGAGAGTAGTGCGAAAATCGTACATTCACGACGCAAACTACCGGAATACCCACCGACGAGCAGGCGCCCACCGCAACCCAATCTCGCAATCAATGTCAATTCAAGCGGATCGCTGGATCACCCGCATGGCCAGGGAGCACGGGATGATCGAGCCCTTCGAGAGCAGCCAGGTAAGGTCAGGCGTCATTTCCTACGGTGTGAGCTCATACGGATACGACATGAGGGTCGCCGCGGAGTTCAAGATATTCACCAACGTGCTGAGCTCCATCGTCGATCCCAAAAACTTCGATCCGAGGTCCTTCGTCGAGTTCGAGGGCGACGTGTGCATCGTTCCTCCGAACTCCTTTGCTCTCGCCCGTTCCGTGGAGTACTTCCGGATTCCGCGCAATGTCGTAACTATCACGGTGGGGAAATCCACTTACGCGCGGTGTGGGATCATCACCAACGTCACGCCCTTCGAGCCCGAATGGGAAGGCTTCGTCACCCTCGAGATCTCGAACACGACTCCCCTTCCCGCCAAGATCTACGCGAACGAAGGCATTGCCCAGGTGCTCTTCTTCAAGGGGGAGGAAGAGCCGGAAGTATCGTACAAGGACAAGAAGGGGAAGTACCAGGGCCAGCAGGGCGTAACGCTACCTCGGCTGTAGCGTGGCCTCCGGCTTGCCGGATATCGTAAGGACTAACCGTTATTGGAGGAAGCACGGCTGATGCAGAACAAGGACGGCGTACAGAAAGGGCCCCAGGATCACGCAGAAGGCGGACACGGCGCCAAGACGCGCGGCAAGATTCTGGAGCAGCTTCACTCAGGCAATGGCGCGACGCCGCGCAAGCCGAATGGAAATGGAACGGATCAGGACGGAGCGCACCGTCTTCTCGAAGAACGACAACAACACGATCCGGGGGAAAAAGAAAGTGAGAAAACCCGTCTGAGCCGAGAGCTCGAGCGGCATCGGATCGCCCCATAAGGGCTGCGCGCGAATCCTGCGCATCGACTTTCCTAGATCTTTACTGCGCCCATGGGCTCGCGCACCGCATCCGCGCTCTTCGCCAGGGCATCACGCTCCTCTTGCGTCAGCTCGACCTCGATGATCTTCTCCAGACCGCGCCGTCCGAGCTTGCACGGGACCCCGAGGAAGAGGCCTGACATTCCGTACTCCCCGTTGAGCCAGGCAGCACAGGGAAGAATGCGCTTCTGATCGTGCACGATTGCCTCGCACATCTGCACCGCGGCGGATGACGGGGCATAGTACGCGGAGCCGGTCTTGAGGAACTTCACTATCTCCGCTCCGCCCGCGCGCGTACGCTCGATTATCGAATCCAGCTTCGCCTGCGGCATCAGCTGCGTGATGGGGATGCCGCTGACGGAGGTGCAGGAGACGAGGGGCACCATCGTGTCGCCGTGCCCTCCCAAAACCATCGCCTGAATGTCCCTCACGGAGACGTCGAGCGCTTCGGCGAGGAAGGCGCGGTAGCGCGCGGTGTCGAGAACGCCGGCCATTCCGAGAACGCGCTCGCGCGGAAAGTCGGTCACCTTCATCGCCACGTAAGACATGACGTCGAGCGGATTCGACACCACGATCAGGATCGCGTTGGGAGAAGTCGTCCTGATCTGCTCCGAAACCTGCTTGACGATCCCGGCATTCGTATTGAGAAGGTCGTCCCTCGACATGCCTGGCTTTCGCGCAATACCGGCCGTGATGACGATGATCTCGGAGTCGCGGGTCTCGTCGTAGCCGTTGGTCCCGATGACGCGGCTGTCGAATCCCTCGATCGGAGCCGATTGCCACTGATCGAGTCCCTTGCCCTGCGGAATCCCTTCCTGGATGTCCACGAGTACGACCGTGCGGGCGAGCTCCTTCTCGGCGATTCGCTGCGACGTCGTGGCACCGACGTTGCCCGCACCGACCACCGTAATCTTGTTGACCATTATTGCTTTCTACTTGTGGAGAGTTGGTGCACGAAAGTTACCGGCGGGGTGTAGAGCTGGCAATCGCCGCGAACAGTCGAGCGCTCAGCCTCCGACCTGCGAGAGTGCACGCAGACCGCCGACGTTCATCTGAAGGAGATTGTGCTCCTTGGGCTTCTCAGAGAGCGCGGTGCGAAAGAAGGGACCGAGTGGCAGACCCTCGCGGAGTGGTGATCGGAGATCGACCTCGTGGTCGCCGAAGAGACACGTGCGAAGACGACCATCAGCGGTGAGACGAACGCGATTGCAGCTGCCGCAGTAGGTGTGCGTCATCGGCGTGATGATCCCGACAGTTCCCGCCGCTCCCGGAAAGCGGAAGTAACGCGCCGGACCGTTGCCCCGCGACGGACCATTCACGGACTCGAGAGGCGCGATCGAATCGAGCCGGCTCAACACCTCGTCGCTCGGCACCACGTGATCCCAGGTGAGATCGCGCATCTCTCCAACGGGCATGAGCTCGATGAATCTCACGTGCCACTCGTGATCGATCGAGAGCCGCGCGAGATCCGGGATTTCATCGTCGTTGATTCCGCGCATCAGCACTACGTTGATCTTGATCGGTGACAAGCCTGCATCCTCGGCCGCACGCGCCGCGGCGACCGGATCGAACTCGAGGTTTCGGCGCGAGATCGCCTTGATGCGGTCGGACCTCAGCGAATCCGCGCTCATGTTCACCCGATCGAGACCCGCCGCCCTCAGCTCTCTGGCTAGCTCCGGAAGGCGGACTCCGTTCGTCGATAACGAGATATCCTCGATGCCAGGGATGGCGCGAAGCATCGATATCAGACGGTGGAGATCAGGGCGCAAAGTGGGCTCGCCGCCCGTGATGCGGAGACGCGTCAACCCAAGTGGCGCGAGCTGGCTGACTACCCCGGCGATCTCCTCATAGGAGAGAATATCGGACTTGGGCAGCCACTCGAGTCCCGTCGCGGGCATGCAGTAGAGACAGCGGAAGTTGCACCGGTCGGTGACGGAGATCCGGAGATACTCAATGCTGCGGCCGTGACCATCCTTAAGCGCGGGGCTCATACGCGCTCCGTCTCGCTGGCGCGGGTGGGGTCGACCCAGTCCCGCGTTCCATCGGCGTAGTGCTCCATCTTCCAGATCGGGACGCGTTTCTTGATCTCGTCGATCACGTGTCTGACACAGTCGAGCGCGGGCGCGCGGTGAGCATGGCCCGCAACGATCGCAACACTGACTTCGCCAAGTGAGAGCGACCCGATGCGGTGCTCGACTACGAGCGAGGCGACGTCAAAGCGCTCGCCCGCTTCGCTGACTATTCGCGCCAGCTCTGCCTCGGCCATCGCCGCGTAGGCGGAGTAATCGATCGCATCCACCGTGCGGCCCTCGGTGATATCGCGTACAGTGCCGAGGAAGACCGAGACTGCACCGCACTCCTGGGTCGACACTTCAGCGATCAGCGCGGCTGGATCGATTGGGCTTGCCACGAGTGCAGAGCGCCTCATCCGCCCGCCATGGGTGGGATGAGAGCGATCTCGTCGCTCGTCCGGATCAACACATCCTGGGCGGCGAAATCTCTGTTGACTGCGACCAGCGGAGTCTCAGGAAGCGCGGACCCGCCCGGGAGGGACCTGATGCTACGGACGAGATCGCCTACGGTGTCGCCGTGACCGAGGGGGACATCCAGAGTCGCGCGGCCGAGGAGTTCGGCGTATGCCGCGAACAATTGCACCGTCACGATGGACATGTGCGCCCCCCCTCCCTCAAAGCTAAGTCGTTACGCTTCCGACATCTGCGAGATATCAACCCCCGCGACGAGGGCGCGCAGCTCCTTGGAAGGCTTGAAAACGGGCACCGGTCGAGCGGAAACCTCGACAGGCGCGCCCGTGCGCGGGTTCCGCGCCATGCGAGTCTTCCGATTGCGAATCTTGAAAGTGCCGAATCCCCTTACCTCGATATTCTCCTGAGTCTGGAGCGATTCCTTGATCGCCTCGAGGAAAGCGTCGACGACGCGAGCGCAGTCCTTCTTCGAAATCATCGGCCCGGCGGTGCGGGAGATCTGGGCCGTGACACGCTCGACGAGGTCGGCTTTGGTCATTGAAAATCCCTGAATGAAGGCGCGCTGATGAAGCGTAAGTGCTTTGAAGTTATGGCTTTACTGATACACTGTCAAGCTAACACAAGGGCTACCTGACAGCCCCCTTGAGGCCGCTCAGAAACTCCTGAAACAGGGGCCGCGCATCGTGAGGTCCGGGGGCCGCCTCGGGGTGGTACTGCACTCCGAAGACGGGCAAATCCCGGTGCCTGAGCCCTTCAATAGTGCCATCGTTGAGGTTGACGTGCGTAACCTCGAGGTCGGTGGACCCCTTCACCGCATGCTCATCACCCTCCACCGCGAACCCATGATTCTGCGATGTGATCAGAACGCGTCCAGTCTCGACCTCCTTGACCGGGTGATTTCCGCCCCGGTGCCCATAGGGCATCTTCGCCGTCGAGCCTCCGAACGTGAGCCCGAGGAGCTGATGACCGAGGCAGATGCCGAAAATGGGAACTCCACTCGAGGCGAGGCTTCGAATCGTATCCTGAGCGTATGAGATAGCGGCGGGATCGCCCGGACCGTTCGAGAGGAAAAGCCCATCGGGCTCATCCTCCAGCGCCGCCGCTGCCGGAGTGTTTGCGGGCACCACGGTAACGCGGCAGTCGTTCTCCCCGAACAGCCGCAGGATATTCCTCTTGATACCGTAATCGTAGGCGACGATATGGTGCCGCGCGCGTGGATCTCCCCAGGTGTATCGCTCCCGGGTCGAGACTCTGGAAGCGAGGTCGAGCCCCTCCATCGACGGACATGCCTCGAGCGCTGCGCGGCTCGCGTCGTCCGGCTCCGAACCGGCGCCGATCACTCCACGCATCACGCCGACCGATCTCAAGTGGCGCGTGAGACGCCTAGTGTCAACATCCTCTATGATAGGGACTTGCGCCGCAGCGAGCCAGCTACCCAATGCGCCCGTGGCCCGCCAGTTGGAGTAGGTGCGGGACAGCTCACGAACGACGACGCCGGCCACCTGAGGAGCTCCGGATTCCGGGTCCTCCGTATTAATGCCGTAGTTGCCGATCTGGGGCGCGGTCATCACGACTATCTGCCCCCGATAGGATGGGTCCGTGAAGACCTCCTGGTACCCGGTCATGTTCGTCGTGAACACCACTTCGGCTACTGCGGGAAGAATCGAGGTTGCGACGGGAGCGCTGAGGCGCCCACGAAAAAGGGTTCCGTCCTCAAGGAGGAGGAACCCCGGTTCTGACATTCGAGTCTCGGTGGTCAATTACCGCTGCGGGGTGGTGGCTGGAGGTGTCGTGGCCGGCGCTGTTGTCGTCGGGGCCGGCTCGAGCGGAACCGCTGGCGCCGAAGTTGGGGCGGGCGCGGTGTTGACCGGCGGTCTGCCCAACTCCTTCTCGAGGACCGAGCGCGGAGTAGTGGTGTGCGACGACAGCATCTGAAGGGCGAAGGCGAGGAAGAGGAAGATGCCTCCACCCCACCAGCTCATATTGGTGAGGAGATTTCCCGCCTGCCGGATTCCGATGAAGGCGTCGGGAGAAGAGCTCGCGCCGCCGAAGCTCGCCGCGAGCCCGCCACCCTTCCCGCTCTGGAGAAGGATCGCGCCGATCACGACGATGCAGTCGATGACGAGAAGGGTCAGAAGAAACGTGTAAAGCATTGAGAGAATTGGGGTTTCAGGGGTGGCCTTTCAATATCGGTGGCTCCAGGAATCGAGTCAAGCCTGCACGATCGTGAGCCAGGATGACACCTCCAGGCTCGCACCGCCAACGAGCAGGCCGTCGATCTCGGGAGCGGCAAGCAGAGACGCCGCATTCCCGACGTTGACGCTGCCTCCATAGAGTATGGGAATGTCATCGGCTCGCGTGCCGATCATGTCGCGAAGCTCGAAGCGAAGCAGCGTGTGAATCGCCGAGGCATCATCCGCGGATGCCGTGAGACCCGTTCCGATCGCCCATACCGGCTCGTATGCGAGCAGAAAATCGGCGGAGATGAGATTCGGCGTCTGCGAGAGTCCATCGCGCAGCTGGCGGCGCACGACGGTGGTTGTCTCTCCAGCCTCTCTCTGCACGATCGTCTCACCGACGCACAAAATGAATGCTAGTCCCGTGCGCGCCGCGGCGGCGCATTTTTTCGCGACCTGTGCATCCGTCTCTCCGAAGACATGTCGTCTCTCCGAGTGACCGACGAGAGTCACGCGCGCGCCAGCGTCCCTGGCCATTCCCGCCGAGATCTCGCCGGTGAAAGCTCCCTTCTCCGCCCAGTGGATGTTCTGGATCCCGGCCAGGACATCCTTGCGACCCGCAGTAGCGGTGGCGACGAGGCTCACCGCAACGGCCCCGGGGAAGATGATCACAGTCCGGTCTTCGCGTGGAGCGTATCCCGAGAGGAACCCGTCGATGAACGACTTCGCCGCCGTCGGGCCGTGGTGCATCTTCCAGTTCGCGGCGAGGACGGGACGCTTCACGTCAGGCCTCGTCGAGCGCTTCCACGCCCGGCAGCGCTTTTCCCTCGAGGAACTCGAGTGATGCGCCGCCGCCGGTGGAGACGTGGCTCATCTTGTCCGCGAGACCCGCCTCGCTCACCGCTGAGGCAGAGTCACCGCCACCGACGATTGTCGTGGCGCCCTTCGACGTCGCGCTTGCCATCGCCTCCGCAATGGCGCGCGTACCAGCATCGAAAGGCGGCGTCTCGAACACTCCCATCGGTCCGTTCCAGATCACCGTTTTCGCCGCTGCAATAGCGCGCGAGTACGACGCCGCCGACTGCGGCCCGATGTCGAACATCAACTTGTCCTTCGGGATCGCGTTTCTCGGGACCGCGCTCGCGGAGCGAGCGTCCTCGAGCGATGCCGCCACGACAGCATCGTGCGGAAGCGTCAGCCGCGTTCCTGCGCGTGCGAGGAGATCCTTCGCCATCGCGACACGATCCGCTTCCACCAGGGACTTACCTGTCTCCAGTCCCATTGCTTTGTAAAAAGTGCAGGCCATTGCTCCACCGATGAGAAGCGCATCGACTTTGGGAAGCAGCTGCTCGATGACATCGATCTTTCCCGAGATCTTCGACCCGCCGAGTATCGCGACAAAGGGTCGCTTCGGAGCGTTCAGCGCGCCGCCCAGGTAGTCGAGCTCTTTCTGCATCAGAAGCCCCGCCACCGCCGGCCGGAGGTATTCAGCGACTCCGGCCGTCGAAGAATGGGCGCGGTGAGCGGCGCCGAACGCGTCGTTGACGAAGAAGTCGCCGAGCTCGGCGAGCGCGCGAGAAAGGCGCGGATCGTTCTTTTCCTCGCCACCGAGGAAGCGGGTATTCTCGAGTACTAGAATCTGTCCCGGTTGGAGAGCGTGGGTGGCCTGCACGGCCTCGTCGGAATCGGTGGACTCGACGAAGTTCACAGTTCGGCCGACGAGCTCGGCGAGCCGCTTCGCGACCGGCTGGAGAGAGTACCTGAGCTCGGGCTTTCCCTTCGGCCTGCCGAGATGGGAAAGAATTACGGGGCGGGCACCGCGGTCGAGCAGGAGCTCGAGCGTTGGGAGCGCGGCCCGGATGCGCGTATCGTCCGTGATCTCTCCCTTGTCATCCAGGGGGACGTTGAAGTCGACTCGCACGAGAGCGCGCTTGCCTCTGATCTCCTCTTCGGCGAGATCGCGGACGCTCTTCTTCCTCACGTTTCCCCCGCCGCTCGCTAGAGCCGTGCGCCCATGAACCGCAGCATGTCGACGCAGCGCGACGCGTAGCCCCATTCGTTGTCGTACCAGCCCTGAACCGTGACGAGCGTGCCGTCGATGACGTTGGTCGTCTTGGCGTCGAGAATGCACGACGCCGGGTCGCCGATGTAATCGCTTGACACCAGCTCTTCTTCGGTATAGCGGATGATTCCCTCGAGCGGCCCCTCGGCTGCCTTTCGGAACGCGGCGTTCACCGTCTCGATTGTCGCGCCGGACTTCTCGACTTCCACGGTGAGGCATGTCAGCGACACATCCGGTGTCGGCACCCGGATCGCGCTGCCGTCGATTTTCCCCTTCACCTCTGGAATTACGAGCGACGTCGCCTTGGCCGCTCCGGTCGTGGTGGGGATCATCGACAGCGCCGCCGCCCGCGCGCGGCGCAGATCCTTGTGCGGAAGGTCGAGAATCTGCTGATCGTTGGTGTAACTGTGGATCGTCACCATCGAGCCGTGGCGGAAGCCGAATGCATCGCGAATGACTTTCACCATCGGTACGAGGCAGTTCGTCGTGCACGACGCGTTGGACACGATCGTATGCTTCGCCGAATCGTACTTGTCGCTGTTGACGCCCATGACGATGGTGATGTCCTCGCCTTTTGCCGGCGCCGAGATCACCACCTTTTTTGCGCCGCTGTCGATGTGCTTGCGCGCGTCAGGCGCGCTGGTGAAGCGCCCGGTTGATTCGAGCACGATATCGACCCCGAGGTCCTTCCACGGGAGCGCGGACGGATCCTTCTGTGAGAGGATCTTTATCTCATCGCCGTCGACGATGATGGATTCCTTTCCAGCCTCAACATCGCCCTGGTAGGTGCCGTGCACCGAGTCGTACTTGAACAGGTGCGCGAGCGTGCGGGTGTCGGTCAGGTCGTTGACCGCGACGAAATCGAGATCGGCGACGCCCTGCTCCTTCGCCGCACGAAGGACCTGCCTGCCGATACGACCGAACCCGTTGATTCCCACCCTTGTCGCCATTCCGGTAACTCCCTCGGTTACAGCCAGTCTCCGCTCGCGCGGGCCCGGCCAAAGGTCACGTAGCTGATAATCCGCGCTCCGGCGTCGTAGAGCACCCTTGCGCACTCGTTGAGCGTTGCGGCGGTTGTCACGACATCATCGACAATGACGACGTGCGCTCCGCTCAAGTCCGCGCGGCAGCGTCCGTCGATGCGAAACGAGCCTGCAACGTTGCCAAGGCGCTGCTCGGGTGTCAACTCCGTCTGTGAGCGTGTCTCGCGTGAGCGGATCACGACTTCTCGCCACACCGGGATGCGCCACCGCCCCGCCAGCGCGCCCGCGAGAAGCGCACTCTGATTATAGCCACGCTCTCGTTCTCTCGCTGAAGCGAGCGGGACCGGAACGAGCGCGGCACGCTCCTCCACGACGTCGCGTGGCCACGCGAGACGGCTCATGCGCTCGCCCATTGCACCCGCGGCTCCCGACCAGCCCCCGTACTTGAGCGCGTGAACGATTCCGGAGGCGGGCTCGAGCGGCATCCAGCATACGGATCGCACCGCGCGGATGAACGGAGGCAGCAGCTCGCACCAGCGACAACTGCCGGAAGAGAGCGGATGACCGCAGCGGTCGCATTGTGGGAAGGGCAGATGCGGCAGCCTGGACCAGCAAAGGCTGCAAACGATGCCTCGATCAGCAGCGCCGAGCAGCCTCTCGCACGAGACACAAGCCAGAGGGAGCACGAGATCCAGCGCGCCGGCCAGATGCCGCCGGACAGAGCTGGCGCAACGGACTCCGGCTATAACAGCGACACCCTCATTGCATCCCGGTCGGGCTCGATGCCGAACCAGCGTCGGAAGGAGAGCGCACCCTGCTCGAGCAGCATCGGGAGACCGTCGGCCGCTCGATTGCCCCTTTCCTTCGCCGCCCTCACCCAGGACGTTCCGCCGCGACGGTAGACGAGATCCAGCACCGCCACACCTCCTGGTATTCGAGAGACTTCGAACGGATGGTCGTCATCGTGCTGGCCGACGGGTGTTGCGTTCACAATCAAGGTGGCGCCGTCCATCGTACGAGAGGCGTTCCTTTCAACGCGTGCTACATCGGGAAACCGCCCTGCCAGCGCGGTGGCGCGCTCGACGTTTCGGCTCACGATCGCCACTTTTGCGTTTCTCCACCGTTCCGCGGCCGCCAGCACAGCCGCCGCGGCTCCTCCCGCACCGAGCAGCACCAGCCGAATGCCGTCCATCTCCCCGCCGAGAAGAGCACGAGCGGCCGCGTCGAATCCGCCGACGTCTGTGTTGTCCCCGTGAAGCCGGCCGGATTCGTACCAGAACGTGTTCACCGCCCCGACGCGCTTCGCGATTTCGGTCAGATCGTCACAGGAATCATGGACAGCCGTCTTGTGGGGGATTGTTACGTTGCCAGCGGCGCGCGATCGCTGGAGCTCGGCGAGCACTCGACTGAGGGCTCGGGGCTCGACGTCGATCGCCTCGTACGAGAGCGGCATGTCCGCGGCCTTCAGCGCGGCGTTCTGAAAAACCGGCGAGAGTGAATGACTTACCGGATTACCCAGGAGAACCAGGCGCCCGGGATACTCGAGAATCGCTCGCATGGAGTCAGCCGGCGAGCCGGTCGAACACTTTCTCGATCTCGCGCTCCAGCACATCGGCGGTGCTCCGATATGCGGTGAGGTCGCCACCGTAGGGATCGGTGATACCAGGATTTCCGGTTCCCGAGGCGTATTCGTCGAGCACGTGCGCCTTGCCGCGTCCGCCTAGCTGCCTCACCTGGTCGAGGTGGCTGGGTGTCATCACGAAGATCAGGTCTGCTTCCGAGACGATGGCGGGGGTGAGCATTCTCGCGCGATGGCCGGTGAGATCGAGCTGCCGCTCCATTCCAACCAGCAGCGCCTCGTCGGTCGCCGGAATGTTGTCCCACGCGTTCGTGCCAGCGCTCGAGACACTCACCGCCTCCAATCCCCGCCGCTGCGCGATCTTGCGGGCGAGCGCTTCCGCGAGCGGACTGCGGCACGTATTGCCCGTGCACACGAAGAGGATATTCATCTCCTACGCATCCCCCACCAGGTCCGGTACGCTCTCTCTCAGCTTCGCGGCCGAGATCGCTCCCGGCCGTATGACACGCGGCCGCTTCCCAGTGCAGTCGACCACCGTAGACGGCTCGGACTCTCGGAGCCGTCCCCCATCGAGAACCCGCAGCGTACCTCGATTGATCGCATCGCTCCACTGCGTCACGATCTGGTCGGCCGAGGTCGCGGGCGGAGCCCCCGGCCGGTTCGCGCTGGTGGACGTTATCGGCTCGCCGTGCGCGAGAATCAATCGCGCCAGCGATCGATGGGGTGTCCAGCGGACAGCGACGCCGCCCTCTGGTCCGCGCAGCCGATCCGGTACGCGCTTTTCACCGCCGGGAAGCACCAGCGTCAGCGGTCCCGGCCAGAAGCGGGCCGCGAGCAGCGAAGCATAGCTCGTGAGACGAAGCTCGAGCCTCGTGATCATCACACTTGCCGCGACGAGCAGCAGGAATGGCTTGCCCGGTGCTCGTCCCTTCAGGTCGACGAGCCTCTGGACGGAGCGCTCATCGACGGCGCCGCCGAAGCCGTAAACGGTCTCTGTCGGATATGCGAGCACTCCTCCCGCCTCCAGGTGCGCCAGCGTGCCGTTGATCGCGGCCTCGACCTCCCCGAGCGACCAGAACGGCACGACGAGCGGCGGAGGCTTCATTCGCGGAAGATACTCAGCGCCTCCACCAACGCGAAGTCAGCCTCCTCTGTGATCTTGGCGGCGCGCTCGCTGCCGCGGACGACTACAACGGGGAGGCCCGCCTGCTCGCAAAGCGCAGCGTCGTCCGTCGTGGTGCGATTGGATTCGCGCGCTTCCCGATGTGCCTTCTCGATCATTGTTCTGGGGAATGCCTGAGGCGTCTGCGCGCGCCAGAGTCCGGCACGATCCACGGTGATCACGACCCGGTCGTGAGAGTCGATGCGCTTGAGCGTATCCGTCACCGGAATCGCCGCGACGGCGCCGTTTCCCTTGCGCGCCTCGTCGATCACGCGAGAAATCGTCTCGCTCGAGACGAGCGGACGCGCAGCGTCGTGTATCACCACGATCTCGCACTCGGGCGGGAGATCCTCCAGCCCGTTCGCGACGGATTCGCTCCGGTGGCGCCCGCCTACCGACAGGAGAAGCCGATCGGCGTCGCTCTGGAATATCCACGGCGGGGGATCACCCACGTGCTCGCGCGGCAGAACGCAGACTACCATCGCGACATCGAGCCGCGCCTGGAATATCTGAATGCTGTGGAGGAGCATCGGCTTGCCCGCGACCCAGCGAAACTGCTTGAGCTCGGTCGATCCGGTGCGCGATCCGCTTCCCGCGGCGACGATCACCACCCCGACATCGCGCTTCATCTAGCCGTGGAAAAGCTGGCGAAAAACATCGTTGACGGTTCGCACGCCCACGACCTCGATGCCGCGTGTGCCGCGCTTCGGCATTCCGCGCTCCGCCATGTAGGCGGTGGTCATTCCCATTTTCGCCGCCTCACCGAGCCGCCGTTCGGCCTGCGACACGGGCCTTATCTCACCGCCAAGTCCTACCTCGCCGAGGAAAATCGCGGAGCTCGCCACCGGCCGGTCATATATGCTTGACGCGAGCGCCGACGCGACTGCCAGATCACCGGCCGGCTCCTGTATGCGCACGCCGCCAACCACGTTGAGGAATACATCCAACTGCGAGAACGACAGCCCCGCTCTCTTGTCGAGCACGGCGAGAAGCAAGGCCAATCGACGCGCGTCGTAGCCCGTGCTCACGCGCTGCGGCGTTCCGTACCCGGCCTTCGCCGCCAGACCCTGGATCTCGATCAGGACCGGACGCGATCCCTCGAGCAGCGCCGTCACCGCGCTCCCCGACGAGTTGCTCAGCCGATCGCCGAGGAATAGCTCGGAAGGATTCTCGACCGCGATCAAGCCCTGCTCCGTCATCCTGAACACGCCAATCTCGTCGACGCTGCCGAATCTGTTCTTCGTAGCCCGAAGGATTCGGTGCTCCAGCATCCCCTCGCCCTCGAAGTAGAGGACGGTGTCCACGATGTGTTCGAGGGTCTTGGGTCCCGCGATCCCTCCGCCCTTCGTGACGTGTCCCACCACGAAGACCGTCGTTTCCGTTTCCTTGGCGAATCGCATCAGCCGCGCCGCGCACTCGCGCACCTGCCCGACATTTCCTGGAGCTCCCTCGAGATCGCCGGTGAAAACCGTCTGGATCGAGTCCACCACGATCGCGTCGAGCGACTGGGAGCCTGCCGTCGCAAGTATCGTCTCGAGCAGCGTCTCGTTGAGGAGCGAGACATCCTCGGCGGATCCTTCGAGACGCTCGGCGCGGAGCTTGACCTGTAGCGCCGATTCCTCCCCCGATACATAGAGCGTGGAATGCCCGCGCTCCTCAAGCTTCCCGGCGACCTGAAGCAGGAGCGTCGATTTCCCGATGCCGGGTTCTCCCCCGACGAGCACCATCGACCCCGGAACGATTCCGCCGCCCAGGACGAAGTCGAATTCATTGATGCCGGTCTTGAGGCGGCGGCCTTCGGAGCTCTTCACATCGCGGAGTTTCGGCGTCGGCTTGACGCTGCCCCCCTCCGCCATCGACTTCTGGCCGCGAACGCGGCGTCCGGACGCGGTCGCGGCGGACGACTTCGTCGCCATCTCTTCGACCAGCGAGTTCCACTCGCCGCAGATGTCGCAACGTCCCGCCCACTTGGGGTGCTCGGCGCCGCAGTTGGTGCAGCGATGAACGGTTTTTGCCTTGGGGCTCACTGCGTCGCGAGGCGAGGCGAGAGGTTCTCGAAGCGCGTGTAGGTCTTGTTGAAATAGAGATTGACGAATCCGGTCGGCCCGTTCCGCTGCTTGCCGACGATGATCTCGGCGCGGCCCTCGAGGGAATTGCCGTCCTTGTCGGTCGGACCGTCGTACAGTTCCTGCCGGTAAATGAACATCACGAGATCCGCATCCTGTTCAATCGCGCCCGACTCGCGCAGGTCCGAGAGCTGCGGGCGCTTGTTCTCGCCGGTGCGCTGCTCCGGCGCGCGCGACAGCTGCGAGAGCGCGACGACGGGAACACGCAACTCGCGGGAGAGCGCCTTCAGAGAGCGCGAGATGTAGCTGATCTCCTGTTGTCTGCTCTCCGTGTTCGTCGGCCCCTGCATCAGCTGCAGATAGTCGATGACGACCATCCCGATGTTGTTCTCCATCTTGAGGCGCCGGGCCTTGGAGCGCATCTCGAGCAGAGTCATGCTGGGCGTGTCGTCGATCCAGATCGGCGCGTGGCTGAGAATTCCCGCAGCGCGCCCAAGCCGCACGAACTCTTCGTCGTGCAGCTTGCCCTTGCGGAGCCGTTGTGCGTCGACGCGGCCTTCAGAAGTGAGGAGACGCTGCACGAGCTGCTCCTTGCTCATCTCGAGCGAGAAGAATGCGACCGGCACATTGTGATCGAGCGCGGCGTTCTGCGCGATGTTCAGCACGAATGCGGTCTTCCCCATCGAAGGGCGACCGGCGACGATGATGAGATCCGATGGCTGAAAACCTGCGGTCAGCTCGTCGAGGTCCTTGAACCCGCTGGCGACGCCCGTGATCGATCCGCCGCCACGCTGGATCTCCTCGATCCGCTCCATCGTCGGCCAGAGGAGCTCCTTGATGCGCATGAAGCCTTCGGAGCCACGGCTCTGATTGACCTCGAAGATCTTGTGCTCGGCTTCGTCGAGCAGCTCGGTCGCCGGCGCCGCCGATTCGAACGCTTCGGCCACGATCGCCGTAGAGACCTCGATCAGCCGGCGGCGAAGAGCCTTCTCCCGGACGATCTTGGCGTGGTACTCGATGTTCGCCGCGGTGGGCACCGCATCGACCAGGAACCCGATGTAGTCCTTTCCGCCGCTCGATTCGAGAGCGCCGGCTCGCGCCAGCTCCTCTGAGAGAGTGAGCGGATCTACTACATCGCCGCGCTCCGAGAGCGAGACCATCGCGCGGTAAATTCGGCGATGTCCCTCGCGATAGAACATCGTGTCGTCGAGGAACTCGCTCGCGCGGAGGATCGCGTCGGGATCCATGAGCATGGCCGAGAGCACCGCCTGCTCCGCGTCTTCGGAGTAAGGTGGGCGGCGGTCCCGGTAGGGATCACGAGCGGCTGGCGCTATCGAGAATTCTACGGGCGAGCTTGACATCTTCCCAAGTGGGGCGTTTCCAGGCCGGATTGCGGAGCAGCGCGGCGGGGTGATAGGTGACTACCAGCGGGATGCCGTGGTAGCGATGAACGAGCCCACGAAGTTGTCCCAGTGGAGTCTTTGTTTGCAAGAGTGTTTGCGCCGCAAACGTTCCAAAGGCCACGATCACTTTGGGCTTGATGAGCTCGAGCTGGCGGATCAGGTACGGACTGCAGGCCTCGACCTCCTCCGGCCGCGGGTTACGATTGCCCGGAGGACGGTGTTTGAGGACGTTGCAGATGAATACCTGCTCCCTCGTGAGATCGATGGCCGCCAGAATCTTGGTGAGAAGCTGGCCGGCCTGACCTACGAAGGGACGTCCCGTCGCGTCCTCACTGGCGCCCGGCGCTTCTCCCACGCATACGAGACCCGCATTGGAATCGCCTTCACCCGGCACGCCATTCGCCGCGGTCCGATAGAGTGAGCATTGAGTACATTCGTGAACCTTTGTCGCGATGGCCTCGAGCGAGCCGAGCTCTGCTATCGGCCCGGGAATCAGCTCTGCCTCGTTTGGTCCGACGACAAGCCCTTTCTTGAACGCAGGGGTCTCGCTCGTATCCGGTGAGACCGGCGCGGGCGCGAAATCCAGTCGGCCCATCCGCTCTGCGATCGGCTTCTCCTTCGGCGCCTCGCGTTCCAGACCAGCCTCTTTCAGCGAAGTTCGCCAGTCCCCGCTCGAGGACGAGCTCGATTGCCTGATCCCCGGGCGCGACGTGGAGGACATCGCTTCACTGCCCGCTGCACCGAGCAGCCGCATCACGTCGTCGACATGCAGACCGTCGAGCACGAGCTCCGTCTCCCCGAGCTCGCGCCGCTGCTCTATATAACGGCGGAGAAGGTCTCTAGCGTCCACGCAGCGCCTGCTCCACACGGTCGAGGAGAATGTCAGCGAGCTCGGTCTTCGACATCAGAGCAAGCTCTTCCTCGTGCCCGTCACGGCTGATGAGGGTCACACGGTTGGTGTCCGCCCCAAACCCAGCGCCTGACTCCGTCGCGTCATTGAGCACCACGAGATCCAGATCCTTCTTCTCGAGCTTCGAGCGCGCATTCGCAGTGCCGTCATTCGTCTCGAGCGCGAATCCGACGATGACGCTGTTCTTTCGCCGTTTCGACCTGGTGGCCTTCAGAATGTCCTCAGCGTGCTCGAGGACGATCGAAGGGACTCGGCCGCTGTTCTTCTTCTTGATCTTCTGGCTGGATTTTTCGGCCGGGCGGAAATCAGCTGGCGCGGCCGCCATGATGAGGACGTCGGCGAACGGGAGCGCGTCCGCCACCGAGCGTGACATCGTCTCCACTGTTTCGGCCTTGACCGTTTTCACCTCTCCCGGCAGGGGAACCTCGACGTGGCCGGCTATGAGAGTCACCTCCGCCCCTCGACGCCAGGCGGCGCGGGCGATCGCGATTCCCATCTTTCCGCTGCTGTGATTCGAGATGAAGCGGACTGGGTCGATCGACTCGCGCGTGGCGCCCGCGGTGACGACCACGTTCTTGCCGCTCAGAATGCCAGTCCGCTCGAGCAGCTGGCCGATGTGACTCATGATCTCTTCCGGCTCCCGCATTCGGCCCGGTCCGCTGCCCTCACCCACCGCCAGCGGCCCGTCGGCCGGGTTCATCACCTGGTAGCCGAGAGAGCGCGCCTGCTCGACGTTTCGCGCCGTTTGCGCGTGCGACCACATGCGGTCGTTCATGGCGGGTACCAGAAGAACCCTTGCTTCCGCCGCGAGGAGACACGCGGTGAGAAGATCGTCGGCGAGCCCGTGAGCCGCGCGCCCGATGAAGTCGGCTGTCGCCGGCGCTACGACGATCACGGCTGCCTCACGCGCCAGCCGGATGTGATCGAGCGCATGTCCCGGTCCGAAAATCTCGGTATGCACGGGCCGACCCGTGACTGCTTCGAATGTGATCGGCCCGACGAACTCGCGCGCCGCCCGGGTCATCACCACGTCGACCTCGGCGCCGGCCTGTGTAAGCAAACGCGCCAGCCACACTGACTTGTAGCTGGCGATGCCCCCGGTGACCCCGAGGAGAATTCGGCTGCCCGCGAAAGGACGCGCGGTAACTACTCCGTGCGGCGGCGCGGGATGACGCGATACGCGACCTCGCCGTCGGTGAGCTCCTCGAGCGCGCGAGTGGTGAGCTTCTTCTCGCCGGGCGCGGAGCGGTCGCGGGGGAATTCATTCAGAACGCGCGCATACTTCGCGGCGACCAGAACCCCCAGGTACTTGTTCGTCGCGTGCTGCGCGACTTCGGTCGGAATGAAAACCTGCATCACTACCTCTCTGAATAATGATCGATGGCGCGCTGGATCCCGGTCATCAGCCCGGAAACACGCGCATCGAGTGCCGCATCGCGGGCTCTCTTCAGCCCTTTCGCGTCAATGATGCTGGAAACAGCTTCGACAGCCGTCTCTACATCATCGTTGACGATTACGTATGGATACAAATCTATCGCCTTTAGCTCGTCTTTGGCACTTCTGAAACGGCGAATCAGCGATTCGACGTCCTCGGTGCCCCTGGCCTCGAGCCGGCCTATGAGGACTTCGGCCGACGGCGGAAGGATGAAGATAAGCACGGAGTCGGGAAAAGCGGCCAGAAATTGTCTCGCGCCCTGAACGTCGATGTCCATGACGACGTGTCTGCCCGAAGCCAGGACCCGTTCGACCTCTGATCGAAGTGTCCCGTAGAGGTGGCCGTGAACCTCCGCCGACTCCGCGAAGTGCCCAGCGGCGCGGCCGCGCCTGAACTCTTCCGCCGATCGGAAATAATAGTCCTGGCCCTCGACTTCTCCCTCCCTGGGCGGCCTCGTCGTACACGAGACAGAATAGCCCACATCCTTTCTCACCTCCAGCAGCCGGCGGGCGATCGTCGTCTTTCCGCCGCCGGAGGGTGATGAAAGAATGACGGGGAATGGCGTCACTCGAGGTTCTCGACCTGCTCGCGGATTCGCTCGAGCTCCTCCTTGATCGCGATCACGTCCTCGAGTATCGGCGCGTCGCTCGCCTTGCTGCCGACTGTATTCGCCTCGCGAACCATCTCCTGAAGGATGAAGCCGAGCCTCTTCCCGACCGGATCGCTCGTCTTCGCCCGCACCGTCTCGCGGAATGCCGAAAGGTGCGAGCGGAAGCGGTCGAGCTCTTCGGCCACATCGAGCCGGTCGGCAAGAATGGCGATCTCCTGCGCGATCCGTTGCGGATCAGCCCCGGCGCCTCCGATCAGCTCGCTGACAGTGCGTCGTACCCGCGCGTGGTGCTCCTTGAGCCTGATCGGCGCCCGCTTCTCGATGCGCGCCAACCCGGACTCGACCGAGGACACCCGATCGAGAAGGAACGCCGCCAGCTGTGCGCCCTCCGCCTGTCTCATGCGGAGTAGACCGTCAACGGCCATCCCGACGATGCCCGCGAGAGCGTGGCCGGCCGCTGGCTCGACCATCTCAGTCGGAACGGTGATCACATCGGGCAGCCTCAGGACAGTCCCGAGGTCGATCTCGCCCCCTAGTGCATGCTTCTTCTGGAGATCCCTCAGCGACGCGAGATATTGGGCGAACCGCGCCTCGTCTATCACGGGGATCTCCGCTGACGCGTCACGATCCACTCGCACCGTGAGCGTCACGTGTCCGCGCGCGATCCTCTGCCGGAGAATCTCCCGAATCTCGCCTTCCCACCGTGCGAACGCCGACGGCAGCTTGAGATTGGGGCTGAAGAACCGGTGGTTGACGGTCCGGATCTCGACGCTCGCGCGAGCGCCTCCGACCGCGCCCTCGGCCGACCCGAAGCCGGTCATGCTGGATATCATGTGAGGTGGGCTAACCTATGAGGTGACAAAGAGATTTGTCAATTCCAGAATTCCCACCGTACGCCGTAGATGGCGAGCACGCGGGACATTTCGAATCCGGGTATGACCTGGTATTGATAGGCGAGAATGTTCCGTTGCTGGTAGCTGATTACCGCACGCATGATTCTAATCTCCAGCAAGGCGGACATCGTCTTCGCCGCCCCGACACTGACATCTCCCGCATCCAGCGGAAAAACGTTGTGTCCCCGGTACTCGAATACCCCTGACGCGCGAACCTCGAAGTCGCCCTTTGGGAAGCGGCGGAGGAAGCTGTTTGCGAAGTTGATCTCCGACCGGCTCTGATACTGAGGCTGATACGACCGAGTCTGGTCCCAGCGCGTGAGGAACGCGTCGATTCCGAAACCACGCCCGAGCGCACCCCTCATCGAGACAGTCCTTCCGTTGGTGCGGCCCACCGTGACGGGACGGAGAAGCGTGTCATAGAGGATGGGTGGAGTCACGAAGGCGTTGTCGAGCGTCACGACGCCAACCGAGAGCCAGGGCCGGAGGAGCTTCACTCCGATCTCTCCACGCGCTGATCGGCTGCTCGGGAAGACTGTATTGCCGGAGTGCGCGACCGTTTGCGCGAGAGAGCCCGCCAGCGCAATGAATGAGACAGGCTGAGCGCGAATGCCGACATCCGTGTTCGTCGTCCGCCGGAAGCCATCGTGCTCCGCGAACCCGCTCAATACGCCCAGCCGCGTCACGAAGTCGAGTCGGGCGGACATTGCGTTGTATGTCCTTCCCCCTAGCGCGCGGAACCTGTCCCGCAGCTCGAGGCGCGCCGCACCGAGAGTATACCCTGCGCTCAGGTTGTACTGCGCCTCCGATATGGAAAGTGCGGCGGTGTCGGTCACCGTAGCTCCAGTACTGTCGACGGTAGAAACCAGTTCAGTCCCTTTGAACCGCAGAGAAGCCGCGGTCATCTGAGCCCAGGGCCCGCTGTCCGCTCCCCCTATCGCAGCTCGGACGTAAGCGGTGCTGTGAGTGCCATCGAGGGCGGGTATCGGCGGCCTTCCCGCGGCTGGCCGTTGGGTGACGCGAGTCGCATGCGTGCGGTTCAGGAACCCGTCGATGCTCCAGCGGTCACGTCCAATTCCGGCGCGGGCGAGGAGAGATAGCGCGTCACCACTTCCCGCGAAGCGAGAGCTCGTGACACCGTACTCCTGTCCCGCGAACTGCAGGACCTGACCGCGGCCGAACCTCTTGCCATAATACCCGCGATAGAGATTTGTCTCCTCGTTGCCGGTGGCGACATCGACGCGGGTATACGGCGTCGTATTGTCGACCCTCCAGCTTCGCAGGTGAACGCGCACCTCACTCGCGCTCCGCTCGATGCTCACACGCTCCAGACTCCAGATCTGAACGGTGGACAGGTCCAGGATTCCGCCAGTCGCGGGGTCGAGGTTGTCGATCTCAACACCGTCGTAGAAGATGCGGATCCGCTGGAAATCACCGTTGAAAGCCGCGCTCTGAGGTGTCGCGAGCCACCCCGAGCGATAGGTCGTGAGCAATGGAATCCGGTCGAGAAGATCCGCGAGCGTGAGGGCGCCGGTCGCGAAGAGCTGAGCCCGGTTCCACTCGTATTGCGGTCCGATCTCGTACAGCACCGGATCGGCGAACCGTCCGATGGGCGGCTGGATGGTATCCGCTTTCGCCAGCGTGGTGTCGGCGCTGGCCGAATCAGTCTTCGGCTTGACCGGAATCGGCGTCTCGCCGACCGGAGGCGGGACGACCTGAGCGCGAGCCGAAACCGGCACGAACAAAAGCGCCCCGGCCACAAGGCCGAGGCGGGCGGGGCTCGACCACGTCCCGAAGAATCTGCTCAGCGAACTCTCCCGCGAATGAATTCGATGAAGGTACCCGTTGGAACTCCGGTCGGTCCCTTCGGAATCGTGACGAGGTCGGTCTCCGAGTACGCCGTGCCGGCGATATCGAGGTGCACCCACGGGAATCCCTCGACAAACTCCTTCAGGAACAGTGCGGCGGTCACCGCACCCGCGGGACGTCCACCTGAATTCTTGACATCCGCGATGTCGGACTTGATCAGTTCCTTGTACTCGTCCCACATCGGGAGCGGCCACCCGGGTTCCCCCGCGCGTTTGCCGGCCGCCAGTATCTCGGCGATCAGCGCGTCGTCGCTCGAGAATACGCCCGTGGCGCTATGCCCGAGCGCGATGACGCATGCGCCGGTGAGCGTCGCCGCATCGATCACCACGGCGGGATCATAGCGTCGCGCATAGGAGAGCAGGTCCGCGAGCACGAGACGACCTTCCCCATCGGTATTGATGATCTCGATCGACTTGCCGATGTGGCTCCGGACGACGTCTCCGGGATTCATTGCAGTGCCCGACGGCATGTTCGTCGTCGCGCCGATGATGCCCACGATATTGATCTCGGGCTTCATCTGGCCGACCGCCTCGAGCGTGCCAAGCACGCCCGCCGCGCCACACATGTCGAACTTCATGAACTCCATGCTCTGCGCGGGCTTGATCGAGATTCCTCCGCTGTCGAAGCAGAGGCCCTTCCCAATCAGTGTGACGGGCTTGGCGCCCGGTTTTCCGCCCTTGTATTCGAGAACGATGAGCTTCGGGTCCTGCTGAGTTCCCTGGGCGACGGCGAGGAAAGAGCCCATCTTCTCCGCTTCCATCTCGCGTCGGCCAAGCACCGTGATGCCCATCCCGTGTCTTCTGGCGATGTCGGCGGCGGTCTGCGCGAGGTATTCCGGCGTACAGAGATTGCCCGGCATCATCGCCAGCCGACGGGCGAGACTCTGTCCGTCGCCGATTGCCTTTCCGTTCGCAAGCCCGCGACGGCTGTCGTCGGTGTTGCTGGTGAGAATCGTCGCCTGCTCGAGTGGCTTCTTTCGCTCCGCCTCAGGCGGCTGCGCCTTGAGATCGGCGTACTCCCAGGCGCCGGCGATCAAACCAGTCGTGATCGCCTCCGTTTCTTCGGGGGTGATCTGTCCCGAGTACCATACCATCTCGCCGACGCCGAGGCGCTGAGCGTTGCGTGCCCCCAGCGTCGCGGCTCGCCTGAACGCGGCGCGGCGATCGGTCACAGGACCCATGCCGACCAGCAGCAGGCGTCGCGGTCCCCTGGGTATTCCCGTGAGATGGAGCGTCTCGTCGCGAGCGCCACGAAAGTCCCTCATCTCGATCGTGCGGGTGAGCGCTCCCTGCGCCGCGGTATCGAGACCTGCTATTCCGGCGAGCGTCGGATTCTCGGCCAGGGCGACTACGAGGAGCGCCGTTCCGATCTCAGCCGGATTGGCGGAATTGATGCTGACGGTGAGCACGAACTACTGCTTCATCCCGGCGATTACCTGATCGCCGAAAGCGGATGTCGATACCTCGGTCGCGCCCGGCATCTGTCGCGCGAGGTCATAGGTGACCCGCTTCGCCTTGATGGCCTTCTCCATCCCCTTCACGATCAGCGCTGCCGCCTCGTTCCATCCCATGTACTCGAACATCATCATTCCCGACAGGATGACGCTGCCGGGATTGATCTTGTCGAGGTTGGCGTATTTCGGGGCGGTGCCGTGCGTAGCTTCGAAAACCGCGACGCCATCACCCACGTTTCCACCGGGAGCGATGCCGAGCCCGCCCACCTGCGCCGCGGCGGCGTCGGAGAGATAGTCTCCGTTCAGGTTGGGCGCCGCGATCACGGCATATTCCGATGGGCGCAGCAGGAGCTGCTGGAACATCGAATCGGCAATGCGGTCGCGAATGACGATCGCGTCGGCTCTCGCGGTCGGGCCGCCCTTCCCCAGCTCGGCCTCGGTGCACGTGTCGTCGCCAAACTTCTCGCGCGCGACCTCGTAGCCCCAGTCACGGAACGCGCCCTCGGTGAACTTCATGATGTTGCCCTTGTGGACGAGGGTGACCGATTCCCTGCACTTCGTGATCGCGTAGCGTATCGCCATTTCGACGAGGCGCTTGGATCCGAACTCCGACATGGGCTTCACGCCCAACGCCGAGTGCTCGCGAATCTCGCTGCCGAATTCCTTCCGCAGATATGCGCCGAGCTTCTCCGCCTCGGCGGAACCCGCTTTCCACTCGATGCCCGCGTATACGTCTTCGGTGTTTTCACGAAAGATCACGACGTTCACTTTCTCGGGCTCCTTCACGGGCGCGCCAACGCCCTCGAAGTAACGGACCGGCCGGATGCACGCGTAAAGATCGAGGACCTGGCGCAGCGTGACGTTGAGCGAGCGGATACCGCCTCCAACCGGAGTGGTGAGAGGCCCCTTGATGGAGACCCGAAATTCCTGCATCGCGTCCAGAGTCTCCTGCGGAAGCCAGTCCTTGAACTGCTTGAACGATTTATCGCCCGCGAAAACCTCCATCCAGGCGACCTTCCGCTGGCCCTGATACGCGCGCTCGACCGCCGCGTCGAAAACGCGGACCGACGCGCGCCAGATGTCCGG
>CAYMKQ010000001.1:18880-83406 GCA_964391175.1 uncultured Gemmatimonadaceae bacterium | reverse complement strand
TTGGAAGGGGTTACACGTTCGCGGCGGGCGTAGTGACGAGCGACATGGACAGCCTCCCGCCCACGGCAGGCGATTGGAAGCTCGGCGAACCGTATTCGTACATCATCGATGTACTTGGAGGGGTTAGACGCGGGACGATATTCAGGATTTATTTTCAGGACGCTCCCAGTGAGCCACCGCTGGGATTCCCGCCCCAGGAACTCCTCACGGAGCATCCGGTCGATCTCGCCATTTTGTGCGCCGTAATCTCATCGAACGTGAGAGCAACACCGGACAGCCTATTGGGTGTACTTCAGCCTCCGAGCGTTCTCGTCACGCACTGGGAGTCCTTTTTTCGATCACAGACCTTGCCCGAGGAGGTAGGCCGGGGGACCAACGTCGACACCTTCATGTTAAGTCTGAACAGGTCCCTGCCAATCGCGGCAACGTGGGCAATGCCTCGCCCTCAGGCGACGTTTCGTTTTCGTGCTGCAGAACGAGAGTAGACGACTCCGGCGAGAACAATCACTACGATCGTCGCAGAATCGCGGAAGGAAAGGCTGACTACGCTTTGTGCGTTTCCCGGGACGAACCAAAAAATGGGGGTCGCTTTCGCGACCCCCATTTCGTGCTAGGACCGTGTTCGTGAGGCTAGTACATGCCTCCCATACCGCCGCCCGGAGATCCGCCCTGCGCACCAGCGCCGGCCGGCTCCTTTTTCTCGACGATCAGCGCTTCGGTCGTCAAGAGAAGCCCCGCGATCGACGCTGCGTTCTGAAGCGCCGTACGGGTGACCTTGGTCGGGTCGATGACGCCCGCGGCCACCAGATCCTCATACTGATCGGTGAGCGCGTTGTAGCCGTAATTGTTCTCCTTCGAGTTGCGGATCTTCTCGACAACGATGGATCCCTCGCCACCCGCGTTCTGGACGATTATGCGCATCGGCTCCTCGATGGCGCGACGGATGATGTCGACACCGATCTGCTCGTCGCTCTCGGAGAGCTTGAGTCCCTTGAGCGCCTTCTGGGCACGAATGAACGCAACGCCGCCGCCGGGGACGATTCCCTCTTCCACCGCTGCGCGCGTGGCATGGAGGGCATCCTCGACTCTCGCCTTCTTTTCCTTCATCTCGCTCTCGGTCGCGGCACCGACGTTGATCACCGCTACACCGCCGGCGAGCTTGGCCAGACGCTCCTGGAGCTTTTCCTTGTCGTAATCCGAGGTCGTCTTGTCGATCGCTGCCTTTATCTCCTTGATACGGCCCTGAATCTTGTCGGTCTCACCCGCGCCATCGATCAGCGTGGTGTTGTCCTTGTCGACGACGATCCGCTTGGCGCGACCCAGATCGGTCACGACGGCGTTCTCGAGCTTGAATCCGACTTCCTCGGAGATCACCTGACCGCCGGTCAAAACCGCGACGTCGGCCAGCATCGCCTTGCGGCGATCGCCGAAGCCCGGAGCCTTCACCGCGGCGACGCGAAGCGTGCCACGGAGCTTGTTGACGACGAGCGTCGCCAGCGCCTCACCCTCGATATCCTCGGCGATGATGAGCAGGGGCTTCCCCATCTGTGCGACCTTCTCGAGAATCGGGAGGAGGTCCTTCATCGAAGAGATCTTCTTGTCGTGAATGAGAATCAGCGCGTCCTCGAGCGCCGTTTCCATCTTGTCCGGATCGGTGACGAAATACGGCGAGAGATATCCGCGGTCGAACTGCATGCCTTCCACGGTCTCAAGCGTCGTCTCGAGGCCCTTTGCCTCTTCGACGGTGATGACGCCGTCCTTGCCGACCTTCTCCATCGCGTCGGCAATCAAATCACCGATCTCCTTGTCGTTGTTGGCGGAGATGGAGCCTACCTGGGCGATCTCCTTCTTGCCCTTGGTGGGAAGGCTCATCTTCTTGAGCTCATCGACGACCGCCGTCACGGCGTGGTCAATTCCGCGCTTGAGTGCCATCGGGTTCACACCGGCGGTGACGTTCTTGAGGCCCTCGCGGAAGATGGCCTGGGCGAGAATGGTCGCCGTCGTAGTTCCATCCCCAGCGAGTTCGCTGGTCTTCGTCGCGACTTCCTTCACCATCTGGGCGCCCATGTTCTCGAGCGCATCGGGAAGCTCGATCTCCTTGGCGACGGTCACACCGTCCTTGGTGACGGTCGGCGCACCGAACTTCTTGTCGATGACGACGTTCCGTCCCTTGGGGCCAAGCGTAACCTTGACCGCCTCTGCGAGCTGATCGACGCCGCGCTTGAGAGCCGCGCGCGCGTCGGTGTTGAAGTGTAGTTCCTTGGCTGCCATATGATCGCTCTGTCGGTTGGCGGGTTAGCTGATGACCGCGAGCACATCGGACTCGCGGAGGATCAGGTACTGTTCGTTGTCGATGGTGACTTCACTGCCGCTGTACTTCCCGTAGAGAACTCGGTCGCCGGTCTTGAGCTCCATCGGAACGCGGACGTTCTTCTCGTAGCGGCCCGGGCCGACAGCGATGATCTCACCCTGCTGCGGCTTTTCCTTGGCCGTATCGGGGATGAAGAGTCCGCCGCGCATCTGCTCGGTATCCTCGAGAGCCTTTACGACCACGCGGTCGGCAAGGGGGGCGACTCTGGTGCTTGCTAGAGGTTTTGTAGCCATGTGAGCAGCCCTTCCGCTGATGGTGCTTGATAGAGTTTTTGTAGCCATGTGAGCAGCCCTTCTGCTGAAAAAGTGGCTTGGGAATGGAGAATTCGATTGTTAGCACTCAACGGTGGTGAGTGCTAACCCGGGGAAGTTAACCCTTTTTCGGGCCGGGATCAACCCGTCAGGAGCTCGTAACCCAGGCGTATCCCCTTGAGGGTCAGGGTGGGGTCGACGAGCTCGAGCTCAGCCGAGTGGGGCTGGATTGCCTCAGCCATGCCTCCGGTCGCAATAACCAGAGGAGTTGCCTTGTTCGGCCATTCCTTTTTGATCCGCCGCACGATGCCGTCGATCGAGTCCACCGCCCCGAACAACACCCCTGCCCGGATGCATTCGTCGGTCCTGCGGGCGATGACCTTGACCGGCGGCACTATCTCGGTTGCGGGCAGCTGCGCGGTCCGCCGGAACAGCGTATCCGCCGATATCGTGATGCCGGGCTGGATTACCCCGCCCAGGAAGGTCCCATCGGCGGTGATGCAGTCATAGGTGGTCGCCGTGCCCATGTCCACCACGATTGAATCCCGCTTGTAAATCCGGCTGGCGGCGAGGGTATTGGCGATCCTGTCCGCGCCGACCGTGAGCGGCTCTTCGACATCCAGCTTGATCGGCAGCTTTGCCCGGGCATCGATCATCACCGGCCTCGCGTCGAAGCACATCTCGCACGCCTCGGCGAGCATTGGCGTGATGGCGGGCACGACCGAGCAGATAGCGGAGCCCGTTGCATCGAGCGCTGAGCCCAGATCCGTCCGCGTGATGGACCGGATGAGGAGCGCCAGCTCGTCGGCCGTGCGGTGGGCGGCGGTGGCGAGTCGCCAATGAGAGACGAGCTCCTCTTCGTCGAAGATGCCCATCGTGATCTCTGAATTCCCGACGTCGAAAACGACGATCATTGCGGCTCTCCCAGAACGAGCGATCCCGAGCGAAAGGGTGTGACGGAATCGGCGAGCGCCACCAGCAGCTCGCCCGTCGGGGTGATCCCCGCCACACGACCCAGCGCGGGCTCCGTGCAGGAGCGCCCGCGCGCAAGATCCCGGGCATTGAATTCTTCCATCTCGTACGGCTCGAGCGACCCGGTCCGAACGGCTGCGCTTCGCAGCGCGGGAACCAGCTCCGCCAGAACATCCAGGCGCTCCGTCCCGACTTCGAGCCAGGCGGCATGCTCGACGTGCTCCGGTGGATGCACGTTGACGCCAAGTCCGATCGCGACCCATTCGACGGACTGCTCCCGCCACCTCGCCTCGACCAGAACGCCCGCGAGCTTGCTCTGTTCTATATACAGGTCGTTTGGCCACTTCAGCCGGATCGGCTCGGGGGCGAACCGGTCAAGTGCCTCGGCCGCCGCGAGTCCGACGCGAAGTGATAGCACACCGAGTCCGGACGAATCGGCGGGGCGCTCGAGCATGGTCATCCAGATCCCCGCGCCGGGCTGCGAGGCCCAGCTCTTTCCAGCGCGCCCGCGGCCGGCGGTCTGCTGATTCGCGAGAACCATCGTCCCGGCCGGCGCGCCTTCGCCCGCAATGCGGTGAGCGACATCAAGCGTCGATGTCGTCGACTCGAAAAGCTCGACACGCGGGAGGCCGAGCGATCGCTCGAGATCCTTGCGCGTGGCGCCGTCGAAGCGCGCCTCATCAGCCGCGTGCGTATATCACCGCCAGAACTATCAGACCGAGCGCGACGCGATAGGCAGCGAAGACGCCATAGCTATGCCTGCTCAGATATCGCATCAGAACCGCGATCGCCAGCCAGCCGCTGACTGCCGATGCTACGACCCCGACTACCAGAGGCGTCATCAAGGCTCCCTCCTGGAGGGCCTTGGGAGCTTCGTAGACGATCGCCGCCGCGGTGATGGGCATGCTCATGAGAAAACTGAACTTCGCCGCGGCCGCACGGTCGAAGCGCAGTGCGCGCCCGGTCGTGATGGTCGCACCCGAGCGGGAGACGCCCGGAATCAGCGCGATGACCTGCGACGTACCGATCAGGGCCGCATCGAGCCAGCGCATCTCACCCAGCGAGCGCCGCCGGTCCATCAGCTTGTCGATCGCCCACAGCAGCACGCCCATCACGATCAGGGTAGTTGCGACGAGCTGTGGATTCCGAAAAGTCGATTCGGCCTTCGACTGCAGTAGAACTCCGCCGATCGCGCCGGGAATCGTCGCGATGATGAGGAATATCACGCGGCGCTTCTCGTTGTCGTCCAGGCGCCGCGACGTTACGATGCCGAAGGTGGCGCGAATGAGCGCGGCCCATTCGGAGCGGAAATACCAGAGCACGGCGAGCAGCGTTCCCAGGTGAAGGGCGACGTCGAAAGCGAGTCCGCGAGCGGTCCACCCGAGAAACCAGGGAGTCAGGAAAAGGTGGGCGGAGCTGCTGATGGGCAGGAATTCGGAGAGTCCCTGGATGAGACCAAGTACGAGCGCCTGGAAGGTGGTCATGAATTCGGGTTGGGGAGTGATCGACGATAAAGAGCTTCATACTTGGTGACGATCGCGTCACGTGAGAAGCGCTCGCGGGCATCCGCGGCCGCGAGGCGGCTCATCTCGGACCAGCGTTTGGCATTCTGGAGGATTCCGAGCGATGCCGCGGACATTCCCTCAATGTCGCCAACACCGCACAGCACGCCGGTCTCCCCGTCCCTGATGACTTCGGGCAGACCCCCGGCGTTGGTAGCGACCACGGGCACTCCGGACGCAAGCGCCTCGAGAGCGCTCAGACCGAAGGACTCACTCTGGCTCGGAAGAAGGAAAAGATCGGCGCCAGCGAGGAGTGGAGCTATCTGATCCAGCTTCCCCAGAAATGACACCGAGCTCTCGACGCCGAGTGTTCTCGCCTCTTCCTCCGCCGCGGGCCGGTCCGGTCCATCCCCGATCATCACCAGCACGCTTGGCACCTCACGGTGCACCTCGGCAAATATCCGAATCACATCGCGGACACGCTTCACTGCCCGGAAATTGGAGACGTGCATCAGGACCGGACGCGAAGGTCCGAACTGGTCCCTGAGAACCGGCGGGTACTTCTCGCGATTGTAGACGTCGGGGTCGATGAAGTTGTGGATCACGTCGATGTCGCAGCCGGTGCAGCCGAACGCGCGGATGGTCTCCTCCCGCAGATACTCCGATACGGCGGTTATCCGATCCGATTTCTCGATCGAGAATTTAGTGATTGGATAGAAGGACGGATCCTGGCCCACGATCGTGATATCCGTTCCGTGCAACGTCGTGATGAGCTCCACGTCTTCTCCACTCTCGCGCAGCATCTCGCGCGCGATCCAGGCGCTCGTCGCGTGCGGGATCGCGTAGTGGCAGTGCAGCAGCTGGAGCTGGTGGGTACGGACGACCTCGTGCATGCGGACGGCGAGGGCGAGATCGTACGGCGGGAACTCGAACAGGGGATAACGTCCGACATTGACTTCGTGAAAGAAGACGCGCGGCAGGAACGACGGGAGGCGGAAGGGCTGCCGGTATGTGATGAAGTGCACCTCGTGCCCGCGATGGGCCAGCGCGATGCCCAGCTCCGTCGCCACGGCGCCGGACCCGCCGTAGGTCGGGTAGCATGTGATGCCAATCTTCACTCAGCTCTCTCCCACCACTCGCGTACAACGGCTCGCAGCGCGGGGTCGTCAGGATTCACAAGTGTCACAGCCGCCGGCGGAAGCTGGTGTCTGAACCACGTACGCTGGCGCTTCGCGTACTGCCGCGTCTCAATAATGACCCTCTCGCGAGCGGTTGACAAATCCAGCTCGCGACGGGCGAGGGCGCGCATCACGGAATATCCGCTCGCTTTCCACGCCGGCGCCGAGAGCGGCACGATCTGCGACAGCTCGTCGACTTCGCGCAGCCAGCCTTTGTCGATCATCTGATCGACGCGAGCTTCGATGCGCGCGGCGAGCGGGGCGCCGGGATCCACAACGAGGTAGGCCGGAGAGCGACGCGGCACGCCCGAACCTGCATCGCGGCGATGGCCGGCGTGCAGCTCGCTGATGCGACGCCCCGACAGGAGCGCGGTCTCGATCGCGCGCAGGAGCTGAGTGCGTCCGAGATGCGCGCGCGCGGAATCCAGCTCCCGGCACCATCGTCTGAGATCCGCGAGCGGGCGCGACTCGAGGTCGAGCGCGAGAGCGCTGCGCCGTTCCGGCTCGAGCTCCGGAGCGGAGAAGAGCGGGTCGACGAGTGCCCTGATGTAGAGACCCGTGCCGCCAACAATGAGCGGCTGGGTGTCGTTTTTCCGTCCGTTCTCGATCCACGCCTGCGCCCCGGTCGCCCAGCGCGCGGCCGAGTAACGCTCCGTCGGATCGACGACATCTATTCCATAGTGCGGTACGCGCGCGCGGTCGTGCGACGTCGGCTTGGCGGTCCCGATGTCGAAGCGCCTGTATACTTGCCGCGAGTCCGCGCTGATGATCGCCGCCCCGTACGTCTCGGCGAGGTCCAGCGCCAATGCCGATTTGCCCGCGGCAGTGGGGCCGCAGATGACACGCAGCCTACCGCCGCCCAAATCGCCGCTCTACTTCGTCCCAGGTGAGATGGACAATCGTCGACCGGCCATGGACGTCGTGCGCTGGAAGCTTCGTGTCGCGAAGCGCAGCAAAGAGCGAGCGCATCTCCGCCTGCGACAGCTCTTCGCCGGCCTTGATCGCCGCCTTGCACGCGACTGTCGAAGCGAGGCGCTCGTGCTTGGCGGCCGCCCCCGCCACCCGATCCCCGGTAAGTGCATCCAAGGTCTCCCGCAAGCAGCGCTCGGCGTCGAATCGCGGATGAGGCATTGGCACTGTGTTGACGATCAGCGTGTGACCGCCGAATCCCTCGACCTCGAAGCCGAGGCGCTCCAGGTAATCGCGGTTGGCGTCGAACGCTTCGCCCTCGGCAGGGCCGAGATGCAGCGTCAGTGGCAGCAGGAGTCTCTGCGCCGGCGCCGCGCCGCTCTCGAGCGTGTTCATGAACTGCTCGTACAACACGCGCTCGTGGGCTGAATGCTGATCGATCAGCACGAGACCGTCCTCGTGCTCGAAGCCGATGTAGGTGCGTCGAAGCTGAAAGAGGGGCGGGATGCTGAGCGGCGGGGCGGCACTTTCTTCCTCCGCCGTGGTGGGCGCCACGGTTGCTTGTGAACTTTCTCCATCCGCGATGCGCTCGAACAGCGGCGCATCCCGGTCAACCGATGGGAGGAGCATTTCCGCGCCCGGATCAGGCGCGACGCCGAACGAGCGAAAGCTGAAGCTCGTCCCGCGAAAACCGAGTGATGCAGCGCTGTCGAAGTTTCCGAGCGCCCGTCTCACGGCGGACTCGACAGCGCGCTCGATCGTCCAACGGTCGCGGAAGCGGACTTCAGCCTTCGCCGGATGCACGTTCACGTCGACGACATCAGCGGGCACGGTGACGTCGAGAAAGAACGACGGCCTCACGCCGGCGACGATCGTCGAGCGATATGCCGCCTCTACCGCGCGCCCGATGCCCGCATCGCGGACGGCGCGGCCGTTGATCGCGAGAAATGCTCGCCGAGTCGAAGTGCCGACGTCGGCCGGACGCTGAACGAGCCCGCTGGTGTGGATGGGGCCCGAGACATCGTCAACGTCGAGCAGATCCTCTGCGTACCTCCCGCCCCAGATCGCTCCGAGCCGCGACCGCATGCTCGACACCGGAGGAAGATTGAGGGCGTTCTTGCCGTCGTGCGAGAGATTGATGCGCACCGCCGGGCGGGTGAGAGCGAGCGCCGTCAGCGATTCGACGGCGCCTCTCCACTCCGACCGGGCGCTGCGCAGAAACTTCAGCCGCGCTGGGACGTTGTAGAACAGATTGGCGACGGAGACAGTGGTGCCACGCCGTCGCGCGATCCGATCAGGCGGCGCGATCCGGCCTCCAATGACTTGCATCGACGTGCCCTCGCCGTCCGCGGCAGACGACTCGATCTCGAACCGGGAGACGGACGCGATGGCCGGCAACGCTTCACCGCGAAATCCGAACGTGCCGACGCCAACGAGATCGGCGACCTGTCTTATCTTCGACGTCCCGTGGCGCGCGAGTGCCAGCGGAAGATCCTCCGCGCTCATCCCGCATCCGTCGTCACTCACGCGAATCAGTTTCCGGCCGCCGTCCTCGAGGGAAATCTCGATGGCTGTGGCGCCCGCATCGATCGAGTTCTCCACCAGCTCTTTCAGCACGGACGATGGACGCTCCACGACTTCGCCCGCGGCTATCTGATCGGCGACGGCGCTGGGAAGAATGGTGATCAACGGCATCTCGATACCGAAGTTACCAGTCCTTCCCCCTCGGCGGGGTGGGAACATTTTTTCTCTGGCGTTTGCCCTGCACGTCCATCTCCCGGTCTTCGGCGGCATCGAGCACGGCCTCCGCCTGCTGCGGTGTCATACCGGGAACGGGTCTCGGCGCCGGCGCTTGATTCTGGCTCTGCGCTGGCGAAGGCGTGGGGCGCGCATTCTGGCCACCGCCTCCGCCGCCACCTCCTCCACCCCCTCCGCCGCCGCTCTGCTTCCGGCGAAGCGCCAATTCGTAGTTCCAACGGGCGTCGGAGTCCGCAACCGCCACCTCCAGGATCTGCTTGTAGCGATACAGCGCGCTGTCGAGCGGTACGTCCGCGGAATCCTTGGCGCGCAGACCCTGCACCAGGTAGTCGAGGCCGAGGTTGAAGCGCGCGTGATGGCGCACCTCCGCGTCCTTCGAGTCAGACGCGCGAGTGAGAGGAGGCACCGCCGACGCGAGGGAATCACGCAAGAGAAGAGTGGTGCCCGTGTTGTAGAGCGCTATCGCTGGCTTGTCTCGCTCGGGACTTCGGCGACAGCCCGCCATGAGCATCAGCATCGTAGCCGTGGTGGCGGCCGCCGCGATCGCTCGCCGGCGACGACGGCGCGTCTGGGCGAAGGTGTCGAGCGCGAGAAGGATGAAGGCGCCGAGTACGAACCACTGGAACTGGACGCCGAGGTTGTCCCCCGAGGCAATCGAACGCGCATTTGCGCGAAGCGTGTTGAGCGCGAGTCGGATCTTCCCCGCTCTGTCGGGCGTGCGGGCGTCGATGAAGACGCCCTTCGCTTCCGCTGCGATCGCCCGCAGGAGATCCGGCTGGTAACGCGTCACGACGATCGCGCCGTTATCGTCGCGTTTCTGCGTGACGACCCGGTTCTCCACGATCGGAATCGTCGACCCGACGGGTGTGCCAAACCCGACCGTTACCACGGTCAGACCGTGCTCCCTGGCACGACGCGCCTCGTTCAGCGTCTCGTCGGCGTTCTCGAAGCCTTCACCATCGCTCATGAGGATGATGGCGCGATCGCTCTCCGCCTTTCCGAGAGAGAGAAGATTCGTCGCCTGCCGCAGAGCGCTCGAGAGCGAGCTTCCTCCCTGTCCGACTATGGTCGGATCGAGATTCTCCAGAAACAGATCGAGTGCGCTGTTGTCCACTGTCAGCGGCGTGAGGATGTAGCTGCGACCCGCGAAGGCCAGCAGCGCGAAGCGATCGCCCGGCGAGAGGTCACGCAGCCTGTTGATCTCCTGCTTCATAGCCAGAAGCCGGCTCGGACGCTCGTCGGTCGCGAGCATGGAGTTCGACGCATCGAGCGCGAGAACAACGTCAACGCCTTGCCGTTTCACGACCGTCTGCTCCACTCCCCAGCGCGGGCCAGCGAACGCCACGGCCAGGAGGAGCGTCGCGAGCGCCGCGCGCAGCACGCGAGTCCAGGCGCGGTGCGGACCAAGCGAAGGGGCGAGACGTGCGATCATGCCCGGAGTTCCCAGGCGAGCGAGCCGGCGCGTTCTGGCGCGAACTCCCCAGCGGACGAGCCAGGCGGTCACCAGCGGAAGCACGATCGCAAGTGGAAGAGCCCACGGCCACTGAATGAACCGGAGAAGCGTCACGGCAGTGGCGACTTCCAGGCGATGATCGCGAGCTCGGCGAAGAGCGCGAGAATCCCGAGCAGCAGCGGCCAGCGAAAAAGCTCTCTGTAGCGTACGACGGTGCTCGACCGCACTGGAGTCCGCTCCAGGCGGTCGATCTCGGCGTAGATGCTCCGGAGCGAGGCCGCATCGCGCGCACGGAAGTATCTGCCCCCTGTCAGGCGCGCGATACTGGTGAGGAGCGCGTCGTCGATCTGCACGGGCTGATACTCGAATCGGAGCCCGCCCGCCGCGTTGCGACCAACGGGCACGGGCGCCATTCCGACGGTCCCAACGCCGACACCGTAGATCTTGATGCCATAAGCGGCAGCCGCCTTGGCCGCAACCAGGGGCTCGACGGCACCGCGGTTGTTGACACCATCGGTGAGAACGATCATCACCCGGGAACGGCCAGGCGCATCACGCAACCGATTCGCGGACGTGGCGATCGCGGTGCCGATCGCCGTTCCATCCTCGAGCTGGCCGGCCTGAAGGTTTGCGACGGCCTGCATGACAACAGGATAGTCCGTGGTGAGCGGCACCTGGGTCAGAGCTTCACCGGCGAACGCCACGACGCCGATGCGATCGGAAGTGCGGCGCGCAATGAACTCCCTGACCTTCTCCTTCGCGACCTGCAGGCGGTTTTGCGGCCGGAAGTCGAGCGCAAGCATGGAGCTCGAGAGGTCGATCGCGAGCACGATGTTGATTCCTTCGCTGGTCTGCGTTTCCGTGTGCGCTCCCGATCGTGGCCTCGCCAGCGCGACAACGAGAGCCGCGAGCGCGATGTTCCTGAGAAGAAAGATCGCTTTCGGTATCCAGCTGCCCGTGGACGGACCTGCGGCGAGCACGGAGGTGCGGGAGAAGACGATCGCATCCTTCCGGCGGCGCCTTCGCCATAACCACCAGATGGGGAGAAGCAGCAGCAGGAACAGAGCTTCGGGAGTATGGAACTCGAAGAGGCCGAACACGCTCATGCCGCTCGCTCCCTGGCGGCCGCCGACTTCCTGGCGGGCGCAGATTCGGGATTGACTCTGGCCTCGACGTGATCCACAATCGCCCGAGCGATACTCCCAGCTGTCTGCGCTTCTTCGGGGGCGACCTCCGCCCGCGCGAATTTCACCAGATCAGCGCGCTCGAGCAGATGCGGCAGCTCCGCCTCGACGCCCTCACGCGGCTGCATCGCGCGAAGGAGCTCGGAACTGGTGTCCGACCGGCGAACGCCGGGCACGCGCGCAGCGAGATACTCGCGGGCGACGTCGACCATCGCCGCGACGTGCTCGTCGGCGCGGCCGTTCTCGACCAAGCCGAGCTGTTCGAACCGGACGAACTCGCGCTGCGCGCGAAGATAAGGATCGACCGGAGCGATAGGACGATTGCGGTATCGCCTCCACGCCCACCACATGAAGAGGCTGAGCAACGCCGCCACGAGCAGCGCAATCCAGGGCCACCAGTTGAAAACCGGAAGCACTATCAGAGGACGCGCGGGCTTCGGTACGCGGAGCGAAGTATCGGCCGGCAGGACTGAGCGTACGAAGACCGAGGCACCGGCCAAGGGAGGAGTGCGCTCGAGGCCCTGGAAAGTGACCCGGACGTCGGGGATGCGAAGAGGCTGCCGGCCGACGTCCCAGGCGACGAGACGGTAGAGAGCAGCCGCGGTATCGCCAAACATCGTCACTACCTTTTCGCCACGCAGCTGGATGGGCCGGACCCCGTTCTCGACTGTCGTATCGGGACCCGCGGGAAACTCGAAGCGGACTCCCTTCGGCGCGTACACCTTCACCAAGAGGTTGAATGGCTCCCCAACGAGCACCGTGTCCGGGCTCACTCTGTAACCCATCTGCACCGGGAGCGATGTCTCTGCCTGCTGTTGGGGAACAGCCTGGAGCAGGAGGAGAGCGATGCCGAGTGCTGTCACCGGCGGCGCGCCTGCGTTTCCCGCGAGCGGAAGAAGCGGAGAAGCGGCTCGACCACGCCGGCCTCGGTTCGCACGGCGACCTCGTCGATCGCGAGACGCCTGAGCAGGTGCTTTCGCTCCTCGCGCTCCTTCAATACGCGCGCTGAGTACGAGCTTCGCACCGATGCATGGCTCGTATCCACTTCGAAGGTCTCGCCCGTTTCGGGGTCGATGAGCCGGGCGATGCCGATGTCCGGCAGGTCACGCTCGCTTGGATCCTCGACGGTGACCGCGACGACGTCGTGGCGCTGCGCCATCAGCTTGAGCGGGTGATCGATGTCGGCATCGAGAAAATCGGAGACGATGAACACGATCGTGTGCTCCTTCAGCATCCGCGCGGTGTAATCAACGGCGGCGGCGAGATCCGTCCCTCGGCCGACCGGCTCGAAGGCGAGGAGATCGCGGATGATGCGCAGCACGTGCCGCCTGCCCTTCCGCGGAGGAACCACGTGCTCGATACGGTCGGTGAAGAGGAGGACGCCGACCCGATCGTTGTTTCGCACCGCCGACATAGCCAGCACCGCGGCCAGCTCGATGGCGAGCTCGCTCTTGAAGCGTCGGACGGTGCCGAACCGCTCGGAGCCGGAGAGGTCCACCACGAGCATCACAGTGAGCTCGCGCTCCTCGATGTACCTCTTGACGAAGGGGCGCCGCATGCGAGCGGTGACGTTCCAGTCGATGGACCTGACCTCGTCGCCCGGCTGGTACTCGCGCACCTCGGAGAACTCCATCCCCTGCCCCTTGAACACGGACCGGTACTCGCCCGTGAACACCGAGTTGACCAGTCCCCGCGTGCGCAGCTCGATGAGCTTCACCTGGCGCAGAATCTCCGGCGGCACGCCCATCGGCTTCTCAGGCGTGCGTGTCGGCGCTGGCTTACGCGCCTTGCGGAGGCGCCACTTCCCGATCACGGTACCGGAATCGCGTCCAGGATCCGGCCGACGATCTCGTCGCTCGTGACCTCCTCGGCTTCTGCCTCGTAGGTGCGGAGCACTCTATGGCGCAGCACATCGGGCGCAATCGCCTTCACGTCGTCCGGCGTGACGAATGCCCGGCCGCGCAGGAATGCGTGCGCACGTGAGCCCTGAGCGAGCGCCAGGGTTGCGCGCGGGCTGGCGCCGTACTCGATGAGGGGCTTCAGCTCGGCAAGTCCCGCTTCCTCGGGATTTCGCGTCGAGTGAACGATGTCGACGATGTAGTCGACCACGCGGTCGTCTATGTAAAGCTCGGCGATGTGTCTTCTCGCCGCGAGAATCGCGGCGGGGTTCGCCACACGGTCGACCGGAATCGGCTCGCCCCCTGCCATTCTCCTCAGCACTTCCTTCTCCTCATCCCGCGACGGATAGCCGACGTGCAGCTTGAGCATGAAGCGGTCGACCTGCGCTTCCGGAAGGGGATACGTGCCCTCCTGCTCGATCGGGTTCTGGGTGGCGAGAACGAGGAACGGTTCCTCGAGAATGTGCGTGGTGCCGCCTATCGTTACCTGCTTCTCCTGCATCGCCTCGAGGAGCGCCGCCTGCACCTTCGGCGGTGCGCGGTTGATCTCGTCGGCGAGAATGATATTGGCGAAGATCGGCCCTTTCTTTACCGAAAACCTTCCGTTCGACTGGTCGTAGATCTGTGTTCCCACGACGTCCGCCGGCAGAAGATCCGGAGTGAACTGGATTCGGCTGAAGGTCGTATTGATCGTTTCGGCGAGGGTCCGCACGATCAGCGTTTTCGCCAGTCCGGGAACACCCTCGAGCAGAACGTGACCTCCGGTGAGGAGACTGATGAGGAGCCGCTCTACTATGTAGTCCTGGCCCACGATGCGCCGGCCGACCTGGCGCACCACCTCGTGGACCATCGAGGCATCAGCGGCTATTGCGGCGTGTGCGTTCACGTCTTGCTCCTCTCGTAGAGTTCTGTTTTTTCTCGCCGCCGCTCTTCGTGAGCGCCAAGATGATTTCCTTCTCGCGCGCCGTCAACGGACGCGTCTTGCCGGGCTCGAGCGATCCAAGCTTTACCGGTCCGAACCTCGTGCGCACCAGCCGTTCGACCTGGAGGCCCAACGCCTCGCACAACCGGCGCACCTCTCGCGTCCTGCCCTCCGCGATGGTGAGCTCGAGCTCCCACAAGCCGCGAGCAAGTCGCCGCACGGAGACATCGCGCGGCATCACCAGTCCATCTTCGAGCTCTACCCCGCTCCGCGCAGCCCGTGCCGCGTCGCCGCCGTCGCCGCGCACCGTCGCCACGTACGTCCGATCGATCTCGCTGCTGGGGTGTGTCAATTTGTGCGCCGCATCGCCGTCAGTCGTGAGCAAGAGCACTCCCTCGGTCATGTAATCGAGCCTTCCTACATAGGTGAGACCGGGAGTAGGAGCAACGATGTCGAAAACCGTGCGGCGTCCGCCGGTGTCTGAGCGCGTCGTGAGCACCCCCGTCGGCTTGTTGAGCACAATCCAGCGGATTGCAGCTGGCGCACCGACAGGCTTCCCGTCGACGGTGATCTTGTCGCGAAAGGGATCGACGCTCTGTCCTGTTTCGGCGATCGCTCCGTTGACGCGGACGCGGCGGGCCGCCACCAGCTCCTCGGCTCCTCGACGCGAAGCGATTCCGGCGCGCGCGAGCGCGCGCTGAATGCGCATGGACTCAGGCATCAGTCCGCCCGAGCGGGCGCTTCGCCGTTCTCCTTGCTGCTGGCGCCTACGGCGAGTGTCGCAGGCCGAGGCGCCCGGAGCGCTATCGCCAGCTCGTCGGCGCGCGGCAGCTCCTCGAGGTGGCGTAGAGCGAATTGATCGAGGAAGGCGGACGTGGTCCCGTAGAGAAGAGGGCGCCCAAGACCCTCGCCGCGACCGACGATGTCGATCAGGCCACGCTCATTGAGTGACTTGAGGATCGCGCCCGCGCCTACGCCCCTTATCTCCTCGATCTCGGCCCTGCCGATCGGCTGCCGGTACGCGATGATGGCGACGGTCTCGAGAGCAGCGGCGGAAAGGCGCTGCGGTCTCGCGGCCAGCTGCGCGCGCTCGATCGCTTCCGTGTACTCGGGACGAGTGAGGATCTGCCATCCGCCCGCGACTTCGACCAGCTCGACTCCGTGACCATCGGCATCGTAATGGTCGCGGAGCTCCTCCAGAGCGCTCTCGAGCGTCGTGTCGCCCTCGTCGGCGTGAGCCGCCATCGCGCGCAGGTCGGCGACCGGCACCGGAACAGCGCTCGCGAAGAGCGCCGCCTCAAGCAGCTTCGCTAGCGGAGTCACGGGTGATATCGAAGGCGGCAAAAGCCCGCGGCTGGTTGAGCCGGAGCTCGCCACGCCTGGCGAGCTCAAGGAGAGCGAGAAGCACCGATAGGACTTCCCATGGCTCGGCGTTGCGCGGAAGAACGTCCTTCCATTGCGCGCGGGCGCGGATCGCCAGTAACGCCCGCACGATTTCGATCGCCCCATCGACATCGAGCGCACGCGGCACGACGTCGTGCACGTGCGGCTTTTTCGCCAGCCGGAGCACCCTGTCGACGGCGCTGAGCAGCTCGGGGAGGGAGATGGATAGCGGCCCCGTAACAGGAACCGGCGCGGGTTGCTGCAGGTATGCACGCGCGAAACGGCTGCGGCGGTCTTCACTGCGACGCTCGAGCATGTCCACCACTTCGCGCACCTGCTGGTACTCGAGAACGCGTCTCACCAGCTCCGCGCGCGGATCCTCCCACACATCCTCCCCCTCGCGCCGCGGAAGCAGCATCTGCGCCTTGATGCGAACCAGACGGGCAGCCATCTCCAGGTAATCCGCCGCCTCGTCAAGCTTGAGCGACGAGATCCGCGCGAGGAACTGCTCGGCGATGCGCGCTATCGGGATGTCGTAGATGTCGATCTGTTCGTCACGGATGAGCGAGAGAAGGAGATCGAGCGGCCCCGAGAACTCGGCGAGCTCGACGACGAAAACCAGCGACTCCGCGTCGGACGCTTCTGCGCGCGCTACATCGTCCATTGACTGGCCAGGATGTAGGGGAAGACCGCGCGAGCGGCCAGTCTGTCGAGGAAGAACACGGGTTTGAACCAGATATTGAGCACGGGTCCGCCGAAAGCGATCAGGAGGAAAAGTATCAGCAATCCCTGTGCGCCGAGGCGCTGGTAGTTGAGCGCCCATGCTGGTGGGAGGATGTACTTGAAGACGTGCGAGCCGTCGAGCGGCGGTATCGGGATGAGGTTGAAGGCCGCGAGCGCGAGATTGATGAGGATGCCGTAGGCTAGCATCGTCTGGAAAAGCGCGCCGCTGTCGGTGAGCGCGGGAACCACTCGCCCCAGCGCGCCGACGGCAATGATGAGCGGAATACAGAGGAGGGCAATCGCGAAATTCGTCGCCACTCCGGCCAGCGACACGATGATGTCGCCGCGCTTGAAGTTGCGGTAGTTGCGCGGAACTACTGGAACCGGCTTTGCTCCGCCGAAGGCGATCCCGGTCGTGAAATACATGAGGAGCGGGAGCAGGATCGTCATGAACAGATCGATGTGCGGGAGGGGATTCCAGGTGAGTCGTCCGAGGGAATACGCCGTGGCGTCTCCCTGGCGGAGGGCGGCGTAGCCGTGTGCGTACTCGTGCGCGACCATCGAAAAGAGCAAGACCGGCGCGATGAGTATGAAGGTCTGGAACTTGTCCAATGGGTCCGGGTTGGAGTGATCGACCGCGCCCTGAAGTTAGCATTCCTCTCAATCTCTCGGCAGGCTTCGGCGCAGTTCGAGATCATTGTGCGGGGTTGTCGGAAGGGATCGCGACTTCGGCGGCTAACGCGCTTACACGCTGCGAGCCCCGCAAACTACGCGGGTCTCTTGCTACGCGCGACGCCGCCTGCGCCCCGACCCCTTCCGCCTCCCCTCGAGATCTTGAAACGGCGCTCGCCTGCCGGCAGTGAGGCGAACGCACTTCGGCCGCGCTCGACACGGATGGCCCGCGCAGACTGCCCCGCGCGGAAGTATGACAAGTTGCAGACTCACGCGACGCGCCGGCCAACGACGTGGCGCGTGACCAAGGACATCGTGGGAGGGAGAGGTGAGGGTGTCCTCGCAGGCGGCGTTCAAACGAGCGACCAAGGAGACCAGCGACGGAGCGCGGAGCGCGAAGTCGCGCTCTGCTGGGCTCCGCCAGAGCGAGTGTCGCCGCCGAAGAGGATACCCTCTCCTCGACCGCCCGCAAAGACAGGTGGATGCGCGCGCAAATCAGCGACGGACGCGGCGCGTAACAGTGTGCAGCAACTCGAGAATACGCACTCGCGTGAACTTGACATACATGACCTCGGAGATCAACTTTCGCGGCTACGAAATACCCTGCCAAATCCGGAGATCAGTCAGTGCCGAATATTGCTTCAGCGAAAAAGAACATGCGGAAATCACGCGCGGCCGCGGTCCGTAATCGCGCCCAGCGGTCAGCTCTCCGCACCGCCCTCAAGCGTGCTTCAGGGGGCACGTCAGCCGAGGACAGACTCGCGGCGGTAAAGCTTCTCGATCGCGCGTCGCGAAAGGGACTGATCCACAAGAACGCAGCAGCTCGGCACAAGAGCCGACTGGCCAAAACCGGAAGGTAGCCGGACGGGGCCGGAAGCCGCACGATCTCGCCAAGCAGACGGGCGCCCTCGGGCGCCCGTTTTCACATCGTGGCCAGCTCTCCGCCGCAGCCCGGATTGAAGAGAGAACTGCAACGGACAAACTGCAACGGAACGAGTGGTGAGCTACCAGCTTTGAAGCTGTCAGTTGAGAGCTTCACAACGTCAGGACGTCACCGACACAGATCAGGGCACAGGCAACGGCAGTTACCCTCACGCCATTGAGCGGCGTCCCGACGTCTGCAGCTCTCGGCTGTCAGCTTGTTAGCTGGACGCTGACAACTCGTTCAGTTGCAGTTCATGTTGCAGTTCACGTTGCAGTTCACATCGTGGCGAGCTCTCCGCCGCAGCGCTCGCAGTACCACTCGGTGGGATAATTCGAGGCGCCGCACTCCGGACACTTGAGCGTCTTGTGCTGCTCCGATCGCGGATCCCGCGCCCCACCGGTTTTGGGGACGCTCGGTGGTGTCGCGATCGCGACGGTCGAGGCTGGCGCTGGCGCACGCCCAGCGGCGCCAGGAACTCCGCCTCCGCCGCCACCAGTCGGGCGCAATACCTGGAACTGGTCGAATGGAGACCGAGGCGTGGGCGCAGAACCGGAAGTCGGCGCCGACTGCGCCGCCGGCGAGGGATGATCCACCCGTGACGGCGGGTTCAAGGTCGGAGGCTCGGGAACGGCTGTGCGAGGCACGACCGGAGAGATCGGTGTGCGCGATGCTTCCTGCGGAGACTGCGGCGGGGCAGCGGCACGAGCCGGAGCCTCCGGCTCCTTCTCCTTCACGCTCAGCGTGAAGATCCGCGTCAGCTCGCCGAGCTGCGCATCGAGCGCGGTGCGCTCCTTGGTCAACCGGCCCAGCTCCTTGTCCCAGGCGCCGCCGATCTCCTTCCATTGCTTTTCCGTGTACTCGCCGACCGCGGCGCGAAGCTCCGCTTCCTGCCTGGCCTCGCGCTGCTGCGTTTCCTGCCTGGAAATCTCGTCGACGCGCGCGCTCAGAGCGTCGATGTTCTCGCGTAGCTCACCCGCACGTTCGGCGAGCTTGCCGGATACATCGCGGAGCCGGATCTGGTAGTCGGCCTGGACACGCTGATAGACGGACTCGGGCGTGGTGGCGCGCTTCGCCTCCAGCGCCGCGAGCCACTCCTCGTACCTCCGGCGCTCCTTTAGGAGGCCGTTGAGCGCGTCCAGCGAGACCGGCTCCTTCTCACTCATCGTGGATTATCCCCTGACTCGACCTTTACGCTCCCGTTCGTCGACGGGAAGACCCGATCGATAGACGATCATACCGGCCACAATAGTACAAGCGGCGCGCCCGGTGAGGGTCATCCCCGCGAAAGGAGTATTCCGTCCCTTGGAAAGGAAGCCGGACGGGTCCACCTTCCACTTCGCTTTCGGATCGAAGACGGTGACATCCGCTGCCGTCCCCTTCTTCAGGGATCCGCCCGGGAGGTTGAATATCCGCGCCGGGGTGCAGGCCATGCGGTCCACCAGATCCGGGAAGCTCAGATATTTCGTCTCCACGAGATTCGTCACGACGACGGCAAGGGCCGTCTCGAGTCCGACGATGCCGTTCGGAGCGTCGGCGAACTCCCTCTCCTTCTCGTCGTAGTGGTGCGGAGCGTGGTCGGTCGCTATCAGGTCGATCGTTCCATCCTTCACCGCGTCCCTGAGGGCTTCCACGTCGTCGGCCGTTCGGAGCGGCGGATTCATTTTCGCATTCGTTTCGTAGCCGCGGACGCTCTCCTCGGTCAGCGAGAGATGATGGGGACAAACCTCGGCGGTCACGTTGATGCCGCGGTCCTTGCCCCAGCGAATGAGCTCCACCGATCCTCGCGTGCTCATGTGCGCGAGGTGAACGTGCCCACCGGTCAGGCGCGCCAGGAGAATGTCACGGATCACCATGATCTCCTCCGCTTCGGCGGGAATTCCCTTGAGCCCAAGCTGTGCGCTGACGATTCCTTCGTTCATCGCCCCGTCGGCCGAGAGGGTCGGTTCCTCGCAGTGATCGATGACGGGAATCCTGAACGTTCGCGCGTATTCGAGCGCCGTCCGCATCAGCTGCGCGCTCGCGACCGGCTTGCCGTCGTCGCTGACGGCGACCGCTCCGGCCCCGACCATCTCCCCGAATTCCGCCAGCACCTTCCCTTCCTGCCCTACGGATATCGCTCCAATCGGGTAGACGCGCGCGGCCGCGGCGCGCTGCGCCTGGCGCACGATGAATCCGACCGCCGCCTGGTTGTCCGTGACAGGATCGGTGTTCGGCATCGCGCACACCGCGGTGAAACCGCCGGCCGCGGCCGCACGCGCGCCGGTCGCGACTGTCTCGACATCCTCGCGGCCAGGTTCCCGCAGGTGGCAGTGGACGTCGATGAACCCCGGCGACACGATGAGTCCCTTGCAGTCGACGACTTCGGCGTCATCGGGACCGTCGATGGACCCGCCGACACTCTTTATCTCACCGTTGGCGATGAGCAGGTCGCCGACTTTGTCGAGTCGCTGCGACGGATCGACGAGCTTGCCGCCGCGAAGGAGCAGTTGCCTCACTCGCGATCCTCGCGTCCTCGCCCACCGCCGCTTCCGCCCTTCGCGGCCTCCGCCAGCTCCGGCTTACCGCCGGCGAGCAGATAGAGCACCGCCATCCGGATCGCGACACCGTTCGTGACCTGGTCGAGAATGACGCTGTGCGGACCATCGGCGACGTCGGAGTCGATCTCAACCCCGCGATTCATCGGACCCGGGTGAAGGATGAGCACATCGCGCGGCGCGCGATCCAGTCGCTCACGCGTGATTCCGAACACCCGGTTGTACTCACGGGCTGATGGTATGTAACCCGCCGTCATCCGCTCGAACTGGAGCCTGAGCACGTTCAGCGCCTCCGCCCACTCGATCGCCTCCTCGATGCGGTCGAAAATGCGCACTCCCATCTCGTCGATCGCATTCGGCAGAAGCGATCGTGGGCCGCACACCGCAACCTCGGCGCCGAGCTTGGTGAGGCCCCAGATGTTGGAGCGCGCGACGCGCGAATGAAGGATGTCTCCGCAGATGCAGATGCGGCGCCCCTTGAGCGTGCCGAAGCGGTCGCGCAGAGTCAGGATGTCGAGCAATCCCTGCGTCGGATGCTCGTGGGTCCCGTCGCCGGCGTTGATCACGCTGGACTCGATGCGATCCGCCAGGAACTTGGCGGCGCCCGATGCCGAATGGCGGATGACCACCATGTCGATGCGCATCGCCTCGAGATTCCGCGCCGTGTCGACGAGAGTCTCGCCCTTCGACACGCTCGAGCCCGCGGTCGAGACGTTCACCGTGTCGGCCGAAAGCCTCTTCTCGGCGAACTCGAACGAAATGCGAGTGCGAGTAGAGTTCTCGAAGAAGAGGTTGACGATAGTGGACCCGCGCAATGCTGGGACCTTCTTGATCGCGCGCTCGCTTACCTCCTTGAACGGCTCCGCGGTGTCGAGAATGAGACGAATCTGATCGCCGGTGAGCGATTCCAGCCCCAGAAGATCCTTGCCGAGTGTCCCCGTCACGCAGCCGCGTTGGGAACGATCACGACTTCAGTCCGCTCGTCCAGCTCGGCAACCATCACATCGACCCGCTCGTCGGCGGCGACGGTGATCTTCTTGCCAACGACGTCGGCGTGGATCGGCAGCTCGCGCCCGCCCCGGTCGATGAGCACGGCGAGCGAGATGGAGGCGGGGCGTCCGAAGTCGGCGAGCTCGTCGAGCGCCGCGCGAACGGTCCGTCCCGTGTAGAGCACATCGTCGACGATCACGACGTGCTTTCCATCGAGATCCCAGGGGAGGTAGGTCGGACCGACGACCGGACGTGGTCCAATGGTCTGGAGGTCGTCGCGGTACAGCGTGATGTCGAGCGAACCCTGCGGAACGGTGACACCCTCGCCGCCCTCGATCATGCGGACGATCCGGTCAGCCAGCTGAACGCCTCGGCGCTGTATCCCGACGACGATCAGGTCGTCCGTCCCGCGATTGAGCTCGACGATCTCCACCGACATGCGCTTCAGCGTGCGCTCGACGGCCCGGGCGTCGAGGACCGTCGTGTTCTTCGTAGTCATCGGTGCACAAATATGGCGCCCAGGCGAGCCTAATTGAAGGCGCTCATGGCGCTCCGCCGACTCGTCGTGATGTGGCCCCAAACGGACTCTTGCCGCGGGGATGCGCGAATCATATGGTTCGCTTCGGAAAGTCACGCTCACCCGCGGGAGGTCCAAATGGTTCAGGTCAGCTTTCTCTGGCGCTCGATCACAGTGGCAGCAGTCATCTTCGGAACGGCGGTGGCACCGACGCCGGCTAGCGCTCAATCCAGGAATCTGCAAAACGTTGCGCGTAATCTAGTGCAGGCGGGGATGGTAAAGGCTGGTGACAAGGTTCTCGTCAGCGGGAGCATCCGCGACGCGGCGCTGCTCGAGGACATCGCGATCGAAGCGATGAAAGTTGGCGCGCATCCACTGATCACGATCTCGAGCGACCGCCTCGTCCGGCGCTCGTATGACGAAGTCCCGTCTACCTTCGACAACGTGACCTCGTCCGTGGCCATGTTGCTCGTCAACAACTTCGACGTTCAGATCGCTCTAGATGTCAATGAGACGGAAGGGCTCCTCGCCGGCGTTCCGATGGCTCGGCGCAGCGCGCGCGGAAAGGCCGGTCAGGCGGTCACCGACGCCTACTTCAAGCGCAACATTCGTCTCGTCAATCTGGGCAACGATCTCTATCCGACGGCGGCGATCTCCCGCCGCCTCGGCGTGCCTCGGTCAACAGTATCGAACGCCTTCTGGCGAGCGGCCGGCGTCAACGCGTCTTTGCTGAGAACGAAGGGCGAGTCGCTCCGTGAGATCTTCGCGAACGGAAAAGTGGTCACGCTGACGGCGCGGAACGGAACGAATCTCTCGCTGATGGTGGATGCCGATCGCGGATTCATCTCCGACGGAGCGCTCACACCAGAGAAGGTTCGACAAGGCGCAGCCGCGGCTGCTACGTACCTGCCCGCGGGCGAGCTGATACTGCCGGCCGCCACCGGCTCGGCCAACGGAAAGATCGTGCTCGATAGATACATCTGGGACGGACGGGTCGTGCGCGGCCTCACCCTCGTCTTCGAGAAGGGCGTTCTCACCTCGATGACTGCCGCCAACGACATCTCGGGATTGAAGGCGGCGTATGATGCCGCCGGCGGGGCAAAGGACCGCTTCGGATTCCTCGATATCGGAATCAATCCCGAGACTAGACTCCCGGTCGGCTCCGGGCGGATAATCTGGACGGCTCCCGGCTCCGTAGCATTCGGATTCGGCGACAACCGCGGCTTTGGAGGAAGCAACACCAGCGATTTCGGGCTCTTCGCGCAGCTCGGCGGGGCGACGCTGACGGTCGACGGGAGACCGGTGATCGAGAGAGGCCGGCTGAGGTAAGCGCTCATGCTGGCCCAGCTGCTGCGATCGCTGACCGGCGGTGGTCGCGGCAGCTCCGACGTGTCCAGGCACCAGGTGCTCGGCATTCCCGTCGTCGTCAACAACACGCGCTCCGACATCGACACCGCGCAGGTGCTGGCCCGCCTCGATCGGACGCTGAGCCTCATCGAGCGCCACGTTCCCCACCACTTCCGCCACCTGAAGCGCGACTTCTCCTTTATCGTCGTCGAGCGCTTCGCGTGCCGCGGAGCGTATTTTCACGAGCAGCACGCGTGCCTCGTCGAGCTGACTTTCACCGTCAACCCGTCCTTCTCGGACGCGGAGGTGGCGGCGACGATCCTTCACGAAGCGATGCACGCGCGGCTGCACGCTCTTGGCTTTCCACTCGAAATGGAGGACCGCGCGCGGCAGGAGCGATTCTGCCGGAGAGCTGAGATAGAGTTCGGGTTCCTCGTTCCCGGCGGAGAGCGCGTGGTGGAACGCGCGACCTGGACGGTCGAGCAGTCCGACGAGGATGTGGCGCCTTCGATCGATCCCAGGATCGCGGCGCAGAGGATCGCCGAAGCGGACCGCGCCGCGCTGGGCCGAGGCTAGTGCCTCGCGGACAAGTTGTTCGCAGCTCCAACCTAGAACGACACAGATGCGAGAGAACAGAGGCATGGGCGCGAGTTGCGAGGTCTTGATCTTCTCGCAACTCGACTCTCTGCTTCTGCCCTCCCGCATCTGTGTCGTTCTTCGTTGACTTGTTTTTTTGGGACTATCGGATCTCTACCCCGTTCTCCTCCTCGATCATCTTCACCGCTTCGACGTGGTCGGCGTTCTCTCCGAGCTTTTCCCGAGCCTCGTGGAGTCGCCGCGCTGCGAGTGAAATGATGGGCGTGTGAGCATCGAGCTCATCGGCTAGCGTCGCGGCGATGCCGATGTCCTTGTCGAGGAGCGCGAGGCGGAACGTGCGAGGGAACTCCCTGGTGAGCACGCGCTGGGGAATGAGATTCTCCGACGTGTTCGACCTGCCGCTCGAGGCGTTGATGACTTCGAGCGCGATTCTCGGGTTCACTCCCGCTTTCTTGAGCACCGCCAGTCCTTCCGCCGTCGAGAGGATGTGCACCGCCAGTAAAGCGTTGTTGACGGCCTTGAGCGCATCTCCGGCCCCGACGGGACCCGCGTGGAAGATTTTCTTCCCGAATGCCTCGATCACTGGACGCACGCGCTCGAAGACGGAAGCCTCACCACCCCACATCACCGTCAGCGAGGCAGACTGCGCGGCGATCGTCCCGCCGCTCACCGGAGCGTCGATGAAACCCACGCCGCGGTTCGCGAGCTCGGCGGCGATCGAGCGCGAAGTGGCCGGGTCGCCTGACGTGCAGTCGACCAGCACCGCGCCCTTCCGCAGCGCGGGCAGCATCCCGTGATCCCCGTGCATCACCGTCTCGACTTCAACGGAGGAAGGAAGACAGGTGATGACGACGTCAGCGTCGCGCACCGCCTCCGCGGGCGTCGAAGCGATGCGCGCCTTGTGCTTCGCGGCGAAATCCGCGGCCTTCGCGGCCGTCCTGTTCCAGACGGTGAGCACGAACGGATCGCGCGCGAGATGCTTCGCCATCGGCTCACCGATCGACCCCAGACCAAGAAAGGCGACTCGCATTACTGCCGCGCGCGAGCAGCCGAGGTGATCGCGCGCGCGGTGCTGTGCGCATAAACGAGCCTCGAGAGGTCGGCTATCAATCTGCTCGACACCGCCGCATCGCGAATCCCGCGGGTGAGCACGACGAGCACATATGGTCGGCGGTCCGCTGGGTAGACGACCGCGGCATCGTGCGAGTGTGCCGTGATCTCACCAGTCTTGTGGGCGACTCGCGCACCGGGAGGCACGCCCGCCGGGATCTTCTCGTTGAACTCCTGCGCCAGGAGAATCTCACGCATTCCCTGCGTACCCGCGGGTGGCGTGGCGCGCCCTTCCTCGATCGCCCGCAGGATCACAGCCAGATCCCGCGCGCTCGTCGTGTTGTTGAGCCCGCGCTCGAACGCCTTGCCATCCTCGACGCCGCGGCGGACCTGAATCCGCGCCGCACCCAGCTCGCGCATGGTCCGCGTCACGTTTTCCGCTCCGACGAGTGCGATGAGAGTATTCGTCGCCAGATTGCTCGACCTGGTGATCATGAGTCGCATCAGTGTGTCGATCGGGACCCGGGCGCCAAGCCGCTGGTAGAGCGTGGTGTCGCTGTCGGACGCAGGATCGAGCGTATACGACGACCCGTCGACGATCGACGCGAACTGGTTCACGATCATCAGCGCCTGACCCATCGAGAAGCCGCCAAGCTGAGAGCGGCGATAGAGCTCGATCATCACCGGCACCTTCATCGTACTGGCGGCGTGAAAGCTCGAGTCGGCGTTGAAAAAGAGCGTATCGCCGGTCGCAAGATCCATGTAGGCGAGACCGACCTCGGCGCCGGGAAGCTGGGCGATCCGGCCCCGAATCCTCTCGGCAAGAGAGTCCGCGGGGTGCGCCGCCAAAAGCAGCGCGCCGGCGATGAGAGAGATCATCGCGTCGCCGGGGCCCGGCCGTCGTGAACTTCGGCCCAGATGCTTTCCTTGTGCCGATCGCGCAGCAACACCGACCCGACCACTACCGTGAGAAGCGCCACCACGATTGGGAACGCGAGTCCCGCGTAAATGTTCCCCGTTCGCGCAACCAGCGCGGTGGCGATGAGCGGAAGAAAACCGCCGAACCAGCCGTTCGCGAAATGATACGGCAGAGACAGCGAGGTGTAGCGGATTCTCGCCGGAAACGCCTCGACGAGAAACGCCGCGATTGGCCCGTACACCATGGTCACGAACACGACCTGAATGAACACCAGCGCGGTGAGCGCGACCGGGTTGACCGGATCGGAAAATGCCTTCATTGCCTGGTAGATCGGAACGTAGAGAAGCGCGGCGAGAAGATTCCCTGTCAGCATTACCTTCTTCCGGCCGACACGATCGGAGAGGGCGCCGAAGAACACGAAGAGAGGCGCGCCGAGAATGAGCGCGACCGCGACGATGATATAGGACGTCGTGAGGGGGACCTTCAACACCGTCTGGAGAAAGAGCAGCGCGTAGAACTGGCCAGTGTACCAGACCACGGCCTGACCCGCCGCCGCGCCGAAGACGACGGTGAAAAAGATCTTCCACCCGGACCAGCTTCCGAAGCTTTCCTGGATCGGCGCCTTCGAAGTCTTTCCCGTTTCCTTCAGTCTCGTGAAGAGCGGCGACTCGCGCAGCCGGATCCTGATGTAGTAGGAGATCCCGACGAGCAGCAGCGACAGGATGAATGGGATTCGCCAGCCCCACTCCAGGAACGCATCCTCCCCCAGCACGCCGCGAACCGCGAGGATGACGGCGAGAGACACGAACAGGCCAAGCGTCGCCGTGGTCTGAATGAAGCTGGTGTAGAACCCGCGACGCCCATCGGGCGCGTGCTCGGCCACGTACACCGCTGCACCGCCGTACTCGCCGCCCAGCGCAAGTCCCTGGAGCAGACGCAGGATCACGAGAATGATCGGAGCCGCGATTCCGATCTTTGCGTAACCCGGGAGAAACCCGATGGCGGCGGTCGCACCGCCCATGATGAGCAGTGTCGCGAGGAATGCGAACTTTCGTCCGGTGCGATCACCGATGCGCCCGAACACAAGCGCTCCGAATGGTCGGACGGCGAACCCGACGGCAAAGGTGGCGAGAGTCTTGAGAAAGCTGGCGGTGGGATTGTCGCCCGGAAAGAATTGCGAAGAGATGATCGCGGCGAGGCTGCCGAAGATGTAGAAGTCGTACCACTCGATCATCGTGCCGACCGATGACGCCGTGATCACCTTCCAGATTCCCTGAGTGTCGTCGAGCGGATGCGCCAGCTCTCGCGGGGATGCGCTCGAAGCCGGCAGACCCGAAGTCATTCAGTTTCCTCGAGGTAGTTCATGGGACACGGGCGGTTCAGCGGATCCAGCCGTTCGACTTGTATTCGGCGGACGCAAAGGTCTCGTACAGCCATGACCGGAAGGCGCGCAGCCGGTCCTCCGGGTTGCTCGCCGCCGGCACGACGTACTCTCGCGACGTCGCGGGTACGCAGACGACTTTGAACCCGACGGCCTCGAAGGTAGCACACGCTCTCGCCGTGTGCAGCGGCGAGGTGACAACGGCGAGAGTGGACCAGCCGCGGGCGCGAGCGACCGGAAGCATCCGCAACGCCTCGGTTCGAGTTGTAAAGACGGAGTCCGCGAACACGATCTCGACCTCGCGGCCGGCATCCGCGAGCGCCTGTTGCAGATCCGCGGAATCGGACACGGATCGCCCGCCGATAGCGCGGCGCTCGCGCGATACGAGCATCGCACCAGCCAGCCCACCGCGGGCGAGAGCCGCTCCCGAAAGCAGACGGTCGAGTGTCGCACTCCGCATGCGGCCTTCCGGCGTCAGCCCCTGCGACAGAACCGCTATCGCATCCACTCGTGGGGGGATGGGGTCGCGCCTCACCAGCGGCTGGGCCAACACGGAAAGGAACGGCGTATACACGACGGCCAGGCAGAGGAGCGCGATCGGAGCGGCGAGAATCCAGATGAGGGGCCGAAGTCGAGTCGCGCCGATCGAGCCGCCGATTATCCCGGCGGGGAGATACAGCGCCAGATCGGGTGTGCGAAGGAGTTGCTGTACGCCCAGAGCATGGGCACCAACCGCCGCCAGCACGGCGACGACCGCTCCGGTCAGAATCTGTCCAGCGAATGCTCTCTGTCGCGCTTGCGGCTGCACGGCGAAAAGTTAGCGCCGAAGTATCGCGTTAAGCGACGGGCTTCCTAACTTCCGCGCGGGCTGGCGCGGCCTTTCCGCCACAGCGGCGGCGCGTCGCGGGTTAGGGCCGCCCTAGCGTGACCGGCGTTGCACGGACGTGGAGATTGTGGTTGATGCGGAGCCCGTAAACACCACTGGTGGGCAGACCTGCGCTCGAGACGGCCGCCGCCTGTTGATCATTCACCCAGAACCTCACCGAATCGGGCGCAACCTGGATGCCGATCTTGTAGGTCCCCTTACCGGTGGAGCTCGCAGTCGGAACCGCTTTGCTCGCCTGCCAGTCGATCACGCCCCGCGTCTTGTCGCCTTCCCTGACCTTGACGAACATCTCGCCCGCCCCCCTCACCAGGAAATAGAGGTAGCGCTGGCGGGCGTCCTCGAGATTCTGTCCGCCGATGAAAATCCCGTACGCCTCCGGATGCGCCGGCGCCTCGAGCTGGTCGATCGTCGCCGCCACAGTGTACGATCCGCTGGCGGTGTCCACCGGCCGGTAGAGAATGTGCGCGGGACCGGTCGTCACCTCCCACGCTTTTCCGTTCACCGCGTACTTGGCGGCGCTGAGCTGCATGTTGGGACGATCGGTTCTACCCCGATAACCCGTCGGGACCCCTGTGCCGCCGATCGCCGGGATGTCCTCGTCCAGCGAGCTCTTTGCGGTCGTGTCACTCGCTGCCGTCGTGTCATTCTTCGCTTCCGGGGAATCTTCGCGCGGCGTGGCACAGGCGAGTGTGAACGCCCAAACCGTCAGGGCCGTGAGCTTCCCAAGCATTTTCTTCTCCGCCGGTTACGGCTGCTTCGGTTGTGTCTTCTGCGCTGCCTGAGTCGACGCGATTCTCTCGGCCGCCGTCTTGAGCGCTTCCTGGAGGACGACCGACTGCTCGGTCACTACCTGCTGCGCTGTCGCCACTAATCCGGACGCGACATGAATCGCGGCAACCCGCAGCTGGGGGTCGGTCGCGATCCGGAGGGCGAGCGCCTGAACGGCCGCCGCCAGCTCGTCGAGCGCCTTCTGAAGCTCCGGCGACGGCTTCAGGTCGAGTGAGTCGTTGATCCGAATCGTCACCTCCGGCTGCGCGGGAGCCTTGGACGTCGGCTGCTGCGCGACAAGGGGCGAGGCGAAGAGTATCGAGGCGAGCGAAGCAATCAAGGAGAAGCTCTTCATGAATCTGATGGGCACGAGAAGGAGGAGAGGCCAAGCGGCCGGCGAATGGGCATACCCCACATTACCTGGAAGGGTCGATCCGCGACAGACCTAAATTTCATCGGCGGCCTCCGCCGGCGTCCGCTGGCTCGAAAGCCAACGGCGGTCTAGATTTGCAATGCGACAATCGATCACTCCCGGGAGCCGACATGCCGATTCGAGATGGAAAACGCTATTGCATCAACCACACCGACATGCGCATGAACCGGACGGAGAGCTTCAAGTCCCTCGTCAATGTCGTGGGAAGCGCCAAGGGAGGGACACCCGACCCGAACGCGGGACTGGTGGTAATGCCATTCGTGTGCGAAGAGTGCGGTTATCTCGAGCTCTACGTCGCGGACAAGACCTCGCGCGAGAAGGCCTAGGCGCTCACTTCACCCAATCCGCGATGAAGATGTTCGTCTCACGCGGATTGGCGCTGTGCCGGTTCGACGCCCAGACGAGCCGCTTGCCGTCGGGGCTGAACATGGGGAATCCGTCGAATGTCCCCGAGGTGGTCACCTGCTCGAGTCCGGTCCCATCGGGCCTGACCAGGAAAAGATCGAAGTTTCCCAGCCTCGGCTCCGTGTGGTGGTTCGACGAGAAGACGATTCGCTCACCATCACTCGTCCACGACGGCCCGAAGCTGGCCGCTCCCAGTTGCGTGATGCGCCGCTGATTTCGTCCATCCGCATCCATGATCCACAAGTCCATCCTGTGCGGCCGCACCAGTCGCTCGGCTAACAGCGACTTGTAGCGGGCCACATCCTCGGGTGTCTCGGGGTGATGAGCGCGATAGACGATTCGTTTTCCATCGGGCGACCACCAGGCGCCGCCGTCGTACCCGACCTGATTGGTGAGCCGCCTCAAGCCCGAGCCGTCGACGTTCATTACGTAGATGTCGAGGTCGCCGTCCTTCAGTGACGTGAACACGATCCTGCGGCCGTCGGGCGACAGAACTGCCTCCGCGGTGTAGACCCCGTAGCGCGTGAGGCGCCGCAGGCGCGACCCGTCGGCGCGCGCCGTGTAGATGTCGAAAGGGTCCAGCCGCCAGACGTATCCCTTCGAGGCGTCGGGTCGGGCCGGACATTCATTCTGCGACGCATGGCTCGACGCGAAAAGAATCGTGCGGTCGCCCTTCATGAAGTAGCCGCACGTCGTCTTGCCGGAACCGTTGGATACGCGGCGCACGTGCGAGCCATCGACATTCATCACGTACTGCTGGTCGCAGGTTCGGCCGGCGCGCGTGCTCTGAAAGATCAGCCGCTTTCCGTCGTGGCTGAAATACGCCTCCGCGTTCTCTCCACCGTTCGTGAGCTGGCGGATGTTCCGCAGATGTCGCTCGCCGGTGTCGGGCTCGTGGACAGTGACGGAGCCTTGAGCACCGAGCACTCCCGCCAAGAAGAGTATCGCGGAACACGGGAGAAGTAGTATTGGTGCGATCATGGTTTCGTGGAAGGTTGAGCACCTGATACCTATTATCGGTCCAGGATGAGAGAAACTCCAGCGGTGGATATGTTACGGCCGCGAAGAGCTTGCATGAAAGCCCTGACACCGGGACGCGTCCTGCTCCGTAGGACTAAATGAATCGCACCAGCGGCCCTGAAGCCTCAGAACATGATTGATGCCCGGAACCGTTCCAACCTTCTGGCCGCTCCCGCGGTCTAAGGGAGGGACGCGGCGCCGACGGGGCAGAAGCCGTTCCGTTCAATCGATCCACCCGAAGGAGTGCATGTGTCCGCTCGACGGTCCGCCGTAGTCTCGCTGTTCACGATAGCCTCTTCCCTCTTTGTCGCCTTTGCTTTCCCCGCCGCCGCTCAACAAACCGGCCGCTCACAGAGCGACCCCCGTCCTGTAGCGCGAGCCTCGCTCAGACAGGGTCCCATCGCGGTAGATGGCAGGATCGATGAGTCGGCGTGGGCCGCAGCGACGCCAATTACCGAATTCGTCCAGCAGAGGCCGGACGAGGGCAAGCCTGCCACCCAGCGGACCGAGCTCCGAATCCTCTACGATGAAGCCGCCGTGTACATCGGCGCTCGCATGCACGAGACGCTCGGGCCGCGGGGGGTTCGCGCCGCGCTCACCCGCCGCGACCAGGTGATGAATGGAGACAACTCTCTCACCTCCGATCGCATCGCGGTTGTCTTCGATACTTTCCGCGACAAGAACGGCCGGTCCTGGTTCGAGCTGAATCCTTTCGGTGTGAAGGGGGACGAGCAGAATGGCGACTCTTCCTATGACCCTGTCTGGGAAGGCGCGGCAAACATCGACTCGCTCGGCTGGACAGCGGAATTCCGGATCCCCTACTCGCAGCTCCGCTTCTCGCGGGAGACACAGCAAACGTGGGGAATGCAGATCCAGCGAACGATCGATCGGCGAAATGAAGAGGACATGTGGGCGTTCTGGCGCCTGAACGAGGCCGGAGGTGCCGCGTACTACGGGACGCTCGAAGGTATCAGGGTCAGCTCCCGGCCCCGGCAGATGGAGTTCGTTCCATACGTGACTTCCCGCAGCAAGCTCGAGCGGGTCCAGCCGGGTGACCCATACCGTTCAAACACGGAGATGACGCATCGGGTCGGCGGAGACCTCAAGGTCAACCTCACGTCCAACCTCACGCTGGACGCGACAGTCAATCCCGACTTCGGACAGGTCGAGGTCGATCCTGCGGTCGTGAACCTCTCCGTCTTCGAGACCACGTTCAACGAGAAGCGGCCGTTCTTCGTCTCGAACTCGGGCTACTTCTCTTTCGGTGGATTCAGCTGCTTTGTTTGCAGCAACGTCTCGGATCTCAGCCTGATCTACACGAGGCGCATAGGGCGTTCGCCGCAGCTGGCGGGCCTCTTGTCGGGAAGGGCTGACTTCATTGACGCTGCCGAGGCAACGACGATCCTGGGGGCGGCCAAGGTGACAGGCCGCACCGGAAACGGGATCAGCGTGGGTGTGCTGGACGCCGTCACAAACCGCGAGACGGCCCGGTTCAGGCCAATTGGAGGTACGGCGGATCAAACGCAGGAGATCGAGCCACTCTCCAACTACTTCATCGGGCGTTTGCGGAAGGACTTCCGCGGCGGGGCCACACGGCTCGGGACGATCACCACGATGGTGAACCGCTCCCTCACCAACGCCGATGAGATCGCGCGGCTTCGCTCGAACGCGCAGGTTTTCGGCGTCGACCTGGACCATCGCTGGAACAAGCGAGCGTATTCGTTCAACATCCAGACGGCGCTGAGTCACATCGGCGGCGACAGTGCGGCAATCAACCGCGCACAGCTGTCGAGCGCGCGTTACTACCAGCGAACCGGGCGGACTCAGCGCTCGGACGGACTCTTCTCGACCGCATACGATCCCACCCGCCGCAATCTCTACGGCTACGGCTTCTATACGCGTCTAGCCAAGGAGACGGGCGACTGGCTGTGGGAGACCATGCAGAACTGGCGCAGCCCCGGCTTCGAAGCCAACGACATGGGGGTCTTGAGCCGCTCCGATTACAAGTGGATGCTCGCGAATCTCGCTAGGCAATGGACCACCCCGAGCTCGTGGTACCGCTCCCTGGTGGGCGTCGTGGGCGCCCAGCAGCAAGTCAACTACGAGGGGGACCGGACCGACATCGACTATCACGCGTACTGGGAGGCGACATTCAAGAACTACATGGAGTTCAGCATATTCAGCATCCTCCACCCGACTTCCTACGATGAGCGGCTCACGCGCGGCGGTCCCACCGTGATGCGCTACGGCTACAACATGTTCTCGGCGGAGTTCGAGACCGACTCGCGCAAGAGTATTGTCGGCGAGTTCGAGGTCCAGTTCATTCGCCCCGTGGACAATACCGAGGATGGAAGGGTGGGATACTCTCCTTCCGTGACCTTCAAGCCGTCCACGCGCGTGCTGGTGAATCTCCGCCCTTCGTACGACCACGGTTTCACCGCGCAGCAGTATGTAACCACGGTGGGCGATCCGACTGTCCCCGCTCAGTTCGCCGGGAGGCGCTACGTGTTCGGCCGGCTGGAGCAGAAGACGTTTTCAATCGACACGCGCATGAACATGACCTTCACGCCGAACCTGACCCTCGAGCTCTTCGCGCAGCCGTTCCTCGCCAGCGGCAAGTACACGAGCTTCAAGGAGTTCGCGGAGGCGAAATCCCGCCGCATGAATTTCTATGGCCGCGACAATGGGAGCACCGTGGTGACGAACACCGATCCGCAAACGGGGGATGTGACGGGTTATACGGTGGATCCTGACGGTGCGGGTGCGGCGGCACCGTTCACGTTCGGCAACCCCGACTTCAATGAGCGGTCACTGCGCGGCACCGGGGTATTGCGTTGGGAATACCGGCCAGGGTCGACGCTCTTTTTTGTCTGGACACAGCAGAGGGAGGGCTCCGACAATTATGGGGACTTCAACTTCAGCAGGGATCGGTCAGCGCTCTTCCGGGATCGCCCGACGAACGTCTTTCAGATCAAGGCGACGTATTGGATCGGGAGGTAGCCGCCGAGGCGGTCTTGAGCGGCACACGCTTGGCGACGATGCTCTTCGCGCCAGCGCTCTTCTGGGCCGAGCCCTTGGCGGCGACCTTTCCGGAGTTGGTCTTCCGGGAGCTCGCCGAACGCTGGCTCCGCGGGCGGCGAACGCCACGGACCCAGCGGGCACGGTGTCCGCGCACGTCGATGTGGGCGAATGAGCCGCTGCGGCCAGTATATAGTCCGGTGCCGCCGACCAGCTCGGGGTAGCGAGCTTCGACGCGCTCGACCGCGGCCAGAATCAGCTTGACGTCGGAGAAGTTCACGCGGCCATCGCCGTTCAGATCGGACATCCTGCCCGTGCCTTCCTGATCTAGGAAGACGTCAACGGCGTCACCGAACTGATGGCGGCTGTCTCGTGCGCTGCCTTCGCCCCGCACGGCGCTGTTGTGGGCGGGTGTTCGGAAGCCGGACTGAATACGCATTCCTTCGGCGTTGATGCCGTGAGCATTGAGGTCTTCGATCACCAGCTCGAGCTTGTCGAGGAGGGGCTCACGCAGGACCAGGTACTTAGGCCAGACGTTGGCCTGGCCGTGAGACAGGAAGTCGCGCAGGCGGAAATGCTCGGAGACGCGTGTGTCCTCATTCTCGCGAGTCACTTCGATGAAGCCGTCCGGATTCCGATAGGCGTCGGTTCGCAGCCGGCGGCCCTTTTCAGCCGGCCAGTACCCCAGTCGGTACCCATTAAGGGAGGCGCGAACTTTCTGACCGAACGACCGCATCGTGAAGACGGTCTGGAAACCCTGATCGGCGGGGCTGCGCGGCCCCGCAGGGTATTGGTCACCGGGAAGCGACGCCAGCAGGAGCCAGTCCTGCGGGAGGAGGAACCGGGCGAAAACTTTCCCGCTCAGTCCCGCCCCGGGACGATCGGACGACGAGGAGCGGACATTGTTCCCGGCACCACCGCCGTTCAGGCCGGAGCTGGCCGAGATTGCCAGGCGTCCGGCGTCAGCTGAGACCGAATCGGCGGAGCGGTTCGCGACAGCACTCGAGCTCACCTGGGGCGTACGCGAGTACAACTGCAACGCGCTCGCGGGCGCCGGCAGGCTGATGGCCGTGAGGGTCAGGAGGAAGACTACGGCAGAGCTAAGGCTGAAGCGAGGCTGGTTCATTAAGGCTCCTCTTCGGTGGCTCGACTGGCGTGGCGACGGTCCTCGGTCGCTGTAGCCTCGTAGCTTTGCGTCGCCGCCTTTCAGCGGTTTTGCCGGTTATCGGAGGCGCCCGGAACTGCTCACCCGGGGCGCGTAATCAATAATTTGACGGCTGAGCTTGAAAAGTGTAACTGCTGAGGTTGCTCCGGTGTGTGGTATTACTTTAAGTGACTGATATCAACATGGCTGTGTGCAATAGGTTATAGTCGGGGATATCAACTCTCATATCACGGGCAGGAAGGACACGTCCGGGACGTTTCGAGCGCCTGATCGGCGTGCTCGGACCCGAAAAAACGCCATGTGTTTACCGCGAAAATGAAACGCCACGCTGTCCGAGCGTGGCGTCTGATTTCCGTTTCCCGCGGCTCCCGGGTTATGCTATTTGGCGCTCGGCTTGAGCGACGCTATCTTCGCCGCCGGATCCTGCCCGGGCACCTCGGTGGCGTACTCACCCTTCACATCCGTGGCCCGCACCACCCCCGTGAGCGTCTGCTCGCCGGGCTTGGCGCCGACCTTCCACGTCAGGGCGGCACGTCCCTGCGCATCGCTTACCGCCCTCTTCGGCGAAACCGTCCCCGAGGTGGCCGAGAAGCGAACCTTGGCATCCGGAACCGGATTACCGTAGAGGTCGGTGACGAGGGCGTACAGCCGCTTCGTCTTCGCCGCTGTCTTCCCGGCTTTGCTCCGCGCGGGCACGTCCTCGAACGAGAGATTTGCGGGCGCGGCGGATCTCGCCTGGGCCGTCAGCTTGAGGAGCTTCTTTACCCCGTCCGCGTGCACCGCAAGCGTGTACGCGGCCGCGGATCGGCCCATCGTCCATCTGGTCCTCGCCAGTCCCAGGGAGTCGGTGCGGAGTACGTTGTCGGGGAGGGTGCCGCCCGAGGGCGACAGATCGAGCTGCACGTCCGCGACCCCGCTTCCGTTGGCGTCAACGACCCGTATCACGATTGGTTTTGGCAGCTTGGCACCCGCCGCCGCGCGCTGATTATCCCCGCTCTCGAGGACGAGGCTGGCCGGCGCTCCGGCAAGGGCGGTCGCGCTGATGGTGACCGGGGCGATGCTGCGGCTGCCTGGTCCGCTGCCGACCTGCGCGCGTATCCGCTGCGTGCCCGTCCTGCGCGAGAGTGTCCAGCGGGACCACGCCACTCCCAGCGAGTCGGTCCTGGGAACGATGGCGTCGACAGACCCGCCGTTAATCGGCGTCCAGCGGACCGGTACGTCAGCGAGCACGCGGCCGGTTGAATCGGTCACACGCACTCCCACTGAGTCAGCCAATGCCTCACCCGCTTTGCCGGTGTAGTGCTCGACAAGTGCGATAACCCGCGTGTTGCTGGCGACGGGATCCGCTTCCGCCACAATCGCCAGGGCGCTGTCGACGTTCTCGACGCTCGCGAGCAGCGTCTGACGCCCGGGGTAGGCTCCAAGGGTCCATGCCGCGCGCGCGCGTCCATCGGCGTCGGTGCGGGCTGTCGCCGGCTGCACCGAACCCTGGCCACCCTGGCCATCGGAGAGCTTGAACGTGACCACCTTGCCAGTCGCGGGCGCCCCTCTTCGGTTCGTGGCCCGAACGACGATCGCGTGCGGAAGCGCCGCGCCCGCGAGCGAGTGCTGACTGCTGCCGGCCACGAGAGCAATCGCCGTCGCGGGTGTCACGATCGATACGCCCGACCGTCCCGATACCCCGTCGACCTTCGCGCTGACCACGGTCCTCCCTGCGTACCGTCCGGTCAGGATACCACCACTGTCGAGAACGGCAATCGTCGTGTCGTCGACGTGCCAGGTCGGGATAACGCCCGCGATCAGGTTGCGGCGGCTGTCGAGCGCAAGAGCGCGGAGCTGGAGCTGGTTGCCCTCGGGAAGCGTGATGCTGCTGTCACCGGCGACCCTCGCCACTTCGACGACGGCGACCCGCTGCTGCACGAAGATGCGCGAGTGCGCAACGAGCTTGCCGACGACAACGCTGACCATTGTCTTGCCGGGGCCACGCGCGATGACGGACCCGTCGGGCCGAACCGTGGCTACCGTCGAGTCGCCGGTCGTCCAGGTGGGGCGCGCGCCGACGAGGATGCTGCCGTTATTGTCCGTCACCGTGGCGGCGTAGTGAACGGTGTCCCCGATTGCGGTTGCGGTATCTACACTCGGGCGCAGCCCGACCCAGGCCGCGCCGAGGTTCCCGATCGACTGGTGGGATTCGGACTGTCCGATGACGCCATACGAGTAAAGCGCCGAAAAAATCGTGACGATCGCCGCGCCCGAAGAGGCGGCTACCGCGACGAGCTTCCCCGCGTGGCCAACAACGGACGCTTTCTTTGCTACGTGGAGTATGTGGCCCATTGGTTAATGGACTGAATCGGGCGAGTGCGGTCACGCCTTTTGCGCCGATTTCTGCGGTGGGAGCGCGGGATCGGGGGCGTCAGGACAGACGCGCGCGAGCTGACCCTCGAAACAGGAATCCCGCCTCATGTGTAAGTGAAGGCGGGATAACATGTTCGAGCAATCGCAACGCGGTCGGTCGAGCGGGAAACCTAGAACGTCAGCTCAATCCGAGTTTGTGCAGCAGCTCTCCGAACCTCGGATCTTCGCGGATTCCGTCGTAAAGCGCGAAGCGGATCCCGAGACCAAGGGTGCATGTACGCTCGTCGTAGGCTTTGCCGAGCCATTCGAACGCGCTGTCCCGGTCCTGGAGGTTTGAGTAGATCCAGGAGATGAGAATCGGGGCGACATAACTCCGCCTGGACCGCTCCATCAGGTCAGAAAGAACTCCGCGAGCAGCCTCGTGCTGCCCCGCCATCCCATACACCGCCCCCAGGATCGCCCGCAGGAAGTTCAAGTCGGGCGACAGGCTCACGCCGCGCTCCGCGTGCTGAACGGCCTGGTCGTACTGGCCCATCCCCGCGTACGACAGACTGACGCCCACCAGCGCCAGGAAAGAAGTGGGATCGATTTCCAGCGCGCGCTCGCATTCGGCGATCGCTTCGTCGTACAGGCGGCTGTGATACGAGACGAGCGCGGAGATGTCGCTGTTTGCCCCGCGCGAAAGCGGGTCGAGGTCCTGCCCGCATCGAGCCTCCTCGAGCGCTTCTGAGTGGCGTCCCAGGATCGTCAGCAGCCATGAGTGAAACGTTCTCGCCATGGCATAGCGCGGGTTGATGTCTATCGCCTGAAGCAGCGTCGACTCGGCCGCCTTCCAGTCCCAGCTGAGCATCTGGACGAATCCGAGTGACGTCCGCGCTTCTGCCAGCTCCGGCGCGAGCTCCACTGCCCTGCTCGCCGCTGCTCTCGCCTTGGGCATCACCTCGGTCGCGGGAGCGAACGCGTAGAGTCCCAGTGTGCTGTACGCGTCGGCCAGGCCGTGATGAGCGAGCGCGTAGTCAGGGTCTTTCGCCAGCGCTGCCTCGTAATAGCCCATCGCCTTCTGCATCATGCCCCACAAATGCCACCGGTTCCAGCAATGCCGCCCACGAAGGTATAGCTCGTACGCCTCGAGATTCTCCGTCTGCCTCTTCCCGAACGCCTGGTACTCGGCGCTCGTCAGCTTCACCTTCAGGCGGTCGACGATCGTGCGCGCGATCTCGTCCTGGATCGCGAATACATCCTCGACGTCGCGGTCGTAGCGCTCCGACCACAGGTGGTAGCCGTCCGCTGCGTTGATCAACTGCGCGGTGATTCGAACGCGCTGGTTGACTCTCCGCACGCTTCCCTCGAGAACGGTTTTTACCTTCAGGCGCTCTCCGATCTCGCTGATGTCCAGCGACTTCCCCTTCAGCGCGAACGAAGAGGAGCGTGCGGCAACCTTCAGCGCCGGGATCCGCATCAGCGCGTTGAGGATTTCCTCGGTGATTCCGTCGGAGAAATACTCGTTCTCCGGATCGGCGCTCATGTTGGTAAAGGGGAGGACGCCGATCGATGCCTGCTCGACCTCGCGCACCACATGAGAAGTCACCGCGGGCGGATTGTAGGAGACCCTTTCCGCCGCCACGGGTGTCGCCCGCTGTGGAGTGCCGCGGTTACCCCGTGTTGCCGGCTCGCCGGACGAATGCCCGCTTAGCGCCCGCACCAGCTCGCCGGCGGTCGCGTGTCGATCGGCGGGATTTCTCGAGAGAGCGGTCTCGACGACCGCATCGAGCCAGGGCTCGACCTCTTTTCTAACCGATGACGGCAGCGGAGCCGGCTCCGTGAATCGCTTCACGAAGCCTTCCTTCCCGGCGAACGGTGGCTTGCCTGTCAGCATTTCGTAGAGCACGCAGCCGAGGCTGTAGATGTCGCTCCGCCCATCCAGCGGGTTGTCGCCCATCAACTGCTCGGGGCTCATGTAGGCCGGTGTCCCCAGTCTGCCCGTTCCCGTTTGCGTGAGCTGGCGCACGCCGGCGATGTCGATCGCGCGCGCAATGCCGAAGTCGGCTACGATGGCGTGACCCCCGGACAGGAGAATGTTCTCGGGCTTGATGTCGCGGTGGATTATTCCCTGCCCGTGCGCGCACGCGAGCGCATCGGCGGACTCCCGCGCGATGCACACGGCCGCATCGATAGAGAGCCATCGCTCGCGGCTCATCCTGGCGCGGAGAGTCTCTCCGCTCACGTACGGCATCACATAGTAGAGGAGCGCCTCGACGTGGCCCGAATCGTGGAGGGGCAGAATGTTCGGATGCTGGAGGCCGGCGAGGAGACGAATCTCTCTGATGAAGCGGATCTCTCCCGCTTCGGATGTGGGATCGGCGTTCAGGACCTTGAGGGCAACAGATCGCTCGTGCCTCGAGTCGCGGGCGAGGTATACAGTCGCGAACGCGCCCTGCCCTATCTCGCGCTGGATCTCGTAGCGGCCTCGGAGGGCAACGCGCAGAGGTGCGATCGGATCGATCGCCGCCATCTGGTCGCGCAACCCGGGAGTGCCCGACGCGCCGGTGCTGGCGAGGTTCTCCTGCTCACCGCCAAGCCCGGTCACCACCTGTGAGCGGACCGACACCGAATGGGCGAGCGAGACGCGAAGTCCCCCGCAGTCCGACACTTACTGGCGGAAAGGTTCTGGCAACTCGCTGAAATACCTGTCACAGCACCACCCGGGCTAGGCGTGGCAAACATACGCCCTTCGGTGCGCGCGAGCCAGAGCAAGCCGTCTCATGATGGCGGACGGGCCGAATGCGCAGCGCGGCGAGGGCTCGGATGCCCCCGCCGCGCTGGATCACGTTACCTGCGCCTTCCCCCGCTACTGCGGGGCGGCCGGCACGGCCCACACCAGCGCCGCGACACCAACCGTAAATGCTCTGACTGACATGTGAATCTCCTTGAAGACTTCGTGGCCGGAGCGGTGCTGGAGCCGGACGGTCGTCCGGCCCCAGCCTCAACCCGATGTTACGGGATAGTAATGGTTGCGGCGCCAGCGGTCATATCCACCGCGCCGACTTGTGCGAGCGCCCGGCCGAGCAGGATGACGCCGTTTTCCAGCGTGATGCTCTGAAGCGCCATGATGTTTCCCTGGAATGCGGCGTTGGTCCTGAGCGTCGCGGAGCTGCCGACCGCCCAGGTCACGTTGTCCGGAATAGCGCCGCCGGCCAGGATCACCTGCGAGCCGGTTTCCGCGATGAGCGTACTGCCGATCTGGAACGTCCATGTGTCCGTCGCGGAGCCGGTGAGATTCAGAGTGCCCGTCAACCCGGCCGACGTCGAGAAACAATAGACGCCCGGCGGCAGCGTCTTGGCGGGAGTCGTACCATCGTAGAAGCCAAGGTCGCTGCCACTGATGTTCAAGTCGCACACCTCAGCCTGGGCTGCGAGGTAGGCAACAGTCAGGTCATCTTTCGCCGTCTGTACAACCCCAGAACCAGGAATGATTCCCGTGAATGTGCAGACAGCGGGAGGCGGGAAGAAGCCGGTGTATACGATAAGCGGCATACTGCCGATATCCGCGGTTCCGGTCGCTCCGTTGACCGTGCCCGAAATGGCGCAGGTGATTCCCTGGCCGGCTAGGATCCCGAAGTTGGCGGCCGAGCCCAGCGGTGAGGGCGGCGGGGCCGGGGCGGTCACGATGACCGTCGCCGTATCGGCGAGCGCGCCACTGCCTGCCCTGACGGTCTTGGAGAACGTACCGGTCGTGTTGCCCGCGGTGAAGAGACCCGTGGCATTGATGCTGCCGCCACCATTCACGACCGACCAGACGGGCGTGACCACAATGACGTTGCCACCCGCGTCTCTGACCTCCGCCGTGAACTGCTGCGTGGTATTGATGGCCAGCGTTGCCGGGTCCGGCGTGACCGTGATCGTCGCGGGCGCCCCGGCGGTCACGATGACCGTCGCCGTATCGGCGAGCGCGCCACTGGATGCCCTGACGGTGTTGGGGAACGTACCGGTCGTGCTGCCCGCGGTGAAGAGACCCGTGGCATTGATGCTGCCGCCACCATTAACGACCGACCAGACGGGCGTGGCCGTAATGGGGTTGCCATTCGCGTCTCTGACCACCGCCGTGAACTGCACCGTGGTAAGGATGGGCAGCGTTGCCGGGTCCGGCGTGACCGTGATCGTCGCGGGCGGCCCGGCGGTCACAGTGACCGTTGCGATGCTCGAGATACCGCCACAGGTTACCGTGACGGTGCTGGTCCCTGGCGTCGGGCCCGCCGTAAACAGCCCCGAACTGCTGATCGTGCCGCCACCGGTGACAGACCAGACGGGCGTGTTGAGCGTTACGTTGGCGCCGGAGCGCGTGCCGGCCGCGGTGAACTGCACCGTGCCGTTCACCGCGATGGTCGCCGTGGTCGGTGTGATGGTGAGCGTCGACAGGGTCTCGGGACCACTGGTATCCTTACACGCCGCCGTGAACAGCCCGGCAAACGCGAGCGCCACGATGGCTCGTGCGATGCGCCCGCGCGGAGCCCGCGCTTGCACGATGCGGCTTTTCATGAAGCTTTTCATCGAACTCCTCCCTGACATGATGCATGTGAACGCGAATGGGCGCGGACGCGCGCTAGTTCGCGAAGATCTTCAACGGTTGCAGTTAGGAACAGATGTTGTGTTTGATTCTGCGCGTGCATCAGGAAAGGCCTGACGTTGTGTGGGGAAATCCCGCACATAGCGTGGTCCCGGCCCGCATCTCTTGGTCGTCTAGCTCAGGTTTACCCGACGGCTCTCATCGGCAGCGTGCATCTCGGAAGCGCGGCCCCTGTGATCGGGTCAGCCAACCACGAGTCCAATGCCAGCTCGGAGTCGAGCGAGCTCCTCGGTCATCACCCACGGAGTTCCCTCGACGGTGATGGTCGCCTACCCCGGCTCCATCACGCTCGCCGCTTTTTCCCCTACGGCACTCAGGGTTTCCCCGCTGGCGCCGCGGGCGCTGGGCGTCATCTTTTGAGGTACGGTTGGCAGCGCGTTCCCCGCTCGCCGGCCGGGCCCGCAAGCGCGCGCACGAGTTTCCGGCGGATAGCTCGCGGGATGAGCTGGCGGGAGGTGGCATATGGAAGTCTTCGCGACGTTAGGCTTGATCGTGCTCGCCGCAATGGCCGTTCCGATCATACTCCTATTCGCGAGCCTGACGTTCGATCTCGCGGTACTGCTCTACGTGATGATCGCGAGGAAAGGGATTCGCAAGGGGTAGCCCCAGAGCTTCGAAAGGGCGGCTAACGCGCAACGACACCTCTAGGTAACGCGCTGTCATACGAGCGAATAGCGTCAGCGAGTTCGCGTTCCCGCGCCTCCACTCACCAGGAAGTAGGTAAGAAGAACGGCGCCCAATTCGGGCGCCGTTCTTCGTTCATCCCCAGCCGTGTTCGGGTCAGTCGTCCGGATCCCACGTTGGTCCGCAGCGCAATACGCGCCTCGCCGCCCGGCACCAGTCCGCGAGCTGAGTGTCGCTCGCCTTTATCCAGTTCACCGGTACCGGAGCAAGGCGTCGCCTCTCGCCATCCTTTGTGAAACACAACCAGCCGAAGCTGTACTCGGACGCAACCGGGATTCGCGTTCCAACTCCGGAGCGTCTGTCTCCCATCACCCTCTGCTCGATCAGGAAAACAGCGTTCTCAACGGGCGAGCGCCGCTCCATTGCCCGTCGCTCGATCGAGGAGGGGTGAACCATCCAGACCTCCCAGGCTCGGCCCCAGCTGTCCACGTATTTCCGATACCCTCCGATCCTCTCTGGTGAGTCCTCTTCTTTCTCTGATTGCAGTTGCACGAACGATTCCCCTGGGATATTCACCCACAGTCGGACGCAAGACCTAAACCAGCTCAGCTGGGGTTGAGGCGTACGCGCCGAAACAGAAGGCTCGCGGCGGAGAGAATTCTGAGAGCCGGTGTATATTGTAGCACCGATGAAAACGCTCTTTGCTCTCCTGCCGCTGATTCCGCTCCTCGCCGCCTCCAGCGCAGCGCCGAATAAGCCGGTGCGCTGGTCGATCGTCGGTGGCAGCTCCGCTCGACCGATCGCACCGGGGAAGACAGTGAATGTCACGCTGCAGGCTGAGATCGATCGCGGCTGGCACGTCTACTCCCTCACGCAGAAGCCGGGCGGACCCATCCCGCTGCGTATTCAGCTCGTCGGAGCGGCGGACGTCTCCATTCGGGGCGCGATCAAGGGTCCGACGCCCGTGCGCAAGTTCGACGAGAATTTCAGGATCGAGACGGAGTATTACTCCGGGACGCCACGGTTCACGCTGCCGTTGGGAGTTCCCGCCGGCTCTTTGACAGGTAAGCGCAACCTCCAGATCGCTGCCCGCTATCAGGTATGCAGCGCAACGATCTGCCTCCCCGCCCGTACTGAAAAGCTGGAGCTCACCCTTCAGATCAGGGCGCTCAGGTGAGCGTTGGATTCCTCTGGCTCGCGGTGAGCACCGGGCTGCTGTCTCTCCTCACGCCGTGTGTGTTCCCGATGGTGCCGATCACCATCGCGTACTTCTCGGCACCGCGGGAAGGAAAATCCCGTGGTGTTCGAACGGCACTCCTGTTCGCTCTTGGGATAATCGGAACCTTCACCGCCCTTGGACTCGCGCTCGCGGCGCTGTTCGGCGCCGCCGGGCTCAACCGCTTCGCCGCGGATCCCCGCGTTAACCTGCTCCTCGCCGCACTCTTTCTGCTCTTTGCCGCGAACCTGTTCGGATGGTTCGACCTTTCGCTACCGTCGCGAGTGGTGAACAGTGCAAGCCGGGCAACCTGGAGATCGGAGCCGCAGAGCTCACTCGGCGCGCTTCTCATGGGAGCTACGTTCACGCTCACGTCGGTGACGTGCACGGCCCCCTTCGTCGGGACGCTTCTCGTTCTCGCTTCTCGCGGCTCGTGGTCCACTCCTCTCGCCGGCATGCTGGTGTACTCGACGGCGTTCGCGCTCCCGTTCTTCCTGCTCGCACTTGCTCCGCGCGTCGTCTCGAGGCTCCCGCGGGCGGGCGAGTGGATGCGGACGATTCGCGTCGTGATTGGAATCCTCGAGATTGGCGCGGCGGTGAAATTCGTCTCCAACGCCGACATGGTGCTTCGCTGGGGTGTCTTCACGCGCGACGTGGTTCTCCTGTCCTGGTCGGCGCTCGCTCTTGCCGCTGCACTGTATCTCGGCCGCGGCTTCCTGCCGAGGCTACGGGCGGGCGGGGCCGGTCAGCTGCGGGCGGTGCCGATCGCCGTCGCATTGTTCGTCGCCGGCTGGCTTGCTTCCGGGATCAATGGCCGCACGCTTCGGCAGGTGGAGGCTTTCCTGCCGCCTCTTACTCCCACAACATCGCTGGCGTCCGCGGAGTCCGGAGCATGGCTACTGAATGATTATCCGGCCGCGCTGGCCGCGGCGAGGACTTCGGGCAGGCTGGTCTTTCTCGACTTCACCGGCTACACGTGCACCAACTGTCGCTGGATGGAGGCGAACATATTCACTCGTCCGGATGTGGCGGCGGAGCTCGGGCGTTTCGTTCTCACGCGTCTCTACACGGACGGAGAGGGCGAATTGTATGAGCGGCAGCAGGCGTTCCAGGAGAAAACATTCGGGACGGTTGCCCTGCCACTCTACGCAGTCGTTGATGCGGACGGAAACGTGCGCGCGACTTTCAGCGGTCTCACCCGAAATCCGACGGAATTCATCACCTTCCTCGAGCGAGCGCGCGCGCCCCGGATAGCAAGCTTCTAGCTTCAAATCTTCTTCGGGGCCGGTGCGACTCCCGCCTTGTCCGCCCGTTCCAGCACTTCTTCCGCGGTCGAGAGTGGACCGTGGTGCGAGAGTTTCTCCACCTCGATCTCGTGAGCTACCGCTTCCGTCTCCGGGTCTTTCCGCCCTTTCGTGAAGATGAACTCCGGAGCGAGGAAAACCCCGATGATCGTGATCGGGATGATCTGCAGCGTCTGAATCAGCAACGACACCGCGATCGCATCGTCCCGCGAGACGCCGAACTGTTCGGCCATCAGCGCGTAAACGAACTGAAAGAACCCGACGTTGCCGGGCGTCGCGCGCAATATCAGGCCGACGTTGATGCCGAGCAGGCACGCCAGGCTGCCGGCGATCGGAATGGACACGTGCGCCGCCTCAGCCGCCAGCGCGAACGTCGCGAGCTGAAGAGCCCAACTCACCAGCGAGAGGAGCATCGCGGCGACGAAGCGCGGTCCCGTCGCCAGGTGGCCGGCGGTGATCGCAAAACTGACCAGATAGGCTTTTACTTTCCCAATCAACGTCGCCGGCTTTTCGCGCCGAGCCGCGACGTCGCCCGGCTTCGAGTGTCGCGTCGCGTAGACGAAGAACGCAAGCAGCGCCGCGATAGCGACGAGAGCGATCACGGCGGGAATCTTCCACGCCTCGAACTGGGGCGGGAGATCGAACACCAGCACGCCGAAGACGAGGAGCATCACGAACCCGATCGGGTCGAACAGCCTCTCGAGAGCGAGAGATGCGAGCACCGTCGAGCTCGGCACGCCACTCACGCGCGAGACGAACACGACGCGCGCCGCGTCACCCCCGCTGGCGACGAGAACGTTGTTGAGTCCGGCTCCCGCTATGGTGGCCCGCATCGCGAGCGGCAGAGAGGTGATTCCGATCGGTCGAAGGAAGAGCCACCACCGCACCCCCTTGACGACGGCGGACACGAAATTGACGGCTAGCGCGGCTGCGAGGAGCGGGAGCGACGCCTGCCGCATCGACTGCCATGCTGCGTGCCAATCAATTGTGCGGGCGAACAGGACGAGAAAGACGACGATCGCGGCGGAGACGGCCCAGCGAAGTCCTTTCTTAAGTCCGGGGCTCATTCAGTAGGCAGCGTGGCGAACTCGTAGCCCTGAGCTTTCAGACCGTCGATGATATGTGGGAGAGCGGCGGCGGTCTGCGTCCGGTCACCATCCGGATTGTAGCCGTCACCGTCGTGGAGAAGCACTATCGATCCCGGATTCACTCCCTCCAGCGTGCGACGAACGATCTCTTCGACGCCCGGCCTGTCGCTATCCCACACTCCGAGCGACCAACCGACTGTTCGCTCTCCGTACGAGCTCGCGATCGGCGTGGTCCAGGGACTGCGGAAGCCGTGCGGCGCGCGGAAATACCGCGGCGCCGGCGCCCCCGCTCGCTTGATGGCGCGGATCCCCAGCCGGATGTCGCGCGCTACGTAGAACGGACTGCGGAACTGAAGCTTCCGGTGGAAGTAGCCGTGGTTTCCGATCTGGTGGCCTTCGTGCGATATGCGCCTCACCAGGTCGGGCCACCGCTCCGCGTGACTTCCGAGCACGAAAAAAGTCGCGCGCACCCCCTTCTCGGCGAGCGTGTCGAGAATGCTGGGCGTCGCTTCCGGATTGGGGCCATCGTCGAAGGTCAGAGCGACGACTTTGCGATCGCTCGCAATGCGGCCGAGCGCCGGGCCGAAGAACGGACTGTTTCGGTGAAACGCACCGTGAACCGCTCCGCCCAGAACCGAGACGCCGAGCGCGGCGTAGCCGATCATTTGCGCCTTTCCAGCACGGCGGTATAAATGTCGAGGACTGCCTCCGTCACGTTCTGCCAGGAGTACTGCTGTGCCTCCTGGCGGCCGCGCTTTCCCAATCGTGCTCGCAGCGTTTCGTCGTCGAGGAGCCTCACCAGAGCATCCGCGAGAGCGTCCCTGTCGCCGCAGTGGACCATGAGCGCCTCGCGCTCGTGCTTCACCACGTCGCGGAATCCGTAGATGTCCGAGCAGACCACGGGCGTCTCGCAGGCCATCGATTCGAGGAGGGTGATGCCGAACGACGCCTTGGTGGTGGGACAGGCGTACATCGCGCTGTGCGCGTAATACCCGGGACGATCGCGGAGGACGGCGCCGACGAAGGTGATGTCGCGGTCTCCCCCAGCCGCGCGATAGTAATGGCTGCGCAGCGGACCGTCACCAACTACAACGAGCTGTGCTTCACGATTTCTGCCGCGCACTTTCTGAAAGGACTCTATGAGGGTGGTGAGTCCGTTTCGCGGATCGAACCTGCCGAGAAACAGAATGACGGGAACATCGGCGCGGACGCCGGCGGGGCGGGGGACGTGCGGGTGGAACACGTCGGTGTCGATCCCATTCGGTATGATCGTCCAGTTTGCTTCGAAGTATCGGTTCAGAGCGACCGTCGTCGAGTGCGAGACCGCGATTGCCGCGTGAAGGGAATCGAGCTTCTTCTGGAAGTACCGCTTCCCGAGCGCGTATCCCATCGAGCGGTCGAAGTAGGTGTGGAAGGTTCCGACGACCGGACAGTCGGCTTCCTCGATCGCGAGCACGGGAAGAACGGGGCTGAGCGGGGAGTGGACGTGGACGATATCGTACTGTCCAAGGCTGAACACGCGCCTGAGATCCTTTCTGAGCTCGAGCCCCCAGGTAAATCGGGCCTGGGATCCGTTGGCGTAGACCGACTGACTCTTACCGATGCGGATCACGTGCGGCTCGTGCCGCGCACCTCTGATATTCGACGTGATGATGTCGACCTGGTGACCGTACCTTCTCGCTTCGCGGGCGAAGAAGTGGACGTGCTCGCAGATCCCGCCGAGATGCGGGTAGTAGTACTCCGTCACCAGCGCAATTCGGAGCGGCCGAGCGTGCTGTAAGTGCGCCATCGGCAGCGATGGCGCGGGCATGAGCTCGTGCGGCCGGGCGAGACTGGCCTTACGCGTTAAGAGCGGCATGAGCGGCGGCTAGGCGCGCGATCGGTACTCTGAAGGGTGAACAAGACACATAGTCGAGACCAAGCGAGTGACAGAAGGCGATCGAGCGCGGCTCACCGCCGTGCTCCCCGCAGATTCCGAGTTTGATCTTGGGACGAACCTGCCTGCCTTCCTCTACAGCGATCCTTACGAGCCTTCCTACCCCTTCGGTGTCAAGAACCTGGAACGGGTCGTCGGCAAAAATACCCCGATCAATGTAAGAGGGAAGGAACCGGCCCGCATCATCCCGGCTCAAACCGAGGGTCGTCTGCGTAAGGTCATTTGTTCCAAAGGAGAAGAACTCGGCGCGCTCGGCGATCTTGCCCGCGGTGAGTGCCGCGCGCGGCAGCTCGATCATTGTTCCGATCAGATAGGGGATCTTCTCCCCCATCCCGCCAAGCACACGCTGGGCGACCTCTTCCAGTATTGCCCGCTGGTTGTCGAACTCGCTCACCGTCGAGACGAGAGGAATCATTATCTCGGGCCGGACGCTCACTCCACGGCGCATCGCGCGAACCGCGGCCTCGAAGATCGCCCGGCCCTGCATCTCCGTGATTTCCGGGTAAGTAATGCCGAGCCGGCAGCCCCGGTGTCCGAGCATCGGGTTCGTCTCTCGCAAGGACTCGATGATCCGATTCAGATCGGAGCGCGGGATATCCAGCGTACGCGCAAGGAGTTTGGTCTCTTCGCCTCCGTGCGGCAGGAACTCGTGCAGAGGCGGATCGAGCAGACGGATCGTGACCGGCAGGTCATCCATCGCCTGGAAGATTCCCTCGAAGTCCGCGCGCTGCATCGGAAGGAGCTTGGCGAGAGCGCGACGACGGCCGCCTTCCTCACGCGCGACGATCATCTCACGCATCGCGGTGATGCGGTCCCCCTCGAAGAACATGTGCTCGGTTCGGCATAACCCGATGCCTTCGGCACCGAAGCTTCTCGCGATCCGCGCATCGCGGGGCGTATCCGCATTGGCCCGGACCCGCAGCGTCCGGACCTCGTCGGCCCAGCCCAGCAGCTCTGCGTACGACTGATAGAGCGGCGCCTGCGAAGGAGCGAGCGTCCCGTTCGTAACGCGCACCACTTCGCTCGGAATCGTTGACAGGTCGCCCGCGAAGACCCGTCCGGTGGCGCCATCCAGAGTGAGCCAGTCGCCTTCGGCGATCTCCGTCCCATCCACGCTGAAGCAGCGCCGCTTGAGATCGACGTGGATATCCTTGCAGCCGACGATGGCACACTTGCCCATCCCGCGGGCGACAACGGCGGCATGGCTCGTCATTCCGCCGCGTGCCGTGAGCACCGCTCTCGCCGCCACGATGCCGTGAAAATCTTCCGGGGTCGTCTCGTCCCGAACGAGAATCACGTTCTCACCTGCGAGCGAGCGCTGCTCGGCGGTGTCCGGATCGAAGACGACGACCCCGCTCGCTGCTCCGGGACTGGCCGGGAGTCCGAGGCACAAAGGCGTCGCACGGATTGAGGGATCGATGATCGGATGCAGCAGCTGGTCGAGGTGAGCCGCGGGCACCCGCATCACCGCTTCCTCGCGCCCGATTAGCCCTTCGTTCACCATGTCGCGGGCAATCCGGACGGCCGCGGCGGCGGTCCGTTTGCCGGTCCTCGTCTGGAGCAGATAGAGCTTGCCGCGTTCCACGGTGAACTCGAGATCCTGCATATCCGTGTAGTGCCGCTCGAGCCGGTCCTGAGTGCCGAGCAACTCCTCGTGTGCGCCGGGGAGTCGCCGCGCCATCTCGTCGATGTCGAGTGGAGTTCGAATGCCCGCCACCACGTCTTCACCCTGCGCGTTGACGAGGAACTCTCCGTAGAAGCGCTTCTCACCCGTCGAAGGATTCCGCGTGAACGCCACGCCCGTTCCGGAGTCGTCGCCGAGATTGCCAAAAACCATCGCCATGATGTTGACGGCGGTCCCCAAATCTTCCGGGATGGCGTTGACCCGCCGGTAATCTCGTGCCTTCTTGAGAGTCCACGACTTCCAGACCGCTTCGATCGCCCCCCAAAGCTGCGCGACGGGATCGCGCGGAAAATCAGCGCCAGTGCGGTTCTTTACCAGGGCCTTGTATTCCTCGACGAGGTTGCGCAGGACGTCTTCGTCGAGGTCGGCGTCCGTCTCGGCGCCGGCGGTCATGCGCTTGGCCTTCAGCAGATGCTCGAAGTCATGGATCGAGACGCCAAGCACGACGTCGGAGTACATCTGGATGAAGCGACGGTAGGAATCGTACGCGAAGCGGGCGTTATTGCTCTGCGTGGCGAGACCGGCGACGGCGCGGTCGTTGAGCCCCAGGTTGAGAATGGTCTCCATCATACCCGGCATCGAGACGGCGGCGCCCGATCTCACTGAGACGAGTAGCGGATTGCCGGGGTCTCCCAGCTTCTTGCCTGTGACTTCCTCGAGCCGCGCAATGTTACCCTCGACCTCGGCGCGAAGCTTGTCAGAGTACTTGCCCGTCTTCAGGTACTCGATGCACTCGCTGGCGGCGATCGTGAATCCGGGGGGCACGGGAACACCGAGGTTGGTCATCTCGGCGAGGTTCGCGCCCTTGCTGCCAAGGACGTTCTTCATCTCCCGCGTGCCTTCGGCGGCGCCATTGCCGAAGAAGAAGACCGACTGCGCCATTTCTTTCAGCAGCCGCAGCCGAAGCGAAGCTTCTCCGGATCCGCGGGAGGAGGCGTCGGATAGTCTCCGGAGAAGCACGCGTGACAGAATCCGGAGGGACCTCCCGGGACGGACTCCAGCATCCCCTCCAGAGTGAGATAGCCGAGAGAGTCTGCGCCGAGCTGTTGCGCGATGGCTTCGGTGCTCATGTTGGCGGCGATCAGCTCCTCACGCGTCGGCGTGTCGATGCCGTAGTAGCACGGCCCGGTGATTGGAGGCGAGCTGACGCGAAGATGCACCTCTCGCGCCCCCGCGGCGCGCACCATTCTGACGAGCCCCCTTGTCGTCGTCCCGCGAACGATCGAGTCGTCCACCATCACTACGTTCTTTCCGCGCAGGACCTCGCGCACCGCGTTGTACTTGACCTTCACCTTGGCGTCGCGCCCGGCCTGAGTCGGCTGGAGAAAGGTGCGGCCGACATAGTGATTTCGAATCAGCGCGAGCTCGATGGGGAGCCCGGACTCTTCAGCGAATCCGAGCGCGGCGGAGTTGGACGAATCCGGAACGCTGAAAACGAAATCCGCCGTCGGGGCGGGGAAGTCGCGGGCGAGGCGCCGCCCCAGTTCGCGGCGCGCGCGATCGACCGAGCCCCCGAACACCTGGCTGTCGGGACGCGAGAAGTACACATACTCGAACACGCACTTCCTCGATTCGCGTGGCTCCAGCGGAAAAGTCGAACGCATCCCGGCGGCGTCGATCGCGATGATCTCCCCGCGCTCCACCTCGCGCTCGAGCGTCGCCCCCAGCAGGTCGAGCGCGCAGCTCTCCGAGGCGAAGACGGTGGCATCGCCAAGCTTGCCCATGACAAGCGGCCTCCATCCCCGCGGATCGCGCGCCGCGAGGAGCGTGTCGCCGACAACGACCACCAGACAGTACGCCCCCTCGACGCCGCGCAGCGCATCGGCGAGACGGTCCTCGGGCTTCTCAGACGAAGACCGCGCGAGACGATGAACAAGAACCTCGGAATCCATCGTCGACGTGAAGATGGAGCCGGCGTCCTCGAGTGCGTGCCGGAGCTCGGTCGCGTTCACCAGATTGCCGTTGTGGGCGAGAGCGATGTGCCCGTCGCGGAATCGCGCCAGCACCGGCTGGGCGTTCTCGATCGTGGAGGATCCCGCCGTGCTATAGCGAGTATGCCCGATCGCGATGTCCCCGCTGAGGGTGGTGACATCGGGTCCCGCGAATCCTTCGGATACGAGGCCCATGCCCTTGATCGCGCGCGCCCCCGATTGCCGGTCAACCGCGACGATGCCGGACGACTCCTGCCCCCTGTGCTGAAGCGAGTACAGTCCGAGATGCGTTATCTCGGCGGCGTGCTCGTGTCCGTAGATGCCGAAGATTCCGCACATGTCAGTGGCCGGCCACCGAAGCCGTTTCCGCGAGCGCCGAGTGCTGCGGCGTCCGCGACATGATCTCGGGGATGGCGTCGTGATAGGCGTGGCGCAGACGCGAGAGCGGCGCACGGATCGATGCGTCCGCAATCGAGATCGCGAGGGCATCCAGTGAGCGGCGGACCGTACCAATGTGAGTGCACGATACTCCCCGCTTGCGGGCGATCGCAATCACGCGCTCCGGAGCCGAGCTCGAGACGATTACGCGTGCCTGCGTCTCGCCGAACAGGAGGGCGCGCCTGGGAAGATCCGCCCACGGCGTGAGATCGATCTCCGCGCCGCTCTGCTTCTCGCGATCCGCGATGCAGCACTCGGCGAGGGCGACGCCGATTCCGCCGTCGCTGCAATCGTGGGCGGAGCTCACGGCGCGAGCCCGTATCGCCTCCAGGAGCGTCTCGATCACCGCCTTTTCCTTCTCCACGTCGCACGCGGGCGGGGCACCGATGACGGCGCCGTGAATAGTCGCGAGATATTCGCTGCCCCCCAGCTCGCCCCCCATGTCGCCGAGCAGCAGGATGGCATCATCGTCATGCTGAAACGTCGCGCGCGTGACGTGCGACAGGTCATCCACAAGTCCGACCATACCGACCACGGGAGTAGGATACACAGCGCCGGCCGGACTCTCATTGTAGAGCGAGACGTTTCCTCCTGTGACAGGCGTCCCGAGAGCTCTGCACGCCTCACCCATTCCGGCCACGGCTTCGCGGAGCTGAAAGAACACTTCGGGGCGCGTAGGATTGCCGAAGTTGAGACAGTTCGTGATCGCCATCGGCCGCGCCCCCGTGCACGCCACGTTGCGCGCCGCCTCGGCGACTGCGATTCGCCCGCCCACCCGCGGATCGAGATAGACGTAGCGCCCGTTGCAATCCGTCTTCACCGCGAGGCCCTTGTTGGTCCCCCGCACACGAAGAACTGCAGCGTCGCCACCGGGTCCGATGATCGTGTTCGTCCGCACAGTGGAATCGTACTGCCGATATGCCCACGCCTTGCTGGCGATGGTCGGGGACGAGAGAAGGGTCTCGAGCGTCCACAGTGGATCGCCCTCCTCGGGACGCTCCGGAATCGCGAGCGGATCCGCCGCGCGTAGCTCCTGTATCGCGGGGGACTCCCGCGCCTCCGGGGTATAGCTGGGACAGTCGGTCACGAGCCGCGAGCCGGGGAATTCCGCCACCACAGTGCTCCCCTCAGTCACGCGGTACACGGGCTCGGCGATAACCTCACCGATCACGGCGGCAGTGAGGTCCCATTTCACGAGAATGTCACGCACGGCCTCTTCGTGTCCCCGCTTCGCGACGACGAGCATCCGCTCCTGAGACTCGCTGAGAAGGATCTCGTAGGGAGTCATGCCGCTTTCGCGTGTCGGCACTTTGGTGACGTCTATCGTCACGCCGACATCCCCGCGCTCCGCCATCTCGGCGGAGGAAGATGTGAGTCCGGCGGCGCCCATGTCCTGGATCGCGACGATGTGGCCGCTTCTGATCAGCTCGAGGCTCGCCTCCAGAAGCAGCTTTTCGGTGAAGGGATCACCGACCTGAATTCTCGGTCGCTTGGCATCGCTCGCCTCCGACAGATCCTCCGACGCGAACGAGGCGCCGTGGATGCCATCGCGGCCCGTGCGTGCGCCGACGGTGATGATCGGATTCCCGATTCCCTCCGCCTTGGCGCGAATGAGATCCTCTTCGTGCATCAGGCCGACGCACATGGCGTTCACCAGAGGGTTTCCTTCGTACGCCTTGTCGAAAACCACCTCGCCCGCCACCGTCGGAATCCCGACGCAGTTGCCGTAATCACCGATGCCTTTGACCACTCCCGAGAACAGATACCGCACGCGCGGACTGTCCAGACTGCCGAAGCGGAGCGAATTAAGCATCGCGATCGGGCGGGCGCCCATGGTGAAGACGTCGCGGAGAATTCCGCCGACGCCCGTCGCCGCTCCCTGATACGGCTCGACCGCGGACGGATGGTTGTGCGATTCGATCTTGAACGCGACCGCGAGGCCGTCACCGATCGAGATGACACCGGCATTCTCGCCCGGCCCCTGAAGGACGTACGGCGCCGTCGTCGGCAGAGTCCTGAGAACCGGACGCGAGTGCTTGTAGGAGCAGTGCTCGCTCCAGAGCGCGCTGATGATGCCCAGCTCGGTGAATGTCGGAGTCCGGCCGAGCATCGCGACGAGCCGCCCGTATTCCTTGGTGTTCAGTCCATGCTCCGCGACGAGCGCCGGGGTGATCGCCGGATCCCCTGGGCGAGGCGTCACCGCGGCCATGTTACGCCGCCACTCTGGCGAGAATGGACTCGAGGAGTCGCACTCCGTCGTCCGACCCGAGCATGGGACTGCATGCGCGCTCGGGGTGGGGCATCATGCCAAGCACGTTTCCGCCCTCGTTGATGATTCCCGCGATGTTCCGCTCGGAGCCGTTGGGATTGGCGTCCGCGCTGATCCTGCCATCGGCGTCCGCATACCTGAAGATAACACGGCCATCTGCCTCGAGCTCATCGAGAACTTCAGCCGGAGCGAAGTACCGGCCATCGCCGTGCGCCACGGGAATTTTCAGCAGCTCGCCGGCTTCATAGCGGTTCGTGAACATCGTATCGGCGCTCTCGACGCGAACCCGCACCGGCGCCGAGACGAACTGAAGGTGCGCGTTCCGCAGCAGCGCTCCGGGAAGCAGGCCGGCTTCGCACACGATCTGAAATCCGTTGCAGACCGCGAGCACGGGTCCGCCAGCTCTCGCGTGCGCCGCCACTTCCTGCATGATGGGGCTGAAACGCGCGATGGCACCTGCCCTCAGATAGTCGCCGTAGCTGAATCCGCCCGGGAGGATGATCACATCGGCGTTCTGGAGGTCGTGATCCTTGTGCCAGAGATAGGCGGCCTCCTCGCCGAGGACCTCGGTAACGGCGTGGTACGCGTCGTAGTCGCAGTTCGACCCGGGGAAGGTGACGATTCCGAACTTCACGCCGGCACCGCCGATTCGACTTCGAAATCCTCGGTGACGGGATTGGCGAGGAGCTTACGGCACATTTGCCTCACGTGCTCACCGGCAGTGAGGGCATCCTCGGCGTGAGTCTCGATCAGGATGTATCTCCCGACGTGAACATCCGCGACACTCTCGAAGCCCAGAGTGCGTAGCGCATCCGTGACTGCCTTTCCCTGCGGGTCCAGCAAACCTTTCCGTGGCACGATGTGGACGGCGATTCTGAACTTCGCCATCAGACCTGGCCCTCCGGACCCGGAATCCGTGGAATCTGTGGAGGGCCACCACCCCCGCCGCCGCCTCCTCCGCCGTGAGGCAAATCTCCGTGTCCCGGAGGACGCCGTCTTCTGCGATGCCGCGGAGGTCGCTGCCGCAGCGCTTCACCTGAAGCATCAGCGCCGGCAGTCGCCGCGAGCGGAATGGGCTCGTCGTCATCGATCACCGGCGCGTCTCCATGCGGACGCTTGTCGAGTAGCCCGAAGATGACCGTCTTCGCCAGTCCATAGAGAACGTAGGTGACGAGAGCGGGGAAATAGAACTCCTTACGGATGAAGAGCACGCCCACGAACGTCGCGGCGACGACGAGGCTGCCGAGTATCTCGCTGATCTTCCGGAATCCTACTGTCGGGACGGCGGGATACGAGACGTTACTGATCATGAGAAAAGCAAGGATCAGCATCAGACCGCGCAGGCCCACTGTCCAATTCAGGTCCCCGACAATCGTCTGATTGTAGAGCTCTGTCTGGCTGAACCAGTAGTATGTCGCCAGCGTCATTCCGGCCGCGGGGCTGGGAAGGCCGTGGAAATACTTTCTTGCCCGGCCTGCCTGCTCGACGTTGAACCGCGCCAGGCGAATGACCGCGCACGCGGTGAACAGAAACGAGAAGATCCAATCCCAGCCATTCCTGTTCAGAACGGCGAAGTACATGATCATCGCCGGAGCGAGGCCGAATGTAATCGCGTCCACCAGCGAATCGAGCTCGGAGCCGAAGCGGGACCCGGTGCCGGTCGCGCGCGCGACGCGTCCATCGAGCGCGTCGCACACACCACCGAAGACGACGTAAAGACCCGCGGTGTCGAATTCGCCGCGCGACGCGGCGACGATCGCGAACACGCCGAAAAACAGGCTCGCGAGCGTGAAGCCGTTCGGGAGGATCACGACCGCCCGGTTGCGCGGACGATCGGGGTCCGACCGGAAGCGGCGGGTGCGATCAGGCGCGAGCATCAGTCGCGCAACTCGCCCAGCACGGTCACGCCCGCAGCCGTGATGTCACCGAGCCTGGCGCGAACGACGGAGCTCGCGGGAAGAAACACATCGACGCGGGAGCCGAACCTGATTATCCCCATCCGCTCGCCCTGTTTGACGTTGTCGCCGACCTTGCTATAGGTGACGATGCGACGCGCGATCAGCCCGGCGATCTGGCGCACCAGTATCCGATACTTGCCGTTCTCAATGCCCACCGACATCTGCTCGTTCTCGAGGCTCGACTTCTCCGCGGCGGCGTTGAGGAACTTTCCCTTGTTGTAGTCGACGTACCTGACCACGCCCTCGATCGGATACCGGTTCACATGGACGTCAAAGACATTCATGAAGATCGAGAGCCTGATCGTCCGGCCCTCGACAAAGCTCGGCTCGTCAACCTCGGTGATCATGATGAGCTTTCCGTCGGCGGGGGAGACGACGAGTGAAGCTCCGCGTTCACCCGTTCTCTCCGGATCGCGGAAGAAATACGCGACCCACAGCGCGAGCAGGAGCAGAACGAATGCGGCGAGCCAGAGCGGCCAGGAGCGGCGCGTGAGTGCGAGACCGAAAGCGCCGACGGCTATCGCGGCGGCAATCGCGATAAAAAGCAGACCTTCGCGGGCGAAATTCACTTTGTAGCGTCGGTTTCGAGTGGCTCGCCGGTCAGACGGCGATAGATGTCGAGGTAGCGAGCGCTGGTGGCATCGATGACCTCGCGGGGAAGTCTGGGCGGCGGATAGTTTCCGTCCCATCTTCCCGCGCGCTTCTCCGCGTCCAGGTAGTCGCGAAGCGGCTGCTTGTCGAAGCTCGGTTGTGCCCGTCCGGGCTCGTAGCCATCCGCCGGCCAGAAACGCGAGCTGTCGGGGGTAAGCACCTCATCCACCAATATAACGACCTCTTTCTGATCGCCGCTCTTTATCCGGCCAAACTCGAACTTGGTATCGGCGATGACGATCCCGCGCTTTGCGGCGATGGCGCGGCCCGCCTCATAAATCTCTCGCGAAAGATCCGCGAGCTTCTCTGTCCATGCGTCGCCCACGACGCCGCGCATCTCCGCCACCGTGATGTTCTGGTCGTGGCCTTCAGCGGACTTCGTCGCGGGACTGAAAAGCGGGGGCTCCAGACGCTCCGACTCGCGAAGACCCGGTGGAAGGCGCTCGCCGGCGAGCGTTCCGCTCTCACGGTATTCCTTCCATGCGGAGCCCGAGAGATAACCGCGAATGACGCATTCCACGGGAAAGACCGTCGATCTTCGGCAGAGCATCGCGCGCTCCGCGATCTCGTGCTCGTGGTCGCGGAGCGCGGGGACCTCGCGCACGATCTCCGACGCATCCGCCGAGAGCATGTGGTGATCGATCCTCGTCTCCAGCTGCCTCAGCCACCAGGCAGTGAGCTGCGTGAGCACCGCACCCTTGTGAGGGATCGTCTCTCCCATGACCACGTCGAATGCGCTGACGCGATCGGTCGCGACAAGGAGCAGGCGCTCATCGTCGACGATATAAACGTCGCGCACCTTTCCGCGCCTGAACGGGGTGAGCGGCAGCGCGCTCGCCTCCATCAGCATCAGACCCGGATCTCCTCGCGCCTCGGACTTGCGATCTCGCCGGCGAACAGCGGAGCAATGACATCGCGCAGGAATTCGTCCACCTGTTCCGCCGCCCGGCCGGTAAGGCTTCTGGGATCTATCGCCCCCTTGAGATCCTTGAGTGGTACACCAAAGGACTTGTCCGAGGCGAGGCGCTCGAGCAGATCGTTGCGCGGAGCTCCGTCCTTCATCGCACGAGCCGCTTCGATGCTGTGTTTGCGAATCGTTTCATGGGCGACCTGCCGGTCTCCCCCTCGCTTCACCGCGCGCACGAGCAGCCGCTCCGTGACCATGAAGGGGATCTCATCCGCCAGTCTCCGCCTGATGACGGCGGAATGCACCTCGAGCCCATCCGCGATGTTCGCCATGAGGAGAAGAATCGCATCCGTCGCCAGAAAGCTCTCCGGAATCACGATCCTCCGGTTCGCGCTGTCGTCGAGCGTCCTCTCGAAGTACTGCACGGCATGCGTCTGGTTTGCGTTGCCTTCGAGGGAAATGACGAAGCGTGCCAGGGAAGCTATCCTCTCGGAGCGCATCGGATTGCGCTTGTAGGCCATCGCTGACGAGCCAATCTGCTCGGCCTCGAACGGCTCTTCCATTTCGCCGAAAGCCTGTAGCATCCGAATGTCGCTGCTGAAGTTTGCGGCGCTGGCGGCGATTCCCGCTACGACCGAGAGGATTCCCGCGTCCAGCTTCCGGGTGTAGGTCTGGCCAGTCACCGCCAGCGGCGTGGTGAAGCCCATCTTCGCGGTGACGAGAGTGTCGAGGCGTCGCACCTTCTCATGATCGCCGTCGAACAGCTCGAGGAAGCTCGCCTGGGTTCCCGTCGTGCCCTTCGCGCCGCGGAAAGGAAGGGTTCTCATCCGATAGTCGCTGTCCGCGAGATCGAGAACCAGATCCTGCATCCAGAGCGTCGCCCGCTTGCCCACAGTGGTGGGCTGCGCGGGCTGGAGGTGGGTGTAGCCGAGGGTCGGTTCGTCGCGCCACTGTTTGGCGAAGGCAGCGAGAGAGCGAAGCACATCGCGAATCCGCCCGCGGAGGAGGTCGAGGCCGCGTCGCATCAGAATGAGATCCGCGTTGTCCGTCACGTAAGCGCTCGTGGCGCCGAGATGGATGAATGGCTTCGCGTCGGGCGCTGCGTCACCGAACGCATGCACGTGCGCCATCACGTCGTGGCGGAAGCGCTTCTCGTATGTGGCAACGGCATCAAAATCGATTCTGTCGACAGCCTCCCCCATCTGGCGTATCGCCTGGTCGGGGATCGCCACTCCGAGCTCCCTTTGCGCTTCCGCCAGCGCCAGCCAGAGGCGCCGCCAGAGCCCGTATCGCGTGTTCGCCGACCACAGCTCGAGCATCGCGATCGAAGCGTATCGTTCCGAGAGAGGGGAGCTATATCTGTCGGTCACCGCTACTGGAGGCTGAACTCGGTTGTGTAGACCTGTCCACCGCGCTCGAAGTACATTCGGATTCCCCCCCGACCGTACGTCGTGAGGATGCGCTGCACGGACTCAGCGTCGGCGATCGGCGTGCGGTTGATCTGAACGATCACGTCCCTCGACTGAATGCCGATCTGCTGCTGCACCCGCTCGCTGACCCGATTCACCAGCGCTCCCTGACGGCTCTGAATCGAGTACTGCGCCCGGATGGCCGGGGTGAGGGTGATCAGCTCTATCTCGCGCAGGACGGTCACGCGGGGAGCGTTGACATCGGGAAGGTCGACGACCTCGACCGTGATCGGAATCTCGCGTCCACCTCTTCTGACGATGACGGTGCTCCGCTCGCCGACGCGAAGCTCGAGCAGCTCGGCGTACCAGTCGTAGGGGTTGTGCAGCACACGGTCGCGAGAGCGCGTGATGACATCACCGGGCCGAATTCCCGCTCTGGCGGCCGGCGAGCCCGGCACGACCGAGCCGACCACGACTCCGGCGCTGGATCCGCTTCGTGTCCCGCCCGGAGTGCGAGCGAGCTGCGGCTGGATTCCTATCCAGGGACGACGCACCTTGCCGTGGGCGAGAAGATCGTCGGTGACGCGACGCGCGCGATTGATCGGAATCGCGAAGCCGATCCCCACCGACCCACCGCTCGGGGAGAAGATCGAGCTGTTGACGCCGATCACTTCGCCGGCCGCGTTAACCAGCGGCCCTCCGGAATTCCCCGGATTGATCGACGCATCGGTCTGAATCATGTCGACGTAGACGCCCGCGCCTTCGCTCGGTGTCGCGAGGTTTCTGCCTATCCCGCTCACGACGCCAGCGGTCACGCTCGGCTCGGTGTTCGCCAGGATGAAGCCGTATGGATTTCCGATCGCGATCGCCCATTCGCCGATGAGTAGATTGCTCGAGGAGCCGAGCGGCGCGACAGGAAGGTCGCGCGCGTCGATCTTGATGACGGCGAGGTCATTCGTCTCGTCCATGCCGATCAGCCGTGCTGGATACGTCGTTCCATCGCGCATAGCGACCGAGATGCGCCGCGCGCCACTCAGCACGTGAGCATTGGTGACGATCGCGCCGTCAGCGCGGACGATGAAACCGGAGCCTAGTCCAGCCGTCGCACGTTGTCCTGAGCGACCTCCAAAGAACTGCTCGAAGACGTCGGCTGGCACGCGCTCCATCACTTCGGTTTGCACCGTCACGACGGCTGGCGCTACACGCGCCACAGCTTCGGTGATGGCCGTCCGGCGAGACGCCGGGATAGCTCCGGGATCGGTCGTCGCCTGAGCCACCTGCGCTGAGGACGGGGAGCTCGACGCGCCCTGACACGCCAGGAAGACGAGTGCGCTCAGTGAGCGGGAGATGTGTCCCGTCATGCGCCTGCGCGAGGCTTGGGCCGTTTCGCGAGATCGTTGAGAAAACGATCCACGCCCCGGTCGGTTAGCGGATGGACGATCAGCCCGCGCAGAGTTTCGGGTGTCAGGCAGACGATGTCGGCGCCCGCCGTCGCACATTCTGCGAACTGAGTGGCCGTCCTTGGCGATGCGGCCATCACATCGCATTCCTCACCGCCTGCCTCGAGGATGTTCTTGATCTCCGCGAGAGTCTGGGTGCCGGACTGTCCATAGGTCTCGAGCTCCTCGAGGGTCACTCGCACGACGGACGCGCCGGCCTTCCCCGCAATCATTGCCTGAGCAGCGCTGAACACGAACGTCGCACAGATGACGACACCTTCGGCGCTCAGCTTCGCCATCGGAACCAGGGAATCCTCGACGAGAGGGATCTGGACGACAATGTGGTCGGAGACCTTTGCCAGCTCCCGCGCTTCCGCATAGATGTCGCCGGAGGCAACCGCGCCGACCGGCACGCACACGGGGAACGCAAACTCCCGCGAGATCTCCTCCAGGCGCTCCCTCATGTTCGCGTCGGGAGTATCGGCGCTGAAGGCGACGTGCGAGAACGCGACGCCATCGGCCAGACCGGCCGACGCCGCGTTTCTGATCTCATCGAGGTTGGAGCTCTCGAGATAGATGTTCATGCAGGTTCCAGGTAAAGGTCTTCCGGGTAGTCCACCCGCTCGAGGAAGAGAGCGTGGGGCGGAGCTGGCTGCGAGACTTTGCTGTTATCATCCTGCGAGAGGAGCTCCGCGATTACTTCCGGCTCGCGTCTGCCCTCGCCGACATCGAGCATCGTTCCGACGAGAAAGCGCACCATGTGATGAAGGAAGCGGTCAGCACGAATGTCGAACGCGAAGCCGCCTTCCCGCTCCCGCCACCGGGCGTGGGAGACGGAACAGCGATGATCGTCCGTGTCGGGCGCAGTCCCCTTCACCGCAAAGGCTCGGAAAGAGTGGTTGCCCTCGATCGCCTTCGCGGCAGCGGACATTCTCTCGAAGTCGAGCGGCTTCCTAGAGACCAGCTCGCGCGGGCGGCGAAACGGAGATGGTGCGAGATCGTCTGTGCCTACGAAGTAGCTATAGCTGCGCGAAACCGCGCTGTAACGCGGATGAAACTCATCACGCATCTCGAAGGCAGCCGCAATCCATACATCTTCCGGAAGAATGGCGTTCATCGATCGACGGAGGGTGAGCGCGGTCCACTTCTCAGGCACGCGCACTCCGGCGGCCTGGCCGCGCGCATGAACTCCCGCATCCGTTCGTCCGGCTCCGATTACAGCGAGAGATGTTCCACACAGCTTCGTTACCGCCGCCTCGAGGACTCCCTGAACGGTCCGTTCAGCGGGCTGCCGCTGCCAGCCGGAAAAGAGCGCGCCATCGTAGTGCAGAACGAGCTGCACGGAACGCGACAGCATCGCGAGAAATTACGCGTCAAAAGCTCTCTGTCAAGGAACGTAACCCGTTGAAGATGATTGACTTTCGCCCGTCGACCCGGCAATGTGGAGCCGCCAGCGCAACCGTTGCGCTGAACGACTGATTTCGCGCGATGGCACCAAGAACCCTGGGTGGACTTTCTACGGTACTGGCGGCGGCCGCGAGTGTCTCCGACGCACTTCGGGCGCTGGCCCACGACGTCTCCGAGCACGACCGCAACGCGAGCATCGTGCTCTTCATGTACGACGCCCGGCGCGATGTGCTGTGTGAGCGCCTCATCCCCGCCATCGATGACGGGAAAGCGGTTCGACTCGAGATCGCGATAGACCATCTGCCGACCGCAGTGCGGCGAACGATTTCGGCTGGGCGTCAGTTTGCGGACCTTGCCGGCGAATCGGGCGATTATCAGAAGCTCCTCGGAGTCGGAGCGTCACCGGAAGCGGGCGTGCTGCTGGTTCGCGGGCTTCTGGTCGATGGAGAGCTCGCCGCGGTGCTCGCGCTTTCCGAGCCCAAGACACGTTTCGGTCAGCGTCTGTCGGACAAGCTCGGCTCGGCGATCGAGCTGTTCGCTCTGGCCTTCGCGCGGCTGGCCGAACGAAAAGCGCGCGAGGAGGCAGTCAAGGCTCTCGAGGAGCTCACGCGCGCGCTAAACGAGGAACATGCCCGCACCGTGCAGGCGCTCCAGCGCAAGCTGGCCGAAGCGCAGGCAGCTCTCAACGGGAAAGGCACCGGCGATACCGAGCGTGTCTTGCAGCTGAAACGGGCGATCGAGGTTGCGGCGGTGGAGGCGCGGGCGACAGCGCAACGTCTCTCGGCGGTGGAAGAACAGGTGAGAGTTGCGGTGACGAAGCTGGAGAAGGCGCACGTGCAGCTCCATGCGCAGGGCGAGGCCCTCCAGGAGCAAAGCAATCTCATCTACACGGTAGAGAGCATGCTGCGCGCAGACGCGGCCGGAGACTCCCGCAAGGTCATCGAAGGCGTTCTCCAGATGGTTGCCTCGAGAGCCGAGCACGGCTCCGCGTTGTAACCCGCCTCACCCATGAGCGCGCCACCGCTGAATGCGCTCCAGGGCGCCATCCACAAGCTTGCCTTTCGAGAGCCGCTTACCGCGTCGGACGCTGAAGCTGCCTTCGACATGGTGATGCGCGGCGAGGCGAGCGGTGTTCAGGTCGCCGCACTGCTGACCGCCCTTCGCGCCACCGGTGAGAGTCCGGAAGTCGTCGCCGGAGTCGTGAGGGCGCTGCGCGGCGCGATGGTCGCTCTCCGGGCGGAGAATCCGGAGTCTCTGGTTGACACCTGCGGTACCGGCGGTGGAGCGGTCGCGACCTTCAACATCTCGACCGCAGCGGCGCTCGTCGCCGCGGGGGCAGGAGTGAGGATCGCGAAGCACGGCAACCGATCCTTCACCTCCCGCTGCGGAAGCGCGGATGTGCTCGAGGCGCTGGGGGTTCCGATCGAGGTTACGGTGCCGGTGATGGAGCGAGCGCTCTCGGAGATCGGGATCGTTTTCATGTTCGCCCCGCTGATGCACCCGGCAATGCGACATGTGGGGCCCGTTCGGCGCGAGCTCGCCATCCCCACGGTCATGAACATCGTCGGTCCGCTGGCGAATCCTGCCCGCGCGGGAAGGCAGGTAGTGGGGGTGGCGGATCTCGAACGAGTGCCGGTGCTCGCTGGCGCGCTGGCAGCGCTGGGTGCGAAGCACGCGCTGGTCGTGCACGGCGAGCCGGGTCTCGATGAGGTCTCGCCTCTCGGGCCGACGCACGTCATCGAGGTGAAGGAAGGTGCCACGACCCGTTGGACTATACACCCGGAGGAATACGGGTTCAGAGGCATTGCCCCGAGCGACCTGGACGGGAGCGAGCCGGCGGAGAACGCCCGGATTATCGTGGACATTCTGGCGGGAGGCGGGCCACCCGGCGCGCGTGCCGCCGTGATTCTCAACGCGGCGGCGGCCATCTACGTGAGCGGCCGTGTGGAGGATTACTCCGGAGCCGTCGGTGTCGCTACGAAAGCGGTGGATTCCGGCGAGGCCCGACATGTGCTGGAGCGCTTGAGGCACGCCTATGCAAAACCCGCCTAGTTAACGAGTTACGGCCCCGGTTTCTAGAACCTTCTCAGTACCCCGACGACGATTCCCTGGATCGAGATGTCGTTCTCGTGCACGTAGATCGGGCTCATCATTT
>CAYMKQ010000001.1:0-18780 GCA_964391175.1 uncultured Gemmatimonadaceae bacterium | reverse complement strand
ACGATTCCCTGGATCGAGATGTCGTTCTCGTGCACGTAGATCGGGCTCATCATTTCGTTCGCCGGCTGGAGGCGGATCCGGCCATCCCTCTCCCGATAGAACTTCTTCACCGTGGCCGAATTCCCGTCGATGAGAGCGATCACCATCTCGCCGTTGTCAGCCGTCTGCTTCTCGTTGACGATCACGAAGTCCCCGTCGCGGATCTGCTCGTCGATCATCGAGTTGCCGCGGACTCGCAGGACGTAGTGATTGCCTGAGCGGCGGACGAAATCCTCCGGAACTCCGATCGATTCGGGTATCCGGACGGCTTCGATCGGGAGGCCGGCGGCGACGGTACCAAGCAACGGGAGCGATGCCGCACGCGGAATCACGTCAGAAGGGAGGACCTCTATCCCGCGGCTCTCGTTGTAAGCGCGTTTGATGTAGGCCTTTCTCTCGAGGTTGGTGAGGTGCTCGTGGACCGTGGCGAGAGAGTTATAGTTAAAGTGCGTCGCGATCTCCTCGAAGCTCGGTGCGTATCCGTGCTCCTCGGTGTACGCGGCGAGGTAGGTGAGAATCTCCCTCTGGCGTTTTGTGAGCGACATATCCCTATTCCGCGACTGGTTTGAGAATCAACCGGCTTCTCCGAACCCACCGAACATTTGCCGAATTCCTACGTTAGCCGAAGATCGACCGAAGCGCAAGCTCTCTCTCCGTGGCAGGCTCCCACCGGGACCCTCGGCCAGCTGGTAGAGGAAGCCAGGGCGCGTGCCGAGATCCTCGCGGCGCGCGCGTCTGAGCTCCGGCGCGCCGCGAGAGGTGCGACGTCGGTCCCCAGCTTCGCCACGGCTCTCCGGAGCGGCAGCGAGGTGACGATCATCGCCGAACTGAAGCGCTCCTCTCCGTCGAAAGGAAAGATCAACGCGGGAATCGCCGCCGACGATCAGGCGCGCGCATTCGAGCGCGGGGGAGCGGGCGCGATCTCGGTTGTGACGGAGCAGACCAGGTTCGCGGGATCGAACGAGGATCTCGTCCGGGCCCACGCGGCCGTAGGGCTCCCGCTCCTGAAGAAGGATTTCCACGTCGAGGTCCTCCAGCTTCTCGAAGCGAGGGCTCTGGGCGCTTCGGCCGCGCTGGTGATTGCGCGCGCGGTACCTCCCGAGCGCATGAGAGATCTACTCGCAGCCGGCCGCGATATCGGCCTCGAGATACTCGTCGAGGTGCGCGATCTCGAAGAGCTGGAGCGCGCACTGTCGTTCGACGCGCAGCTGATCGGCGTCAACAACAGGAATCTCGAGACTCTGGAGATCGACCCGGAAACGGCGCAGCGCGTGATCCCCGCGATTCCCTCATCGTGCATCGCGATCGCCGAGAGTGGTCTCAGAACCAGAGCCGATGTCGAGCGGGCGGCCGCCGCTGGAGCCGACGCGGTCCTCGTCGGATCGGAGCTTTCCGCGTCATCCGACCCTGCCGCCGCCGTGCGCTCTCTCACCGGCGTTCGGCGTGCGAGCGATGCTCGCCAGAATTAAATTCTGCGGGATGAAGCGCTCGCGGGACGCGGCACTCGCCGCCGAGCTCGGAGTCGCCTACATCGGCGTCGTGTTCGCCGACGGTCCGCGCTGCGTGTCGGCTCGCGAAGCGCGCGAAATTCTTGACGCAGCCGGCGATCGAGTGAAGCGGGTGGGTGTATTCGGCACGAATGCGCCTGAGGCGATCTCGAGGGACGCCGATACCGCGGGACTCGATGTGGTGCAGTTGCAACTAGACCCCACCGGCGCCGACGTGATCGCGATTCGGGAGAGCTTCAAGGGCGATATCTGGGCCGCGGTCAGAATCGGTGACGCGCACATACCGGACGATGTCGAGCGGTTGTTCGAGATGGCCGATGCGATCGTCCTCGACGCGCGCCACCAGCACCTGCTTGGCGGAACTGGCGAGGCGCTTCCGTGGAGTGAGCTGGCCGCGGATCTCGCGCGGATCCGCGGCAGCTATTCGGTAGTGCTCGCGGGTGGGCTCAATCACCGGAACGTGGGCACCGCCATTCGAGCGCTCGCTCCCGACGTGGTGGATGTCTCGTCGGGAATCGAAAGCTCTCCGGGAGTCAAGGATCCAGCTCTCATGCGGTCGTTCGTCTCCGCGGTCGCGGGCACGCGCAGTCATTAGCGTGGAAACCGGCACGATTCACCGCTTCGGTCCGTTCGGGGGACGCTACGTTCCCGAGACCCTCATCCCGGCGCTGGACGAGCTCGAGGCGGCGTTCGACGAGGCGATGGCGGACGCGGCATTCGTCGCAAATCTCGACCGCCTGCTCGGGGAATACGTCGGCCGGCCCTCGCCGCTCGGTGCGGCTCCCCGGCTCTCGGAGACGGTCGGCTGTTCAGTCTATCTGAAGAGGGAGGACCTCAATCATACCGGAGCGCACAAGATCAACAGTGCGCTCGGCCAGGGTCTTCTCGCGCGGAGGATGGGAAAGCGACGTATTATCGCGGAAACGGGAGCGGGCCAGCACGGCGTCGCCACGGCCACGGTATGCGCCCGATTCGGGCTCGATTGTACCGTCTACATGGGCGAGGAAGACATGCGTCGGCAGCGGCTCAACGTGTACCGTATGCGCCTGATGGGAGCGACGGTGGTGCCGGTACTGTCGGGCACGCGCACGCTGAAGGACGCGACCAGCGAGGCGATCCGCGACTGGGTCACCAACGTGAACGACAGCTACTATATCATCGGATCTGTCGTCGGACCGGCACCGTATCCCCGAATGGTGCGGGACTTCCAGGCCGTGATAGGGCGGGAGGCGAGGGCCCAGATGCTCGAATCGGCTGGACGACTGCCGACGACCGTTGTAGCGTGTGTCGGCGGTGGGTCCAATGCGATGGGAATATTCCATCCCTTCGTGACGGATCAGGCGGTGGAGCTGGTCGGAGTCGAGGCGGCCGGCCGTGGGCTCGAGACGGGCGAGCATTCGGCGTCCCTGGCGCGCGGGATACCTGGGGTTCTGCACGGCGCTTTCAGCTATCTGCTTCAGGACGAGGGCGGTCAGGTCCATCCCGCTCACTCCATATCCGCCGGACTCGATTACCCGGGTGTGGGACCGGAACACTCGTACCTGAAGGATACGGGCAGGGCAACGTACGTCGCCGTCACGGATGACGAAGCTGTGAGCGCGTTCGGACTGCTGAGTCGTCTCGAAGGGATCATTCCCGCTCTTGAAACGTCACACGCAGTTGCCTGGGTCGTCAGAGAGAAAGATCGGTGGAAGCGGAATGACGCGGTGCTGGTGTGCATCAGCGGCCGGGGCGACAAGGATCTCGCGCAGATAACTGAAATGGGACTTCTTCCCACATGACAACGTCGGTACCCCCGAAAGTCGCGGATGACGAGCTCGACGAGCCGTCGTTCCCCGTTCCCTATGTAACCGACATGCTCAAGGCCTTCGTGAAGGCCGTCCGCGCGCACCAGCTGTACCTGCCCAACAACCCGATGCACGCGCGCTCCCTCGAGGCAGTGAAGGATGCCTTCACTACGCTGTGGAAACAGACCGATCAGCTCGAGCTTGAGATCGTAGAGACCCAGCTAAAGTGGGAAGGCCGCGTGGTGCTCGACGAGGGTGATCGCACGAGCGACAACCTCGCGTGGCTCTTCTACAAGGACGGCATACGCGAGCTGACGATGCTGAAGGGCTTCGAGGAGGAAGATCTCGGAAGACTATTCGACATCCTCCAGCGCGTCCGGAAAGCCGGGTTAGACGACGACGATCTCCTTACTCTCATGTGGGAGCGGGAATTCGCGACGCTCCAGTACAAGTACGTGGATCTCACGGCCGAGGGCGGACCGGGTGTCGAGTCGATGGAAAGGGCGGAGCAGAAGGACAAGCTGCTCTCTCCCACGCAGGTCGAGGCCGGCCTCGAGAACACCACTTCGTCAGTCACCAAGCTCGACGACTTCGATTCGACCCTGTACTTCCTCGATGACGGCGAGGTGGAGTACCTCCAGGGAGAGATCAAGAGGGAATTTTCGACCGATCTGCGGCCGGCTGTAATCGCGTCGCTGCTCGATACATTCGAGACGCACCGCGATCCTACGGTGCGTGAGGAGATCTGCGGACTTCTCGACTACTTCCTGCTGATTCTTCTGTCGACTGCGCAGTATCGCAATGCCGCTTACTTGCTGCGCGAAGCGAGCGTCACAGCCAACCGCGCGCCGGAGATCCTCGAGCCTCAGAAGCAACGCCTGACGCAGCTGGGTGAGCTGATGAGCGACCCCAAGCCGCTCGGACAGCTGCTCCAGGCGCTCGAGGACACGTCGCTGCGCGCGCCGCAGATGGAGCTCGACGAGCTATTCGCCATCCTCCAGCCGCGCGCACTCGAAACGGTGCTCGGCTGGATTGGCCGCAGCAACAACAACGAGCTGCGGATGCTGCTCGAGCACGCGGCCACGCGCCTCGCCGGCGCGAACAGCGCCGAGCTGATCAGACTCATCGGATCCGACGACGAGGTCGTCGTGCTGGAAGCGATACGACGCGCCGCGGCGCTCAAGTCTCCGGCCGCGGTGCCGGCGCTTGGGAAAATGCTCACTGTCGGCGAGCCGGACATGCGTGTAGCCGCCGTCACCGCGCTCACCGACATAGGATCTCCCGGCGCCATGCAGATGCTGGAGCGCGCGCTTATCGATGAGGATCGCGAGGTGCGAATTGTCGCGGTGCGCGCGCTGGGAGGCAAGGGCGTCCGGAACGCTCTGCCGCGCATAGAAGCGGCGATCAAGGGGAAGGACTTGCGCGACAGCAACCTCACGGAGAAGATGGCGTTCTTCGAAGCGTATGGCCTTCTGAGCGGCGATGGCGGAATCGCGCTTCTCGACGGGCTGCTTCACGCGAAGGGATTCATGGGCAAGCGTGACGATTCGGAGATTCGCGCCTGCGCCGCAATGGCGCTCGGAAAGATTGCTTCTCCGAAGGCTCTCGAATCGCTGGGACGCGCGGCAAGCGAAAAGGACGTGATCGTAAGAAACGCGGTGAGCCGCGCCGTGCGCGGTGGTGGGACGTGAGCGGCGGCGGTCAGGCGGCACAGGCGCGCCGGAGTGACGGCGACCGGCAGTCCGGGGCTAACATCCGGCGCGGCGGGCGCAACTTCATGGTCGCATTCTACGCTGCGCTGCGCGCGATCAAGCTGTATCCGCTCGAGCACACCGCGGTGCAGAAAACGCTGGCTGAGCTCTCCCAGGTCGCCGAGGAGATGCGCAGCGAAGAGGGCGAGCTGGAGTTCAGGATCTCGGGCGAGTTCATCTTCCTCAATTCGACGAGGCTGAGGCTCGATCTGAGCAACTACGCCACCTTCGGGCACATCCTCACGCTGTGCAAGGCCGCGGGCGTAGGCACCATCCACGTCGGAACCAAGGGCGCCGTTCGCGACTGGAGTTTGCTCCTTTCCCTGCTGGGCGGGGAAACCAAGGGCGCCCCGGCGGAGAGATTCAAGGAAATCGTCGGACGGCTCAAGGACGCGGGAGTCGGCCTGTTCGAGCTCGATCCGCCGGCCGAGACCGAGAGCGACAGAGAGTTCAACGAAGAGGCGAAGGCCGCCGCCAACCGGACATACTCGCAGTCCGTGGCCGCGACCAAGGACGTCATCAACTCGGTCCGCATCGGGAAGACTCCCAACATCCGGAAGATCAAGCGCGTGGTGCAGGGAATAGTCGACCAGGTGCTGAACGAGGAGACGTCGCTGATCGGCCTGACTGCGATCCGCGACTACGACGAGTACACTTTCACGCACTCCGTCAACGTCTGCATCTTCTCGATCGCACTCGGCCGCCGGCTAGGCATGACGAAGCTTCAGCTCTACGAGCTCGGTCTCGCCGCCCTTATGCACGACATCGGGAAATCACGGGTGCCGCTCGATCTTCTTCAGAAGACGGGAGAGCTGACGGACGAAGAATGGCGTTGGATGTCCGCGCATCCCTGGCTCGGCGTGCTCGTCCTGTTTCAATTCAGGCGCCAGCAGGACGAGCTTTCATACCGCGCGATGACCGTTTGTCACGAGCACCACATGAAGATCGACCTCACCGGCTACCCGAAGACGGTCCGCCCGCGCCAGGTGAGCGTTCTCAGCAAGATCGTCTCGATCGCCGACGGCTACGATGCGGCCACGTCGCGTCGCGTCTACCGGACGGAGGTTCTCGCGCCCTCGGATGTGCTGGAGGAGATGCGCGACAATCCACGCCGCGGGCTCGATCCGGTTCTGGTGAAGGCTTTCATCAATCTGCTCGGCATTTATCCCGTCGGGACGCTGGTCGTCCTCGATACCTTCGAGCTGGCGATCGTATCAGCGGCCAACCCGAATCCCGAGGCTCTCTCGAGGCCGATCGTGAAGATCATCAGCGACGCGCAGGGGAATGCGATCCGCCCTCCGCTCGTCGTCGACCTCGCGGTTCCGGAGGCGGGTGTCCAGTTCACGCGCACGATCATCAAGACAGCCGACCCCGATCGCTATGGCATCACCGTCGGCGACTATCTCATCTAACGGGATCGCACGGCGATTCGAGGCGCTCCGGGAGCAGTCCCGCCGGGCGCTCGTGTGCTACCTCACAGCCGGACATCCGGATATCGAGCGCTCGCGCGAGACGCTTCACGCGCTGGAGGAGGGCGGCGCCGACATCATCGAAGTCGGCGTGCCGTTCTCCGACCCCATCGCCGACGGGCCGATCATTCAGGCGAGCTCACAGCGTGCCCTCGAGAACGGAATGACGTACGATCGCACGCTCGAGCTCGTCGAAGCGGCTCACCTCGAGGCGCCGGTGGTCCTGTTCTCGTATCTGAACCCCGTGCTCGCGGCGGGCGAGGACGCCCTCACGCGCGCCAGCGAATCGGGGGTGAGCGGCATACTCATCACCGACATTCCCGTCGGAGCTGATCCGGGTCGCGAGGAGTGGCTCGGCAATAGTCCTCTGGCATTCATCAGGCTGGTCGCGCCGACGACGCCGCGCGAAAGAATGGCCGAGATCGCCCGGCACGGGAGCGGATTCGTCTACCTTATCAGCCGCCTCGGCGTCACAGGCTTGCAGGAAAGCACCGACGCAGCACTGCCCGAAACGATTCTGCGTCTCCGATCGGCCACGACGCTGCCGATCTGCGTCGGATTCGGCATCTCGACCCCGGACCAGGCGCGCACGGTAGGAATGCTCGCGGACGGCGTCGTCGTCGGGAGCGCTCTCGTTCGCGCCGCTGAACGGAGTGCTGAAGCCGTTCTCGATCTCACCCGCAGCCTCCGGGAGGCCCTCGATGGCTAGCGACCGCGCTCCATTAAGTGATGTGGTTACGCTCAAGGCGATGCGCTTTCACGCCCGCATCGGAGTGCTTCCACACGAGGCCGAGATTGCGCAATCGATCGAGGTCGACGCTTCGCTGTGGGTGCGAAGAGGAGACACGCATCTCACGTCGCGTGACATAGTCGACTACAGACGCGTCTACGACCTCGTCGCGGACGTCGTGACTGGCGGCCACATAAACTTCCTCGAGGAAGTGGGCGAGCGCATTGCCGAACGCGCCCTGGAGCTTCCGCTGGTCGAGAGAGTGCTGATCGCGGTGCGCAAGCCGCACGTCGCGCTCCCTGGCCCGCTCGCGTACGCGGAGATCGCGATCGAGCGCTCGCGTGCGTGAAGGATGTCGCCTACATAGCTCTCGGCTCCAATCTGGGTCAGCGTGAGGTATTTTTGGCGCATGGCCTGCGCGCCATAGCGTCGCTCGCGAAGACGCGATTGCTGGCGCAGACCGAGGTGGAAGAGACCGCTCCTATCGGGCCGGTCGAGCAGGGACCCTTTCTCAACCAGATGATCGCCATCGAGACCGAGCTTTCACCGAAGGATCTCCTCGCCGCGCTCCAGCGAATCGAGAGGGATGCGGGACGCCTCCGGAGCGAGCGATGGGGTCCGCGCACGCTCGATCTCGACATCGTGCTGCTCGAGAAGCAGGCGGTCGATGAGCCCGGGCTCGTAGTGCCGCACCCGGAGCTTTCCAATCGCGACTTCTGGCGGCGTCAGCTCGGTTGTCTGAGGGCCCCGCAAGTTGAGTAAGAGCAAGGCGGAGCCCCGCACGCTCACCGTCAGAGATTTCGCCGAGCGCAAGAAGAAAGGTGAGAAGCTGGTGGTGATGACCGCGTACGACGCGCTCTTTGGCAGGCTCGTCGACGAAGCCGGCGTCGATGCCATCCTCGTGGGCGATTCCGTCGGCACGGCGGTGTTCGGGCACGCGTCGACCCTTCCCGTGACGCTCGATCAGATGATCTATCACGCGGCGGCCGTGCGCCGCGGAGTGAAGCGAGCTCTGATCGTCATTGACATGCCCTTCCTCACCTATCAGGCGAGCATCGAAAGGGCGATTCTCAATTGCGGCCGCGCGCTCCAGGAAACGGGCGCGGCGGCCGTGAAAGTCGAAGGTGGAAGTCCCGAGATGCTCGACACGGTGCGGGCTCTCGTGCGCACGGGGATTCCCGTCATGGGTCACATCGGCTTCACGCCGCAATCGGTCAACACACTGGGCGGCGCTCGCGTTCAGGGACGCGACCCGGATGGCGCGCAACAATTGATCGCGGCGGCGAAAGGACTGGAGCAGGCGGGGGCTTTCTCGGTCGTCCTCGAGCTGGTCCCCGCCGCGGTGTCTGCTCGAATCACCGCGGCCGTGGGAATCCCGACGATTGGGATCGGCGCCGGTGTCGAGTGCGACGGGCAGGTGCTCGTCCTTCCCGATCTGCTTGGCCTCAACGACACGTTCGCCCCGAAATTCCTCAAACGCTACGCGGAGATGGCGGAGGAAGTCAGATCCGCGGTGGGCAGCTGGGCAAAAGATGTTCGGAGTGGCGCCTATCCGGATGCAGAACACAGCTTCTAGCGTGAGGTCGGTCCAGACGATCCCGGAAATGCGCTCTGTCGTCGCGGAGGCGCGGGGGAACGGACAGCGTATTGCCTTCGTGCCGACGATGGGGGCGCTCCACGAGGGGCATCTCACGCTGGTGGACGAAGCGCGGCGCGTGGCCGACGTCGTGGTGATGAGCATCTTCGTGAATCCGCTCCAGTTCGGCCCGGGCGAGGATTACCTGCGCTATCCCCGGACCCTCGAGGATGACTCACGTCTGGCCTCGGAGCGCGGAGTCGATCTGCTCTTTGTTCCGTCCAACGAGGAGATGTACTCGAAGGCTCCTGTCGTCATGGTCCATTCGGGTAGCATCGGCAAGGAATGGGAGGGCGCCGTGCGCCCCCACCACTTCGAGGGTGTCCTCACGGTCGTCGCCAAGCTCTTCCACATCGTGCGCCCGGACGTCGCGGTGTTCGGACAGAAGGATCTCCAGCAGGCCGCGGTGGTGCGCGCGATGGTCCGCGATCTCGATTTTCCGCTCAAGATAGTTGTCGCGCCCATTGTGAGAGAGCCCGATGGGCTCGCGATGTCGAGCAGGAACCGCTACCTCTCGCCGAAGGAGCGGGAGCATGGCCTCATTCTCTCCCGGGCGCTCTTTGCCGTGCGCGAAGCGTTTGCCAGGGGCGAGCGGCGGGCCAGCGCGCTCGAAGCAATCGGGTGGCGCATGCTGGAGCGGGTCGTGGGACTCACGCCTCGGTATCTCGCCGCGGTGAACGCCGACACCTTTCAGCGAGTGAACATCGTCCACGAGGGAGATGCCGCGATCGGCGCGGTTCGAGTGGGCGAGACAAGATTGATCGACAACATCATTTTCTGAGATGGTGCAGCTGCAAGTTTCCGGGTTGCCTGTCTGGGCGCAGGTTGGCGAGAGGCGCCTCGCGCACATCCAGCGCGTGACATCGTTACTCAGAGCGTGGGGCGCCGCCATGCGCCTCTCCGCCGACGAGGCGAACGCGTGGCTGGATGCGGGGGCCTGGCATGACGCGCTGCGAGACGCACCCGAATCGGAGCTGCGACAAATCACCGGTGACCGATCCTCACCACTCGGCTTGTTGCATGGCCCCGCGGTCGCCATCAAGCTCCAGGGGGAGGGCGAGGGGCGACAGAACCTTCTCGATGCGATCCGGTTCCACACGGTCGGATCCGCGAACTGGGACCGCACCGGGCGCGCCCTGTACATGGCGGACTACCTCGAGCCGGGTCGGAAATTCCTCGCGGAAGACCGCGGGTTTCTCGCGAGCCAGGTGCCGCACAACTTCGACGGTGTCTTTCGCCAGGTGGTACGCTTTCGCCTCGAGTGGTCGGTGCGCGAAGGCAATCACATCTTCCCGGAAACCGTCGCCCTCTGGAATAGTCTCAGGTGACGCTGAGGGGCCGACGCTACGGCAGAATGATCGTAGCGGCGCTGGTCATTGGCGGTCTGGGCTGGCTGGGCTGGCGCGAATGGAGCGCACGTTCCGGCGCTGGCGACGCGCCGACAGATGCGAAGGCGCCGCCGGGAATCCGAATCAAGGTGGAGGTTCTCAACGGCACCAGGACGAGGGGCCTGGCGCGGCGTGCGACACTCTATCTGAGGGATCGCGGCTTCGACGTGGTGGGAGCAGGCACGAGTACCGAGCAGAGAGACAGCACCATAGTGCTCGATCGTTCCGGCCACCCCGAATGGGCGTATCTCGTGGGTCGAGCGATGAAAGCAGCCGTGGAATCACGGCCGGACAGCTCACGCTACCTGGACGTTACCGTCATCCTCGGCGCCGACTGGCGTCCCCCTCCGCTGCCGTTCTACCCTTAGCTGCCCACACGCCGCGGCGATGTCCATCCCGCGGCTCTTCCGCACCGCTACCTCGACGCCCGCCGCCCTGAGTCTCCGGGCAAACCAGAGAATCTGCTGGGGCGAGCTCGGCGTAAAGTCGCCGGCGCCTCCGGGGTGCAGAGGAATCAGGTTTACAAACGCGCGGCACTCACGCGCCAGCGCGGCGAGCTCCGCGACCTGCTCCCCGCCATCGTTGATTCCACCGAGCATGACGTACTCGAACGTCACTCGGCGGTCGAACACCTTGGCGGCCTCGATCACGCTCGCGAGCGGATACTTCGTGTTGATCGGCATCAGCGACTGGCGAAGGTCGTCATTCGGCGCGTGAATCGACAATGCCAGGCGGAATTGCTCGGGTCGTTCGCCGAGCGCGACGATTCCCGGAAGCACGCCCACGGTGGAGACGGTGATGTGACGCGCGCCAATACCGAGCCCGGATTGCGAGTTCAGCACCGTCAGCGTGGGATCGACGGCCTTCCAGTTCATGAGCGGCTCGCCCATCCCCATGAACACGATATTGGTCGGTGCCAGAGCGGGGGAGAGCAGCTTCATCTCGCGCACCTGGCCAGCGATTTCGAACATCTGGAGGTTGCGGGTGAATCCCATCGCGCCCGTCGCGCAGAATGCGCACTGAAGCGCGCAACCGGCCTGCGACGAGATGCAGAGGGTGAGTCGCGAGCCTTCCGGTATGGAGACGGTCTCGATGAACTCGCCGTCCTCCAGTCGAAAGAGAAACTTTTCCGTTCCGTCGCTCGAGATCTGGCGCATCGAGAGCGTGAGTCGCGGAATGCTGAACGTCTCGTCGAGAAGAGTCCTGAATGCGACGGGGAGGTCAGTCATCGCGGCGAAGCTCTCCGCGGGATTTTGCCAGAGATGACGCAGCACCTGAGATCCGCGGAAGGGCCTTTCCCCCCGCTCGACCGCAAAGTCCCGGAGCACGCGCTCGGCGTCCGCGGGGAGCATGTTCAGGAGGTTCTGCTTTGCCGAAGCGGCCTCCGGACGTGTGTTTTTCTGGGTCATGCTCCTTCCACCAAGTCTATGCAACTACTAAATTTAACCCCTCTTGATGCCTTATTCGACCCATACGGCCCGGCGCTGACCTCCACGCCTCCTTCATCCCGTTTTGCGACGGCCAAGCGCTCTCACCTGGCCGGCGAGCTTAGACCCTCCCACGTCGGCGCCAACGTCAGACTCGGCGGCTGGGTACACCGCACGCGGAACCTCGGCGGGATCGTCTTTCTCGACCTGCGCGATCGCGCCGGAATCGTGCAGGTGTCATTCGACCCGAAGTGGACGCCGACCGACGTCATCGAGCGCGCTGGCAAGCTCGGTCTCGAAACCGTCGTGACCATCGAGGGCGAAGTCGCGGCGCGTCCGCCCCAGATGCGGAACGCGGAAATGGAGACGGGCGACATCGAGATCCAAGCGAAGGATTTCAAGATCGTCGGACCCGCGGAGACGCCGGCAATTCCGGTCGCGCGTGGAAGAGGAGAAAACCTCCCCGCCGAGGAGCTGCGTCTCAAGCACAGGAACCTGGACCTGCGCCGCAGCGAGCTCCAGAAGAATCTGATCCTCCGGCACAGGCTTCAGCAGACGACGCGCCGATTCCTCGACGAGCGCGGCTATCTCGAGATAGAGACTCCGATTCTCTCGAAGCCGGCGCCATCGGGAGCGCGCGATTACATCGTGCCGAGCAGAGTGCATCCGGGCGAATTCTACGCGCTGCCACAGTCGCCCCAGGTGTACAAGCAGCTGCTCATGATCTCGGGGTTCGACCGGTACTTCCAGATTGCGCGCTGCTTCCGAGACGAGGATTTGCGCGCCGACAGGCAGCCCGAGTTCACGCAGATCGATATCGAAGCGTCGTTCATCGAGCCCCAGGACATATTCTCGCTCACAGAAGGATTGCTCGCGGCGTTGTGGAAGGAGGCCGGGCACGAGATTCCTCCACAGTTCGAGCGTCTGCGCTTCACTGATGCGATGGAGCGGTTCGGGTCCGACCGTCCCGACACTCGGTATGCATTGGAGCTGTTCGACGCCAGCGATGCTTTTCGCGGATCGGAGTTCGGCGTCACGAATGCTGTCCTCGCGGCGGGTGGCCGCGTTCGTGGCCTGAAGGTTCGGGGCGGCGCAGCTCTTTCGCGCAAGCAGCTCGATGAGATCGAAGGCATCGCGAAATCCGCCGGCGCCGGAGGGCTCATCCGGCTTAAGCGCGGCGCCGGCGGACTCGAAGGACCAGCCGCGAAGTTTCTGAGCGAAAGTGGCGTGCAGCGTCTCGCCATCGGAGAGGGAGAATTGTGTCTGCTCGTTGCAGGCACGGAGCACGTCAGCAATCCGGCACTCGATCGCGTCCGGCAGGATGTCGCTCAGCGGCTGTCGCTGGTGCCGGAGAACAAGCGGTCGTTCCTGTGGGTGACCGATTTTCCAATGTTCATCCGCGAACAGAACGGCGCGCTCAGCTCGGTGCATCACCCGTTCACGGCTCCCCACCCGGACGACCTCGAGCTCCTCGATTCGGCGCCAGAGAAGGTGCGTGCACTCGCGTACGACGTGGTATTGAACGGACTGGAGCTGGGCGGGGGCAGCATCCGCATCAATGATCCTGCGCTGCAGCGGAAGGTGCTGGCGTTGCTGGGCGTCGATGCGAAGACGGCGCAGAATCGCTTCGGCTTCCTGCTCGATGCCTTGAGCGCGGGCGCGCCGCCGCACGGCGGAATCGCGTTCGGGTTTGACAGGCTTGCGATGGTGCTGGCTGGAGCGTCTTCTCTCCGTGACGTGATTGCTTTCCCGAAGACTACAGCGGCGAGGGCGCTGTTCGAGGACGCGCCGTCGGTCGTGCCACCCGAGGACCTGAGGGAGCTTCATCTTCAGCCGATGACAACCTGACGTGACGGAAGAGACAACGATTCAGCGCCTCTCGACCGAAGGCGCGGACATGCTGACGCTTGGCGGCGTCAACGACGAGAATCTGGTGGAGCTGGCGCGGCAGACGGGCGCCAAGATTGCGCTGCGCGGCGACACGCTCGCGGTCAGTGGAAATGCCGAGGCCGTTGCCCGCGCCATGCCGATCGCGCAGCGGATGATTGACACGGCAAAGCAGCAGATGCCCCTCACCGCCGACGACGTGCTCCGCATGAGCATCGAAGGCCCGCGCGAGGGCAACGGCAACGGAATCGACAGCGATACCCGCATCGTCCTGCCGGGCGTCCGGAAGATCATACAGGCCAAGACGAGCGGTCAGGCCGAATACATGAAGCTGATGGCAGAGAACGACATCGTCGTCGGCATCGGACCGGCCGGCACTGGCAAGACCTACCTCGCCGTGGCGGCGGCGGTCGATGCGCTCGCGCGGAAGCGCGTCCGCCGAATCGTCCTCGCGCGTCCCGCCGTCGAAGCGGGAGAGAGCCTTGGATTCCTGCCGGGCGACATGCAGGCGAAGATCGATCCCTACCTCCGTCCCCTCTACGACGCACTAGAGGACATGATGCCCCACGAGCGCGTGCAGAAGGCGCTGGAGACACGCACGATCGAGATCGCGCCGCTCGCGTACATGCGCGGCCGCACGCTCGCCGACGCTTTCGTGATTCTCGACGAAGCGCAGAACGCCACCAACGCGCAAATGAAGATGTTCCTCACCCGCCTCGGCGTGAACTCGAGGGCCGTCATCACCGGCGACAAGACGCAGATCGACCTTCCCCACCGTGAAGACTCCGGCCTGGTGCAGATCGAGCGAATTCTGCCAGGGATCGATGGGATCGGCTTCTACTACCTCACGGATGCTGACGTCGTGCGTCATCGTCTCGTTCGTGAGATCATCAAAGCGTACGCCGAGGACTCGGGCGCCTGAGCGGAACCGCCGAGGAGGCTTGAGACGATGAAGCCTCCTCCGCGCGGCCCCGCGATCGATATTTCTTCCACCGTCCGCAGGCTTACCGTTTCGCGCGATCGCGTCAGGAAAGCGGCGGTCGCCACGCTGAGAGCCGAGGGAGTGAAGGATGCAATGATCTCGATCACCTTCGTTGGCCGAGCAGCAATGTCGGAGCTGAATCGTCGCTATCTCGGACATCGCGGTGCGACCGATGTGATCTCGTTCGGTCTCGGCAGATACGGATCGAGGGACGCCGTAGTGGGCGACATCTACATCTGTCCGGAAGTCGCCCGCGCGAACGCGAGGAGGCAGGGCATATCACCCGACGAAGAGCTGTTGCGCCTCGTCGTTCATGGAACGCTTCACGTAGTTGGGCACGAGCACCCGGAGAGCTCGACGCGCACCAATTCGCCGATGTGGCGCCAGCAGGAGAGGATTCTCGCCCGTGTCATCTGAGCGCCTGCTCGCGGATTTCGACGCGGGGAAGCCCGCGGCTCTCGCGCGCGTGGTCAGCATCGTCGAGAACCACCGGGAGGGGTTCGAGCAGATCCTCGGCACGCTCCACGCTCGCACAGGACGCGCCCGGCGCGTCGGGCTGACGGGCCCGCCAGGAGCGGGTAAGAGTACGATCGCGGCGCTCCTCGTGAAGAGCTATCGCGATGCCGGCCTCAAGGTGGGAGTCATTGCGGTTGATCCGACTTCGCCTTTCACGGGCGGCGCGCTGCTGGGAGACCGCGTTCGAATGGCGAATGTGGCGCTCGATCCCGGGGTGTTCATTCGGTCCATGGCGACGCGCGGATCTCTTGGCGGCCTGGCCACGGCGACGCGCGAGGTGGCCGACGTACTCGACGCTTTTGGCTTCGATCGACTTCTCATCGAGACCGTCGGCGTCGGGCAGTCGGAGCTCGACGTCGCGCGCACAGCCGACTCAACGGTGCTGATCCTGGTGCCCGAGTCGGGTGACTCGATTCAGACTTTGAAGGCGGGAGTGATGGAGGTCGCCGATATTTTCGTGGTGAACAAGGCGGACCGCCCCGGAGCCGACCGGGTCCGCAATGACGTCGAGCTGATGCTGGGGCTCCGGAAGGGTGTCTCGTTCGGTAACGTGCCGGCGCATCACGGCGTGGATCTCAAGCGGATGAATCCCCGGCGCGCAGCGAGAGAGGCGGCGGCCGCGAAAAATCCAGCCGAATGGACGCCGCCCGTGCTGAATGCCGTGGCGGTGAAGCAGGAGGGTATTGATGGTATAACTGCGGCACTCGACCGGCACTTCGCTTATCTTGAGCAGAGCGGAGGCCTACGCGCACGGCGGCGCGAGAGAATGCGCGAGCGAGTGATGGATGTCGTCCAGCAAAAAGTTCAGCACCGGCTGTGGAAGGACACAGGCACTATGAGCTGGCTGGAGCTGCAGCTTCCGTCGGTGGAAGAGGGAAAGGCGACGCCGTTCACGGTCGCCGACCAGTTGCTTCGTCAGAGCGCCGAGCTCGTACGCGGAGATGAGAAGCCATGACCAAACTCAAGAGCCCCAGCTCCAAGGGCGCGGCCGATACCGAGCTGATCGCGACGATCGAGGAGCAGAGCGCCGAGCTGCGGCTCCTCAGAAAGGAAGTCGAGGAGTGGCGGAAGAAGTACGCGAAGGGTGAGCTGCGCGACATCGCGTTCACCAACTCCACCAGGGAGGTCCAGCCGATCTATACGCCTCTCGACGCAGCGGAGACCGACGCCGAAGCGTTGGGCATGCCGGGATTTTTCCCTTACACGCGAGGGATTCATCCTACCGGCTATCGCGGGCGTCTCTGGACGATGCGGCAGTTCTCCGGGTTCGGGAGCGCGCGCGACACGAACGAGCGATACAAGTTCCTCCTCGCTCACGGGCAGACCGGCCTCTCGGTCGCGTTCGACTTTCCGACGCTGATGGGTTACGACTCCGACCACCCCAGGTCGGAGGGTGAAGTCGGCAAGTGCGGGGTCGCGATCTCGAGCCTCGCCGATATGGAGATGCTGTTCGACGGAATCCCGCTCGACCAGGTCTCGACGTCCATGACGATCAACGGGCCGGCGGTAATTCTCTACTGCTTCTACATCGCGGCGGCGGAGAAGCACGGCATCGACTCAAGGAAGCTGCGCGGAACGATTCAGAACGACATTCTGAAGGAGTACATGGCGCAGCACGCGTGGGTCTATCCCATCGAGCCGGCGCTTCGCCTCATCGTCGACTGCTTCGAGTGGTCCGCCGAGCACGTGCCACAGTGGAATACGATCTCGATCTCCGGCTACCATATTCGCGAAGCGGGCGCTACGGCCGCGCAGGAGCTGGCGTTCACCCTCGCCGACGGGTTCACCTACGTCGAGCGCGGAATCGCGCGTGGGCTCGACGTCGACAGCTTCGCTCCGCGCCTCTCGTTTTTCTGGGACATCCACAACGACTTCTTCGAGGAGATCGCCAAGCTTCGTGCCGCGCGGCGCATCTGGGCCCGGCACATGCGCGAGCGGTATGGCGCGAAGGATCCGCGCTCGCTGGTCATGCGCTTCCACTCTCAGACGGCGGGCGTCACTCTCACTGCCCAGCAGCCGATGAACAACGTCGTCCGCGTCGCATACCAGGCGATGGCGGCGGTGCTCGGCGGCACCCAGTCGCTGCATACCAATTCCATGGACGAGACCCTCGCGCTGCCCACCGAGGAGTCGGTGCAGGTGGCGCTTCGGACGCAGCAGCTTCTCGCCTACGAGACGGGGATTCCGAACGTCATCGACCCGCTCGGTGGTTCGTACTACGTGGAGACGCTGACGACCGAGCTCGAGCGCGAGGCGGAATCGCTGTTCAAGCAGATCGAAGAGGTCGGCGGAGTGGTGCGCGGACTCGAGACAGGTTGGCTTCAGCGGAAGATCAGCGAATCCGCGGCCCGGCAACAGTGGGAGATCGAGCAGCACCGTCGCGTGATCGTCGGCGTGAACGACTTCGTCACCGACGAGCCGGAGCTCAGGATCGAGCTCCTCAAGATCTCGGAGGAGACGGAGAGGGATCAACGCCAGCGCATGGCGAAGATGCGCTCGCGGCGGGACAGTGCACTCGTGGAGCGGCGCTTGAGCGAGCTCAGCGAGGCGGCGAAGACGTCGAAGAACCTGATGCCCTACATCCTCGACTGCGCGCGCGCCTACTGCACGCTGTATGAGATACGCGCGGCAATGGAGTCGGTGTTCGGCGCCTATCGAGAGCCAGTCTTCTTCTGAGGAAACAGAGCGAGTGGTGGGAATCCGCCTTCGACGCCCACTACCTCCTGGAGTACGGCCCTCTCTTCACGCCCGAGCGAGATCGCGCTGAAGCAGCGCGGCTGATCGAGCTGCTCGGCCTTCCGGTCGGATCGCGTCTGCTGGACGTAGCTGCCGGCCAGGGAAGACACGCGCACTTGCTGGCCGAGGCTGGATATGACGTCGATGGGCTCGACTACTCCAAGGTGCTGCTCGGCCTGGCCAGGAAGCGCGGGACGGGTCGGAATCTTCGCTACAAGAGGGGCGACATGCGGCGGCTCCCCACGCGATGGACGAGGCGATTCGACGCCGTGCTCAATCTCTTCACGTCGTTCGGGTTCTTCGCTCATCCGGCGGACGACGCGCGGGTGATCGCTGAGTTCGCGAGGGTATTGAAGCCCGGTGGCGTTCTGGTGTGGCATGGCGCCAGCAGGGACGGCGTGATGGCTCGTTTCCTCGCGCGCGACTGGTGGACTTCCCACGATGAGACCATGTTCGCGCAGGAGCGGGAGTTCGACCCACTCTCGGGCGTGCTCACGGTTTCCTCGACGTGGCGGCGCGGCTCGAAGTCGGGTGTTCGCCGGCATCGGCTCAGACTGTATACCGCGACGCGCCTGGCGGAGCTGTGTGCTGACGCCGGACTCGTAGTGGTGGAAGCGTACGACGGCTTCAACGATCGCCCGCTGCGCCGTACCTCGTCGGAGATGCTGCTCGTAGCGCGGAAAGGGTGAGGCCGGCTAGTAGTGGGTCAAATTGCTTGGTCAGGCTTCGTCCCCGCTCCGTGGGCACTTGCGGGGGTGGACAGCCTGAATAGGAGAAGTCAGCCAAGAACGACACGGATGCGGGATGACAGAAGCAGAGCTTCGAGTTGCGAGAACAATAAACCAATCAAGCCTGAGTCGTCGCCCTTGGCGGAACTCCGCTTCTGTCCTCGGAACGAGAGGCCAGATGACGAAGAAGTCCGTA